>JANOPN010000206.1:0-27590 GCA_031421855.1 Comamonadaceae bacterium
CAAAGAGATGATCATGCCTGGCGACAACGTCAGCATCACGGTCAAACTGATCAACCCCATTGCCATGCAAGAGGGCTTGCGTTTCGCCATCCGCGAAGGCGGCAAAACCGTCGGCTCAGGTGTCGTCGCTAAGATCATCGCCTGACCGTCATTCGCCAGAATTAAGGTTGACCGCGATGAGCGGTTGTCCTGAAGGGGTATAGCTCAACTGGCAGAGCGTCGGTCTCCAAAACCGAAGGTTGGGGGTTCGATTCCCTCTGCCCCTGCCAGTCAAAATGGCAAAAAATTTGACAACACAGCCCGCCATTTGCTTGCGGGCTTCGTTGTCTGTATCGAGTCAGTCCCCAATCAGGGTGGTGAGTGGTCTGTTTGAGACCAGCCAGTTTCAAGGTTACGAAAAGGTCACGAATGGCAGCCGCAGAAGTCGAAACAGTCAACACCCGACTAGACACCGCCAAAATCATCGCTGCTGTCGCATTGGTGATTGGCGGGCTGGTTGGGTACTACATGCTGTCCAAACAGGGTGGTTTGGTTCAATGGCTGACCGTGCTGGCTTCGATGGTTGCTGCTGCAGTCGTGTTTTTCACGTCCGAGCCTGGCAAGCAGTTCGTTGCGCTGTCCAAAGACTCGGTTCGCGAAGCGAAAAAAGTGGTTTGGCCAACTCGCAAAGAAGCCATTCAAATGACCGCATATGTTTTTGGTTTCGTGGTGATCATGGCGCTCTTTCTCTGGGTGGTTGACAAATCGCTCGAATGGGTGTTTTACGACCTGATTTTGCAATGGAGAAAATGAGTGAGTAACAACATGGTCGAGACAAACGACGCTCCAGAGCAAACCGACGCCGCAATTGTTGAGGCTGTGACCGCAACCGATTCGGCTCCGCCAGGCCCCGTGGTGAATCCCAATCTCAAGTGGTACGTTGTTCATGCTTATTCGGGCATGGAAAAGTCTGTCGAGCGGGCCATCATTGAGCGGATTAACCGCGAAGGCATGCAAGACAAATTCGGCCGCATCATGGTGCCTACCGAAGAAGTCGTTGAGATGAAAAACGGTGTTCGCAAAACCACCGAGCGCAAATTTTTTCCAGGATACGTCTTGGTTGAGATGGTTATGGATGACGATTCGTGGCATTTGGTCAAAAATACCAACAAGGTCACGGGTTTCATCGGCGGTGCACGCAATCGCCCGACACCCATTTCTGAAGACGAAGTCATGAAAATCGTCAACCAAATGCAAGAGGGCACGGACAAGCCTCGGCACAAGGTCGAGTTCATGGTCGGAGAGTACGTTCGAGTCAAAGACGGTCCGTTCACAGATTTCAACGGTACGGTCGAAGACGTCAACTTTGAAAAGAATAAAGTTCGCGTGTCGGTCACGATCTTCGGGCGTGCGACACCGGTGGAGTTGGAGTTTTCTCAGATCGAGAAAACCTGATTCCAACCAAGAATCAGCGCTTTTGACAGTCTGGCGCTTTAAATAACAGGCTGTTTCAACCGCGGGGAGCTTCAAACGAAGCGTTAACCACCCGCATCGGAGTCAATATGGCAAAGAAAATTGTCGGCTTTGTTAAGCTGCAAGTTCCCGCCGGTAAGGCGAATCCATCGCCCCCAATCGGTCCAGCGTTGGGCCAACGCGGTCTCAACATCATGGAGTTTTGCAAGGCGTTTAACGCGCAGACCCAAGGCGTCGAGCCAGGTTTGCCGTTGCCCGTGGTCATCACGGCCTATGCAGACAAGAGCTTCACCTTCATCATCAAGACGCCACCAGCGACGACCTTGATCAAGAAAGCTATCAAGCTCGACAAAGGCTCGGCGACACCGCATAGCGCCAAAGTTGGCAAGATCACTCGCGCTCAGCTCGAAGACATCGCCAAGATCAAGATGAAAGACATGACCGCTGCCGATCTTGACGCAGCAGTTCGCACCATTGCAGGTTCAGCGCGCTCGATGGGCGTGACGGTTGAAGGAGTTTAATCATGGCAAAACTTACCAAACGCCAAAAACTCTCGGCTGGCAAAATTGATTCGAACAAACTGTACGCGTTTGATGACGCAATCGGTTTGGTCAAAGAATTCGCGCTCGCCAAGTTTGACGAATCGATCGACGTCGCTGTTCAGCTCGGCATCGATGCTAAGAAGTCGGACCAAGTCGTTCGCGGCGCAGTTGTGTTGCCTCACGGCACCGGCAAGGTCAAGCGCATCGCTGTTTTTGCCCAAGGCGCAAAGGCAGACGAAGCTCGCGCTGCCGGCGCTGACATCGTGGGCATGGAAGATTTGGCTGCACGCGTCAAAGCGGGCGACATGCCATTTGACGTCGTGATCGCTGCGCCGGATGCGATGCGCGTCGTCGGTACTTTGGGTCAAATTCTCGGCCCACGCGGCTTGATGCCTAATCCGAAAGTCGGCACGGTGACGCCAGACGTTGCAACCGCTGTTCGCAACGCCAAGGCCGGTCAAGTCCAGTTCCGCGTCGACAAGGCTGGTATCGTTCACGGCACCATCGGCCGTCGCTCGTTCGAATCAGACAAGCTTAAGGGCAACCTTGCAGCACTGATTGACGCACTGACCAAAGCCAAGCCAGCGTCAAGCAAAGGCGTTTACCTGCGCAAAGCGGCGATCTCGTCGTCGATGGGCGTTGGTGTTCGCATCGACATGGCAACTCTGGTCGCCTAATCCGCAACAGGGAAAAGAAGTAGTCTTTGTGCAGATCGATCTTTGATTGGTTTTCATGAGGATTCCGGTGGGTTGCTCAAGTGAGGTTTGAACCAAACTTGAGTGAGTCATCGAAGACCGTTGGTGCCGCACTTGAAAAGGTTCGGCTTAATCCATCAACCAACGCAGATGGTGGTCCTGCTGGGTAACGAATGCAAGTTCTGGACACAGTTGATCGCTGATTGAAGCCGTGGGCTCGGGGTAACTCAGCTCACATTGTTAGGAGAAAGACTTTGAGTCTCAATCGCAGTGAGAAACAAGCCGTCATCGATGATGTCACGGCGCTCGCAGCTAAAGCTCAAACGCTTGTGATGGCGGAGTACCGTGGTATCGCGGTCGCTGACATGACAAAACTGCGCAACGATGCGCGCAGCAAAGGCGTGACCCTGTCGGTGTTGAAAAACACCCTGGCTCGCCGTGCTGTTGCATCCAGTGGTTTTGCCGTTGTCGCCGATCAGATGTCTGGCCCGCTGATCTATGGCTTCTCTGAAGACGCCGTTGCCGCCGCGAAAGTGGTGGCTGACTTCGCAAAAACCAACGACAAGTTGGTGATTCGATGTGGTGCCTTCAACGGGAAAGCTTTGGACGTCAATGGCGTTAAGCAGCTCGCGAACATCCCTCCAAAAGAGGTTTTGCTGGCCCAAATTTGTGGCTTGCTCATGTCGCCGATGGCGCGCACCGCGCGTGTTTTGGCGGCGCTCGCAGAAAAGCGGAGCGAACCCGCAGCGGCCTGATGGCCCTCGGATTCGGCTCAACTGATTTGCACCAACTGATTGTTAGGAAACAACATGGCATTCGATAAAGACGCATTTTTGACCGCACTCGACACGATGTCGGTCATGGACCTCAACGAGCTCGTTAAAGCGATCGAAGAGAAATTTGGCGTAAGCGCCGCTGCGATGTCGGCACCAGCTGCTGGTGGTGGCGGTGCCGCTGCCGCGGTCGCTGAAGAGCAAACCGAATTCAGCGTGATCTTGCTTGAAGCTGGCGCACAAAAAGTGTCAGTCATCAAGGCCGTTCGCGAAATCACCGGCTTGGGCCTCAAAGAAGCCAAGGATGTTGTCGATGGCGCGCCAAAGGCCGTCAAAGAAGGCATGCCAAAAGCTGACGCTGAAGCCGCCAAGAAGAAGCTTGAAGAAGCCGGCGCAAAGGCCGAACTCAAGTAAAGCTGACTCCATGAACCTCGCTGGTGCCGTTTGGTACTCGCGAGGTTTTGTGCTTTGTTCGCAAGCTTGCCTTCGTGGCACGCTTGCGAATCAGAGTGCACTCAAAACCAAGCCGCGTGTTTGTCGGCTGGTTTTGAGTGTCTTCTGAAGAGTGACTGCAGAAGATGCCTTGGTTCGGGTTTGACATCAGGTCAAGCTGTCCGCCATTGGTTGGTAGTGGCCAACCACCAAGTCTGAGCCGTGCAATGCCGCACGCGCCAGCACCCCACAGTCGCCAAAGACCCCAGGAAACCGTCCGGAGATCTCATGGCCCAACTCAAGCTACCCAACTACTCGTTCACTGAACGCATGCGCATTCGCAAAAGCTTCGGCAAACGCGAATCCGTTGTCACAGTGCCCTATTTGCTGCAAATGCAGCGCGATGCTTACATCGCATTTTTACAAGCCGGTATCGGCCCGCGTCAGCGGACCAACGAAGGCCTGCAAGCGGCGTTTTTGAACGCCTTCCCAATCGTTTCGCACAACGGCTTTGTGGAGATGAAGTACATCGAATACAACCTGGCCAAGCCAGCGTTTGATGTGCGCGAATGCCAAACCCGCGGTTTGACGTTTGGATCAGCTGTCCGTGCGCGGGTGCAATTGATCATTTATGACCGCGAATCGAGCACTAGCTCGTCAAAAGTGGTCAAAGAAGTCAAAGAGCAAGAGGTTTACATGGGCGAAGTACCGCTCATGACCGACAAAGGCTCGTTCATCATCAACGGCACCGAGCGCGTCATCGTGTCTCAGTTGCACCGCTCGCCCGGCGTGTTTTTCGAGCACGACAAGGGCAAGACGCACAGCTCAGGCAAATTGCTTTTCTCTGCGCGCGTGATTCCTTACCGTGGCTCGTGGCTCGATTTCGAGTTTGATCCCAAAGACGTCTTGTACTTCCGTGTAGACCGCCGTCGCAAAATGCCGGTTACGATTTTGCTTAAAGCCATCGGCCTCACGCCCGAGACCATCTTGGCAAACTTCTTTGTCAACGACAACTTCCGCCTGATGGACAGCGGAGCGCAGATGGAGTTTGTATCTGAGCGCTTGCGCGGCGAGGTTGCAAGCTTCGACATCACCGACAAATCGGGCAAAGTGGTTGTCGCAAAAGACAAGCGTGTGACCGCGCGCCACACCCGTGAGTTGGAGCAGTCGGGTACCACGCACATTTCTGTGCCTGAAGACTTTTTGGTTGGCCGAGTTGCTGCGCGCAACATCGTTGACTCCGACACGGGCGAGATTTTGGCAAAAGCCAACGACGAAATCACCGAAGTGCTGCTCAAAAAGCTGCGCTCAAGTGGTGTTCAAGAAATCGCCTGTATCTACACGAACGAGCTCGATCAAGGCCCGTACATGTCGCAGACCCTGCGCGCAGACGAGACCACTGACGAGTTTGCAGCCCGTGTCGCCATCTACCGCATGATGCGCCCAGGCGAGCCACCGACGGAAGATGCCGTTCAAGCGCTGTTTTATCGCTTGTTCTTCAACCCAGACACCTATGACCTCAGCCGCGTTGGGCGCATGAAGTTCAACGCCCGTGTTGGACGCGATGGCTCAACGGGCGAGATGGTCATGTCGAACGAAGACATTTTGTCTGTGGTCAAAATTTTGGTTGAATTGCGCAACGGCCGCGGTGAGGTCGATGACATCGACCACTTGGGCAATCGCCGTGTGCGATGCGTTGGTGAGTTGGCCGAGAATCAATACCGCGCCGGTTTGGCCCGGATTGAGAAGGCCGTCAAAGAGCGTTTGGGCCAGGCTGAGCAAGAGCCGCTCATGCCGCACGACTTGATTAACTCGAAGCCAATTTCCGCTGCATTGAAAGAGTTTTTCGGGGCTTCGCAGCTGTCCCAATTCATGGACCAGACCAACCCGCTGTCTGAGATCACCCACAAGCGCCGCGTATCGGCTCTTGGCCCAGGTGGCTTGACTCGCGAGCGCGCTGGCTTCGAGGTTCGCGACGTTCACGTGACTCACTACGGTCGGGTGTGTCCAATTGAGACGCCTGAGGGTCCAAACATCGGGCTGATCAATTCACTCGCGCTGTATGCGCGTTTGAACGAATATGGCTTCATCGAAACTCCGTATCGCCGCGTGGCTGACAGCAAGATCACCGACGAGATTGACTTCTTGTCGGCAATCGAAGAAGGCAAGTACGTCATCGCACAGGCGAATGCGGTGGTTGACAAAGACAACCGCTTGGTCGGCGACTTGATCTCGGCTCGCGAAAAAGGCGAGTCCGTTTTGGTCGGTGCCGAGCGCGTGCAATACATGGACGTGTCGCCCGCTCAGATCGTGTCTGTCGCGGCATCACTCGTGCCGTTTCTTGAGCACGACGACGCAAACCGCGCTTTGATGGGCGCGAACATGCAGCGCCAAGCGGTGCCGATCTTGCGCCCAGAAAAAGCGTTTGTTGGTACCGGCATTGAACGGGTGGCTGCGGTTGACTCCGGCACAGTCGTGACCGCAACCCGTGGCGGCATCGTTGATTACGTTGACTCTGCTCGAATCGTCGTGCGCGTCAACGACGCTGAAGCTGCCGCTGGCGAAGTCGGTGTCGACATCTACAACCTGATCAAATATCAGCGTTCGAACCAAAACACAAACATCCACCAGCGTCCTATCGTCAAGCGCGGAGACAAGATTGCCAAGGGCGATGTCGTGGCCGACGGCGCATCAACCGACTTGGGTGAACTGGCTTTGGGCCAGAACATGTTGGTCGCGTTCATGCCTTGGAACGGCTACAACTTTGAGGATTCCATCCTCATCTCCGAGCGCGTGGTTGCCGAAGACCGCTACACATCGATTCACATTGAAGAACTCGTTGTGATGGCGCGTGATACCAAGCTGGGGTCGGAAGACATCACCCGCGATATCCCGAATCTGTCTGAGCAACAACTCAACCGAATGGATGAGTCGGGAATCATCTACGTGGGTGCTGAAGTGCAGCCAGGTGATGTGCTGGTTGGCAAGGTCACGCCAAAGGGCGAAACCACCCTCACGCCAGAAGAGAAGCTGCTTCGCGCCATTTTCGGTGAGAAAGCCAGCGACGTGAAAGACACATCGTTGCGTGTCGGTCAGGGCTCTCAAGGCACCGTGATTGACGTGCAAGTGTTCACCCGCGAAGGCATTCCACGCGACAAACGCGCGCAACAAATCATCGATGATGAGCTCAAGCGCTTTCGTTTGGATCTGAACGACCAGCTTCGCATCGTTGAAGCTGACGCGTTTGACCGGATCGAAAAACTGCTGATCGGTCAAGCCGCAAATGGCGGGCCAAACAAGCTGCCCAAGGGAAGCAAGCTCGACAAGGCGTATTTGACGTCAGTGGAAAAATTCCACTGGTTCGACATCCGCCCGGCGGACGAAACCGTTGCGCAACAATTGGAGAGCATCAAAAACTCGCTGGATCAAACCCGCCATAGTTTTGACTTGTCGTTCGAGGAAAAACGCAAGAAGCTGACCCAAGGCGACGAATTGCCCGCTGGTGTGTTGAAAATGGTCAAGGTCTACTTGGCTGTGAAGCGTCGCTTGCAGCCAGGCGACAAAATGGCGGGCCGTCATGGCAACAAGGGTGTTGTGTCCAAGATCGTTCCGGTCGAAGACATGCCCTACATGGCCGACGGCACACCTTGCGACATCGTCTTGAACCCCTTGGGTGTTCCATCACGCATGAACGTGGGTCAGGTGCTTGAAGTGCACTTGGGCTGGGCGGCTAAGGGTATTGGCCAACGCATTGGCGACATGTTGCAAGCCGAAGCAAAGGTCATGGAGTTGCGCAAGTTCATCGAATCGTTCTACGCCACCGGCTCGGGTCGCGCCGAAGATGTCGCGGCATTGAGTGATCAAGAAGTGCTCGACATGGCGGCGAACTTGTCCAAAGGCGTGACATTCGCGACACCGGTGTTTGATGGCGCTGCTGAAGAAGAGATTCGCAGCATGCTCAAGCTCGCGTACCCTGACGATGTCATGGCGGCGAAGGGCTTGACGGCAACGCGCACGCAAGCGTTTTTACATGATGGCCGCACTGGTGATCGATTTGATCGCGTCACGACCGTTGGCTACATGCATGTGCTCAAACTTCACCACTTGGTCGACGACAAAATGCACGCCCGCTCGACTGGGCCGTACAGCCTGGTCACCCAACAACCACTCGGCGGCAAAGCGCAGTTTGGTGGACAACGTTTCGGCGAGATGGAGGTGTGGGCACTCAAGGCTTACGGCGCTTCCTACACGCTGCAAGAGATGTTGACGGTTAAGTCTGACGACGTCCAAGGTCGCACCAAGGTCTACGAAAGCATTGTCAAGGGCGAGCACGCGATTGAAGCGGGCATGCCAGAGTCGTTCAATGTGTTGGTCAAGGAGATTCGCTCCTTGGGCATCAACATCGAACTCGAACGCAACTGATTACAGATAGGAACCGATCATGAAATCCTTGATGGACCTGTTCAAGCAATTCACGCCCGATGAGCATTTCGATGCCATCAAAATTGGAATTGCATCGCCCGAGAAAATTCGCTCGTGGTCTTTCGGTGAAGTTAAAAAGCCTGAGACCATCAACTACCGCACGTTCAAGCCCGAGCGCGACGGTTTGTTTTGCGCAAAAATCTTTGGGCCAATCAAAGACTACGAATGCCTTTGCGGCAAGTACAAACGCCTCAAGCACCGTGGCGTGATTTGCGAAAAGTGCGGCGTTGAAGTCACACAAACAAAGGTTCGCCGCGAACGCATGGGTCACATTGACCTGGCTGCACCCTGCGCACACATCTGGTTCTTGAAAAGCCTGCCTAGCCGTTTGGGCTTGGTGCTGGACATGACCCTGCGAGACATCGAGCGCGTGCTGTATTTTGAAGCGTATGTCGTCACCGACTCCGGCATGACGCCCCTGAAAAAGGGCACGATCATGAGCGAAGATGACTACGATGCCAAGTTTCGCGAGTTCGGCGACGAATTCACCGCGAAAATGGGCGCCGAAGGCATCAAAGAGTTGCTCAAGGCGATTGAGTTGGATACTGAAATCGAGCGCCTGCGCAACGACTTGACCGGCTCCGAGCTCAAAGTCAAGAAGAACTCCAAGCGCTTGAAAATGCTAGAGGCATTCAAGAAGTCAGGCATGAAGCCTGAATGGATGATCATGGAAGTCTTGCCGGTTCTGCCGCCTGATTTGCGTCCGTTGGTGCCGTTGGATGGTGGTCGTTTTGCGACTTCCGACCTCAATGACTTGTATCGCCGCGTGATCAACCGCAACAGCCGCCTGCGCCGCTTGTTGGAGTTGAAGGCGCCGGAAATCATCGCACGCAACGAAAAGCGCATGTTGCAAGAGTCGGTTGACTCGCTGCTGGATAACGGCCGTCGCGGCAAAGCCATGACGGGTGCAAACAAGCGCGCGTTGAAGTCGCTGGCTGACATGATCAAAGGCAAGAGCGGTCGTTTCCGCCAGAACTTGCTGGGCAAGCGCGTCGACTACTCGGGCCGCTCGGTGATCACGGTGGGACCAACACTCAAGCTGCATCAGTGCGGCTTGCCGAAATTGATGGCGCTCGAGTTGTTCAAGCCTTTCATTTTCTCGCGTTTGGAGGCCATGGGCATTGCCACGACCATCAAGGCAGCCAAAAAGGAAGTTGAATCCGGCACGCCAATCGTGTGGGACTTGCTTGAAGAAGTGATCAAAGAGCACCCTGTGCTACTCAATCGCGCGCCAACGCTTCACCGCTTGGGCATTCAAGCGTTTGAGCCGATCTTGATCGAGGGCAAGGCGATTCAGCTACACCCGCTCGTTTGTTCGGCGTTTAACGCTGACTTTGACGGCGACCAAATGGCCGTTCACGTGCCTTTGTCGGTTGAAGCGCAGATGGAATGCCGGGCACTGATGCTCGCGTCCAACAACGTGTTGTTCCCTGCATCGGGCGAGCCGTCGATTGTCCCGTCGCAAGACGTGGTGTTGGGTTTGTATTACACGACCCGTGATCGCGTCAACGCCAAAGGCGAAGGCCTGGTGTTCGCGGATGTGGGCGAAGTACAGCGCGCTCTGGATGCCAACGAAGTCGACCTGACTGCGCGCGTCACTGTTCGCATGACCGAGCACACGCTTGACAAAGCCACCGGTGAGTGGAGTTCGAGCACCAAGTTGGTCGAGACGACCGCTGGTCGCGCTCTTCTGAGTGAGATTTTGCCTAAGGGCCTGCCATTTTCAAACATCAACAAAGCGTTGAAGAAAAAGGAAATCTCCAAACTCATCAGCGTGTCGTTTCGCAAGTGCGGACTCAAAGAGACCGTCGTTTTTGCCGACAAACTCTTGCAGGCTGGCTTTCGCTTGGCGACGCGTGCGGGCATCTCGATTGCCATCGACGACATGTTGGTGCCACCAGAGAAGCACGGAATCATTGCCCGCGCTGAGAAAGAAGTCAAAGAGATCGAGCAACAGTATGTCTCGGGCTTGGTGACCTCAGGTGAGCGCTACAACAAGGTTGTGGACATTTGGGGCAAGGCTGGCGACGAAGTATCGAAGGTCATGATGGCCCAGTTGGCCAAAGAAAAAGTCATTGACCGCCACGGCAAAGAAGTTGAGCAAGAGTCGTTTAACTCCATCTACATGATGGCCGACTCCGGCGCTCGCGGCTCTGCCGCGCAAATCCGCCAGTTGGCAGGTATGCGTGGTTTGATGGCAAAGCCTGACGGCTCGATCATCGAAACCCCGATCACGGCCAACTTCCGCGAAGGCCTGAACGTGTTGCAGTACTTCATCTCGACGCATGGCGCGCGCAAAGGTCTGGCTGATACGGCGCTGAAAACCGCCAACTCGGGCTACTTGACCCGTCGCTTGGTTGACGTGACCCAAGACTTGGTGATCATCGAAGCCGACTGCGGCACCCATGACGGTCAAGTCATGCGCGCCAAAGTTGAAGGCGGTGAAGTCATTGACTCGTTGCGCGACCGCATTTTGGGCCGCACCGCTGCCGAAGATGTGATCCACCCTGAGACGCGGGCGGTGATCGTTGCTGCGGGCGAGATGCTGGACGAAGACAACATCGACATCATCGACGCAGTCGGTGTTGACGAGGTAAAAGTCCGCACTGCGCTGCACTGCGAGACTCGCTTTGGCTTGTGCGCCAAGTGCTACGGCCGCGATTTGGGACGTGGCGGTTTGATCAACGTCGGCGAAGCTGTCGGCGTGATCGCAGCGCAGTCGATTGGCGAGCCTGGCACGCAGTTGACGATGCGTACCTTCCACATTGGTGGCGCAGCGTCGCGTGCAATCGTTGCTTCAAGCGTCGAAGCCAAGAGCGCTGGATCGATTGGGTTCAATGCAACCATGCGCTATGTGACCAACACCAAGAAGGAGTTGGTCGTGATCTCTCGCTCTGGCGAGATCGTCATCACTGACGACAACGGTCGCGAGCGCGAGCGTCACAAAGTGCCGTACGGTGCTGTGCTGACGATCAAGGCCGACCAAGTGGTGAAGGCGGGCACGGTTCTCGCGAACTGGGATCCATTGACTCGCCCCGTGATCACCGAGTTCGCCGGACGGGTGAAATTCGAGAACATGGACGAAGGCGTCACGGTTGCTAAACAGGTTGACGAAGTCACTGGCTTGTCAACTTTGGTGGTGATCGACCCCAAACGACGTGGCGTCGCCAAAGTCGTGCGACCACAGGTCAAGCTCATTGATGCGAGCGGCAACGAAGTGAAGATTCCTGGCACCGATCACTCGGTGACGATTGGCTTCCAAGTTGGCTCCTTGATTCAGGCGCGTGATGCGCAAGATGTTGGCCCCGGCGAGGTGCTCGCCCGCATTCCTGTTGAAGGTCAAAAGACCCGCGACATCACGGGCGGCTTGCCGCGCGTGACCGAGTTGTTTGAAGCGCGCAGCCCCAAAGACAAGGGCGTGCTGGCTGAGCTCACCGGGATCGTGTCGTTTGGTAAGGAGACCAAAGGCAAGGTGCGCATGCAAATCACCGACCCCGATGGCAAGGTTTGGGAAGAGTTGGTGCCCAAAGAGAAGAACATCGTGGTTCACGAGGGTCAAGTCATTAACAAGGGTGAAACCGTGGTTGATGGCCCGTCGGACTCGCAAGATATCTTGCGCTTGTTGGGCATCGAAGAGTTGGCGCATCACATCGTTGAAGAAGTTCAAGACGTGTACCGACTGCAAGGCGTGAAGATTAACGACAAACACATCGAGTTGATCGTTCGCCAGATGTTGCGCCGCGTGGTGATCGAAAACGCTGGCGACAGCAATTTCATCGCCGGTGAGCAAGTCGAGCGCAGTGAAATCTTGGACACCAACGACGCATTGCGCGCCGCTGGCAAGGTGCCAACGACTTACACCAATTTGCTGTTGGGTATCACCCGCGCATCGTTGTCGACTGACAGCTTCATCAGCGCCGCGTCATTCCAAGAGACGACTCGCGTGCTGACCGAGGCGGCCATCATGGGCAAGCGTGACGAATTGCGTGGCTTGAAGGAGAACGTGATCGTCGGTCGGCTGATTCCTGCTGGTACCGGCATGGCGTACCATGATGCACGCAAAGCCAAGGACGCGCTGGATGAAGAAGAGCGACGTCGGATTGCTGACGCCGAATCGGCTGAAGTGGCTGAGTTGGCTGATGGATCTGATGAGGTAGCAGCCGTCGCTGAGTGAGATTTCATCTCTATTGGTGAGTGCCGGGTGACTGACTGCTGAAAGGCGGTCGGTCACGAGGCTAAAAAACCGCCCGCTGTGCATCGCGCAGCGGGCGGTTTTGCTTTGGACTCGTCAAGATGGTCGACAATGAAGCAATGTTGATCATTGAAAATTAGGACCTACGCAAAACCGCCCCTGCGGCGTTGCAGCTCCTAGCCGTGCTATTCGCACTGTCGTCGTCGCTGCGCCTTGCTGGGACAATCTTGCGTAAGTCCTAAAAATAATAGCAACAAACCCAATAAATACGGCGACCAAGTGCCAAAATCACGTTACATTTCCGTTTTTGATCGTCTTTTTAGATCAATTTATAGCGTCATTCAAGCTGAGGCGGGCAATGGTGCTTAACCTCAATTGGATTGCGCTTTCGGCCGCCGCTTTGTTGGTTTTTTGGGCTTTTGGTGCTTACAATCGCTTGATGCGCGAACGGGCGGCTGCGATCAAATGTTTTGCGGATTTGGGGCACGCGACTGAGGAGCGTGCGGCCGTTTTGCTTCGAATGGCGCACGCGCAGCTGGTTCACGTGAGCGATGCCGAGCAAGAATCGCTTTGGCACCGCATGGAGGCGTGTGTGCAGCAGTCGGCCAACGCGGCCGCGCACGCCGCAGTTCGCCCACTTGACGCGCCGCGCATCAAGGCTTTGTCCATCGCTCAGTCTGCGCTGGCCCAAGCTTTGGATGCCGTGCGGACGGGGTCGCAAGACCTGGCTGGCGCGCCGTGGCCTGGCGAGGTTCAACAAGACCTGGCCCGAAGCGAGGCTCGAGTGATGACCCAAAGCGAGAATTTTGATGCCTGCGTCGCTGTTTATAACGAGTCGATTGCGCAATACCCAACCGGTGCGCTGGCTTGGTTGTTTGGGCTGCGGGCTGCGCAAACTTTGGGCTAGCAGTACTCCGCTGGCGAAACTGAAGTGCTGAGGCTAAACTCGCGGCCTCAACTTCTGGAGCTTGGCACCATGCACCGCAATCGTTATCCGGCCATTCGATCCTTCGCCGCAAGCCTCGTTTTTGCAACCTTGGGTTGCGCGGCCTGGGCGCAGTCAGCCGCCACTCCAGCAGCGGCTACGCCTTCACCGTCGGCGGTTTTGCACGTGCGTGCTTTGGCCGCCACGTGTGCCAATTGCCACGGAACCAACGGCAAAGCCCCTGACGGTGCGGCAGTCTTGTCCTTGGCTGGCGTACAGAAGGACTACATCGTGGCGCAAATGGCCGCGTTCAAGTCGGGCGCGCGCACGGCTACGGTCATGCATCAACTGTCCAAGGGCTACTCCGACTCGCAGATTGAGCAAATTGCGATCTACTTTGCTGCGCAAAAGAAATAAGGGGCAACGACATGAGCCACATCATCACTTCCACCACCCAAGGCTTGCAGCGTCGCGGTTTCTTGGCTTCGGCTTCTGCAATGAGTTTGCTGGGCGTCAGCGCATGCGCGACGACGCAGTCGGCGAAAGTTGCAAGCATTCCGGCCAAGGCACGTGTGCTGGTCATTGGCGGCGGCTATGGCGGCGCAACAGCCGCCAAATACGTGCGTTTGCTCAGCGACAACAAAATTGACGTGGTTCTCATCGAGCCCTCGGACGCGTTCGTGTCGTGCCCGATATCCAACCTCGTCGTCGGCGGCTCCAAATCGATCGCCGACGTCACCGTACCCTACACGGGCTTGAGCACCAATCACGGCGTGACCGTGGTCAAAGACATGGCGCAGTCCATCGACACGGCTAAGAAGACCGTGACCTTAAAAGGCGGCGCGACCATCGGCTACGACAAGCTGGTGGTGTCACCCGGCATCGAGCTGATGATGGGTAGTGTCGAAGGCTTGGCTGCTGCGCACGCCGAAGGGCGCGTTTTGCAGGCTTGGAAAGCCGGCGCCGAGACCGTTGCACTGCGAAAGCAGCTCCAAGACATGCCAGACGGCGGCACCTTCGCCATCACCATCCCCGAAGCCCCATACCGCTGCCCACCCGGCCCATATGAGCGTGCTTGCCAGGTGGCTTGGTACTTGAAAAACAACAAACCCAAAAGCAAGGTCTTGATTCTGGATGCCAACCCCGACGTGACATCCAAAGGCGCTTTATTCAAGGCCGTTTGGGCAAACAACTACAAAGGCATGGTCGAGTACCGGGGTCAACACAAAGCGGTCGCGATTGATGCCAAAGCGGGTTTGATCAAGTTCGAGGTGCAAGACGACGTGAAGGCCAATGTCCTCAACGTGCTGCCGTCCATGCGCGCTGGTTCAATTGCTGTCCAGTCGGGCCTGAGCAACATGGCCAATGGGCGCTGGGCCGGGGTGAACTACCAAACTTTCGAGTCGACTGCGGCAAAGGACGTGTTCGTCATCGGTGACTCGATTCAAATCGCGCCAGCGATGCCCAAGAGTGGCCACATGGCCAACAGCCACGCCAAGGTCGCTGCGGCGGCCATCGTGGCTCAGCTGTCAGGCTGGGAAGTCAACCCCGCACCCATGCTCACCAATACCTGCTACAGCTTCATTGACGACAAAAGCGTGGTGCATGTCGCCAGCGTACACTCGTACGTTGCCGCTGAGAAGACGTTCAAAACTGTTGCGGGTTCGGGCGGTTTGAGCCCCGGCCCAACCGAGCTTGAAGGCATTTACGCGATGAACTGGGCGCGCAGCATCTGGTCTGACACGCTCGCGTGAGGCCGTCGCACGACCGCGACGGAGATTCTGTCACGTCGTCCCATATGCAATTACCGCTTTGGCGGCTGTTGCAGTCCGTCGCGGCTGTCGTTGGGGCTAGCATGGAGGGCGACTCTTGGGCCGTGTCGCAAGTTCGGCTCAACCCGGACGAGCGGCCTGCCGTGCAAGCCATGGCGTTTCAGGTCTGGCGAAATTGGGGCCGCGCGCAAGCCATTCGCAAGTTGTTGGCACCCAAAAAGCCGCCCGCTGAGGTAGACGCGCTCTTGGGCAGCTCGCTTGCCTTGATTTGGAACCCGCAAACCGCGCCCTACGCCGCCCACACCTTGGTGAGCCAAGCCGTTGAGGCCGCCAAGCAGCAAGCTGCCACCGCCGGCCAAGCCGCATTCATCAACGCCGTGCTACGGCGGTTTTTGCGCGAGCAACCAGCGCTCATCGATGCCACCCAAAGCGACCCGGTCGCGGTTTTCAACCACCCTGCGTGGTGGCTCAAGCGGCTGCGCGTGGAGCATCCCAAACACTGGGAACAGATTGCTTTCGAAAATAACAACGCTGGGCCACTCACCGTGCGATTTTCAGAGGCTTTTAAGCCCTTGGTCTCCGATTCTATTGAGGTTGATGCTACTGTTTTAGGATCATGGCAGCAAGTCGGACGACAAGCCTTCATTGCCCGGCCAGCCCGCCCGGTGCACTTGATGTCCGGATTTTCGCAAGGTCACTTCAGCGTTCAAGATGCCGCCGCTCAGCTCGCTGCGCCGCTCTTGCTCGATGGTTTAGACGCGAGCTTGCCACTGAGGATTTTGGACGCCTGCGCCGCCCCAGGCGGCAAAACGACCCATTTGTTGGAGCTCGCGCCCAATGCCCACGTCACCGCGCTGGACGTGAGTGCGGCGCGCTTGGGCCGAATCCTCGATAACCTGCGGCGTGTCGGTCAAACCGATGCGCGGCGCGTGAGCGTGCTGGTTGGCGACGCAGGCGAGCCAGAAGCTTGGTGGACGGGCGAGCAATTTGACGCCATCTTGATCGATGCACCCTGCACAGCCAGCGGCATTGTGCGCCGCCAGCCCGATGTGCGTTGGCTGCGTCGTGAGGCTGACTTGGTGCAGCTGGTGGTCACGCAAAAGCGGCTACTCAATTCGCTTTGGCCGCTGCTCAAACCGGGTGGCCAGCTGGTGTTTTGCACGTGTTCGGTATTTCAAGCCGAGGGCGAGGGGCAGGTTGCGGCGTTTCAATCACGCAACAGCGATGCCAAACGCTTGGACGCACCAGGGCAACTGCTGCCACGCAGTGCCCCGATTGTTGAAGTCTTCAAAGACAATCCACCGGGTGACCACGATGGATTTTTTTACGCCCGCTTTGTCAAAGTTGCGCCACTGGCGTGATGGGCTGCCGCATGGGTTGATGCATCGGGCGCGATTTGCTCTGTTTTGTATTTTCGTGAGCTTGGTGTGGCCTGCTGCTGTTCAGGCCCAGCCCAGCGCCGCCGAGGTCGTGCAATTGCGTGCTGATCGGGGCGAAGATGGCATCATCGTTGCATCAAACGTCAAACTCGCTCTCCCTGCGGCCATTGAAGAGGCGCTTACCAAGGGTATTGCACTGCATTTTGTGGCCGACGTCGACATCACCCGAGACCGTTGGTATTGGAGTGACCAACGCGTCGTCAGTGCGTCTCGCACTTGGCGACTGGCCTTTCAACCGCTGTCTAGGCGGTGGCGGCTCACCGTGAGCTCCGGTGAGGCAGCACTCACCCAAAATTTCGAAACCCTGAATGAGGCCGTGACGACGATGTCACGGATTGGCCGCTGGCGCGTGGCCGAGCTGCAGGCGCTCGACCCCGATCAGCGCTACATGCTCAACTTTCGGTTCAAGCTCGATGTGTCACAGTTGCCGCGTCCGTTTCAAATTGGCGTTGTCGGGCAAACCGAGTGGACCGTCGCGGCGAGTCGCTCCGTTCGCGTAGGAGCAAGCGCGCCATGACCCGCAACACGGCTAGCCTCAGCGACGTGGGCGTGAGGCAGGCTCGCACGGCTCACGACCAACGCGTCGCGGCATCCATGACGCAAGGGGTTCGGTTCACCCTGTTCTTGGGCGCAACGGCCGTTGTCGCCATTGGCTTGGTACTCATGGTGTTGTTGACCCAAGCAACTCATAACCAAGCGCTTTACGAGCGGCAATACGAGCGGCTATTGGTCGTCAACGGCGTGGTGGCCTTGTTGCTTTTTGCGGTAATCATCTGGGTCGTGGTGCGGCTGATTTTGCGGCTACGCCGAGGCAAGTTCGGTAGCCGGCTGTTGGTCAAGATCGCACTCATCTTCGGCTTGGTTGGGTTTTTGCCGGGCGTGCTGATCTATTCGGTGTCATACCAATTTGTGTCGCGCTCAATTGAAAGCTGGTTTGATGTGCGGGTTGAGGCCGCGCTTGAGGCGGGCCTCAACTTGGGCCGCAGCTCGCTCGATGCATCCGCCAACGAGATTCAGACCCGCGTTCGCTCAAGCGCTGCACAAGCCGATTGGCCAACCACCGTTGCCGGCTTGGAGCGGCTTCGCGAACAATTAGGCGCGCTCGATGTCTCGCTTTGGAGCTCGCAACAGCAACTACTGGCTAGCGCGGGGGGTAGCCGAATCGCCTTGTCCTTGGACCGGCCCAGCATCAGCAAAATGCGCCAAGCGCGCACTCAGCGAGTCAGCACGCAGCTCGACGGTTTGGATGAGCCGACCAGCGTCGCTACAACCGCCGCGGCCACAGGACCACTCGCCAGCCCGCCTCGGGTTCGCGTGGTTGCCGCCGTTCCCGATTCGCTCGGGCTAGGCATCGGCGACACCCGATTTTTGCAAGTCAGTGTGGCCTTGCCCCAAGCGGTTGCGAGTAACGCCTTGGCCGTTCAAGAAGCACATCGCGAATATCAAGAGCGCGCTTTGGCCCGCGACGGGCTTAAGCGCATGTACATCGGCACCTTGACGTTGAGTTTGTTTTTGGCAGTGTTTGGTGCCGTTTTACTCGCCGTTTTGCTGGGCAACCAGCTGGTGCGACCGCTGATCGTGCTGGCCGACGGCGTGAGCGAAGTCGCGCAGGGCGACCTGACTCCCAAAGCCGCCCTGCTGACGCGCGACGAACTCGGTGGGCTCACCCGCAGTTTTGCGCAAATGACCCAGCAACTGCTCGACGCGCGCGAGCAAGTCACCCAATCAATGGCCCAAATAAGCCAAGCCGGCACTCGCTTGCAGACAATTTTGGACAACCAAACCGCCGCCGTCTTGGTGATCGGCTCTGACAACCGTTTGCAAAGCGTCAACCCCGCAGCGTCGCGAGTGTTGCGCGCCCCACTGGAGGCGTACCTAGGGCGAGCGATCGGCGATGTTCCCGGACTGGCCGAGTTGCACGGGTTGGTTGCGGCGGAGTTCAGCGCCTTAGAACCACCCCGCGAGGCAACGGTTTCAGACATCGACCCTGGTGCAGATGTCGATTCAGACAAAAATGACGGCCACGATCACTGGCAACGAGCCACCACCCTCGACATGGCGGGAACCAACGGCGAGTTCAAAACCAAAGGCGACCATGGCGGCGCTAACGACAACACCACCGTTCACCTCATCGCGCGCGGCGCGTGGCTGCCCGCCGGGCAACGCCTGCTTGTGGTTGACGACATCACCGACATCGTGTCGGCGCAGCGCGCGCAAGCTTGGGGCGAAGTCGCTCGCCGGTTGGCCCATGAGATCAAAAATCCGCTCACGCCCATCCAGCTGTCGGCTGAGCGCCTAGGCCGAAAGCTTGACGGCAAATTAGATACCGCAGACACCTTGGTGCTGAATAAGTCGGTCAACACCATCGTGGACCAAGTCGATGCCATGAAGCGCTTGGTCAACGAGTTTCGAGACTATGGCCGCCTGCCGGCGGCCCGACTCGTGCCGTTGGACCTCAACGAGCTGGCCCGCGAGGTGCTTAGCCTGTACCCCGAGAGCCACGCCTTGGTGCCCATCATTGCCGAGCTTGACGATCAATGCCCGGTGATCGCCGCCGACGCGCAGCAACTGCGCCAGGTCATTCACAATTTGGTCCAAAACGCACAAGAATCATGCTTGGCTGCCAGCAGCTCCGATGGCCGCAACCGACATGTCTGGCTGAAGACCCAGCTGTCCAACTCGGGTCAAACCGCCCGCCTGATTGTTTTGGACGACGGACCCGGGTTTTCACAAACGCTGCTGCGCCGCGTGTTTGAGCCATACGTCACCACCAAACCCAAAGGCACGGGGCTGGGCTTGCCCGTCGTCAAGAAAATAGCCGACGACCACCACGCGCGAATCGAAGTCAACAACCGAATCCAAGATGGTCAAACCATCGGGGCCCAAGTGTCGGTATCATTCGCAGTTGTCAATTTGCAACAATCCGCCGCGCTTTTGGGTCAAAATGCCTCGAAATAGTTGGCGCCACACAACAAAATAAACGTACAGACCATGGCAAACATACTTGTGGTGGATGACGAGCACGGCATTCGTGACTTGCTCTCAGAGATCCTCAACGACGAAGGGCACCAAGTCGAATTGGCCGAAAACGCCGCCCAGGCCCGTGCCGCGAGGCTGCGTGGTCAGCCTGACTTGGTTTTGCTCGACATTTGGATGCCCGACACCGACGGTGTCAGTTTGCTCAAAGAGTGGGCTGCAACCGGCACATTAACCATGCCCGTCATCATGATGAGCGGCCACGCCACCATCGAAACTGCTGTCGAGGCCACCAAAATTGGTGCTTTTGCCTACCTCGAAAAGCCGATCACCATGCAAAAGCTGCTCAAATCCGTCGAAGCCGGTTTGAATAAGCTCCAGATCAAAAAACCCGTTAGCCACGGGTTTGTCGTGCCTTCGCTAACCCGCTCAGTTGCACCCAGCAGCTCGCTTGGCGCGCCGTCGGAGCTCACGGTTGAGCACGCCATGATGGGCGGTACATCTCTGCCCACCATGAGCGACATGGGGCCACAGTCGCACCAGCGCTTTGACCTTGATCGGCCGCTGCGCGAGTCTCGTGATGCGTTTGAAAAATCGTACTTCGAGTTTCACCTCGCCAAAGAAGGCGGCTCCATGACCCGTGTGGCCGAAAAAACCGGGCTTGAACGCACGCACCTGTACCGCAAACTCAAGCAGCTTGGCGTTGACCTCACCCGTGGCAAACGACTTTGACGATCTTGCTATAATCGAGATCGTCGCTCAGTAAACACCAATGAGTGAAATGGCCCGGTAGCTCAGTTGGTAGAGCAGCGGATTGAAAATCCGCGTGTCGGTGGTTCGATTCCGCCCCAGGCCACCAGATTTGAACGCCTCAGCGCTTTTGCCCTGAGGCGTTTTGCTTTGTGCTGTGAGTTAGTTGCTATGAATTTCGCAGCGCATGGCCCAATGAATTCGGCGACCAAACGCGGTTTTTGCCTAAAAATCGCTCAAAACACCTCACTGGGCGACTTGCAGTGCATCCGGCAGGTGTTGCAGGTCTTGGGGCTCGTCGATGTCGTGTAGCGGGCCAAATGAGGCTAGGGTCCAGCCTTGGCGCTCGATTCTGGCTTGGGTGATGGCTGCTACGCTGGATGTGCTCCACGGCATGTCGGTGAAGAGGTCTTCGCCGAATTGGGTCAAGCCCAGCGCGACATAGCCGCCGTCAAACGCTGCAATTAGCGCAGCTGAATGGTCGTGCAGTGCATTTGCTGCTGCCTTCAGGGTCTGGGCGTCCAGGCTTGGGCAGTCCGAGCCGATCAGGAGCAGGTGCTCACCACGCGCCAACGTTCGCCTTGCCGCATTGGCCATGCGTTGACCGAGGTCGCCGCTGCCTTGGTCACTCCATTCGAGCGCTGTTGGCAATGCCAATGTGGCCCAAACAGGATCTCGGGCGTTGGGTGCCGCGCAGAGCTCGACGGGGCCGACGCTGGCCTCAATCGCTTGGTGCGCGGTGTGCACGAGCATCCGGCTTGCGAGCGCGGCCGCGCCGCCTGCGCCGAGTTCGGGGATGAGCCGCGTTTTGCAAAACCCCGGTATCGGCGCCTTGGCAATGATGACGATTCGACAGCGTTTCACTCGCTATTGCTTTCTGTATTGTTTGGCCAAGTCGTTGGGGTCGGCTCCGCGCCAATAAGCCCAGCGCAGCCGCCACATGAGCCAAATGGTGCGCCACGCGCCGTATTTGTCCCAGCGCCTGCCCGATGTTTGGACGCGTTGTTTGATGCATACCGGCGCTTGGACAAGGCGCAGGCGGTTGGTCAGCTCGATGTCTTCCATCAAGCCAATCGGCGCATAGCCGCCAAGCCGCTCAAAGGTGCTGCGCCGCACAAAAATCGCTTGGTCGCCGGTTGCCACCCCACTCAGGCGTGAGCGCAGGTTCATCATCATGGCAACCATCGGCAACAGCGCTGATTTGCCCAGTATGTGCACGTCAAAACGCCCCCAACATGCGCCGGGTTGGCCAAGCGCTTGTTCAATCAAGTCCAATGCGCCGCTTGGCAAGGTGGTGTCGGCGTGCAAAAACACCAGCGTTTGAGCGCTTGATTTTGCTGCGCCGACATTCATCTGCGTTGCCCTACCCGGTGCGCTTTTGAACACGCTCAACCCCAAAGCCCGTGCCAAATCGGGCGTGTTGTCGGTGCTGCCACCGTCAACCAAGATGAGCTCAGCGCCTTGGTTTTTGAGTTCGTGTAACTGGGCCGCCAAAAGCGGCAAGTTGGCCGCTTCGTCCAAAAGCGGCACGATCACCGAGACCATTACCGGGTCAGGCGTCAACGAATCAGTCGCCAGCGAATCAATCGTGCAGCGCGCCGCCGCAACTGCTGCCTTGGCCGGCCGTGCAGCCGTAGCAGTGGTCAGCCACGCGAATCGACTGGTCGTTGGCTTCGATGGTGAGCAAGTCGCGCAAATGCGGCCGCTCGATGGATCGAACCCCCGTTTTAACCAGCGGCGGAAGATCCATCCCGAGCTGTTGATTGAAGTCGCAGTCGTACAGGTTGCCCAACCAGTCCACGCTGATCATCGAGCGGCACATCACGCCCGCCAAATTGCTCGCCTGGTGGTTGTCGCGCAGCAACTGCATGTAAGTCTCAAATGTGCCCTTTGAGATCAAAGTCGAGCCAAAACGCTGAATCGGCATGTTGGCCAAGGCAAACAAGTCGTTGAAAACAATGCCGAAATGCGCAAACAACTCGCGCTTGTAGTCCGCTTGCAATTGCAGCTGGTCGGGCGGCAGGCTGGCCCCTTGTGGGTTGAACACCAAGTTAAGGCTCAAACCTGAATCGGCTCGCCCGTAGCCCAGCGCGTTGAGCTTTTGCAATCCGGCGATGCTGAGGTCAAACACGCCCTTGCCGCGCTGCTTGTCGACGTTCTCAAGCGAGTAGCAAGGCATTGACGCGACCACATCCACGCGCTGGTCTGCTAAAAATTGAGCCAGATCTTCGTGGCCGGGCTCAAACAAAATGGTGAGGTTGCAGCGGTCGATCACCCGCACGCCCATTTCGCGCGCCGCCACCACCAAGCGCTTGAACGATTCATGCAACTCGGGTGCGCCGCCCGTGAGGTCAAGGGTTTCGATCTTGCGCGCTTTGAGCACCTCAATCACCAGGTCGATGTGGGCGTCACCCATCATCTCGGTGCGGTTTGGCCCTGCGTTGACGTGGCAATGCAGGCACGACTGATTGCATTTGTAGCCCAAGTTCACTTGCAATGTCGTCAAACGTTGGCGTTTGATCGTCGGAAATCGGGTGTTTTGGAGTCGCTCTAGGGTTGGGTGCATGTGTTTTCCTCGATTTTTGAATTGTGATCGACAAACCGGATGAGGGCATCCCAATTCATGTGTTGAGTTTTTGCCGAGTTTGGGCCCCTTCTCCTTACAGGCTGGGCTAACATCCGTGCTCAAATTGGGTGCCAAACCATAAGGATCGGACTTACGCAAAACCGCCCCAGCCGCGTTGCAGCTCCTAGCCGTGCTAATCGCACTGTCGTCGTCGCTGCGCCTTGCTGGGACAATTTTGCGTAAGTCCTAAAGGAAAAACCCATGACAACACCTTGCCTGGTCGGCCTGATCGGCGGCAGCGGCCTGTACCAAATGGACGCGCTCGAAAACGCCCAAGAACACGACATCACCACCCCTTACGGCAAACCGTCTGATGCCGTCGTCACAGGTTCGGTCGGCGGGGTGGCGGTCGCCTTCATTGCGCGCCATGGCCGCGGGCATCGCTTGATTCCCAGCGAAGTGCCGTATCGGGCCAATGTTTACGCCATGAAGCAGTTGGGCGTTCAATACTTGGTGTCGTTCTCAGCGGTGGGCTCGCTCCAAGAGCACATGCGCCCGCTTGACATGGTACTGCCCGATCAGTTCATTGACCTCACCAAGAAACGCGACATGACGTTTTTTGGCAATGGCGCCGTTGCTCACGCGTCGCTTGCCCAACCCATTTGCCCCCACTTATCTGACGCATTGGCTCAGGCCTTGGCCAACGCCGGTTTGAGCGATGCCGTGCGCTTGCACCGGGGTGGGACGTATGTGTGCATTGAAGGCCCGCAGTTTTCGACCTTGGCTGAATCCAATTGGTACCGCAGCATGGGTGCAAGCGTCATCGGCATGACCAACATGCCCGAAGCCAAGCTGGCTCGCGAGGCGCAAATGGCCTATGCCACCTTGGCCATGGTGACCGACTTTGACTGTTGGCACCCGGTTGAGGCCAGCGTCACGGCCAACTCGGCCATTGCCAACCTCATGCAAAACGCCGGGCATGCCCAGCGAATCGCCGCTGAAGTCATCAAAATCTTGGGAGCGACTCGCCCCGCATCTGCCGCCCACACCGCCTTGCAAACCAGCTTGGTCACCCAGCCAGAGGCGATGAGCGACGCGGTTCGCGAGCGTCTGGCGCCGTTGTTGCGCTGAGGTTTTCTGAATCGGACTGATGCAAAACTGTCTCGGCAAGGCGCAGCGACGACGACAGTGCGAACGACACGGCGAGTAGCTGCAACGCGGCTGGGGCGATTTTGAGTCAGTGCTACTTAAGCGCGCATCTTTTGCGAGTATCGATGCACCGCGTCCACCATCACCGCCACCGACTCCGGCGGCGTGAACTGGCTGATGCCATGCCCTAAATTGAAGATGTGCGTCGGGCCCGATTGCGTGGTGTCGGCGTGTGGCAAGCCAAAGCTCTCCAGCACCTTCGCCACCTCGGCCTCAATCTGCGGGGCTGGGGCAAACAGCACGTTGGGGTCAAGATTGCCTTGCAGCGCATGGCCGCGCTGACCCACCTCGCCGCCCACCTGGGCGCGCGCCGTAGCCAAGTTCACCGTCCAGTCCACACCGAGCACGTCGCAGTTCAGCGCGCCCATCTGGGGCAACCAAAGTCCGCCGCCCTTGGTAAACACGATGCTCGGTACCCGCGCGCCGTCAGGGCCGACGCTTTTCAACTGCTTGAGCACCCGCTTGGTGTAGCCCAAACTAAACGACTGAAACGCCCCATCGGCCAGCGCGCCGCCCCAGCTGTCAAAAATCATCGCGGCTTGCGCACCCGCGTCGATTTGCGCATTTAAATACGCGGCCACCGAGTCAGCCAGCACGTCCAGCATGCGGTGCATCAAGTCGGGGCGAGCGTACATGAGCGTCTTGACATGGCGAAAGTCGTCTGAGCCCTTGCCCTCGACCATGTAGCAAGCCAGCGTCCAAGGGCTGCCTGAGAACCCAATCAGCGGCACTCGCCCGTTCAAAGCCTTGCGAATTGACGCAACTGCGTCAAACACATAGCGCAGCTTGTCCATGTCAGGCACTTCAAGGGCGCTCACGGCCGCTTCGTCGCGCACCGTGCGCGCGAAACGCGGCCCTTCGCCCTCGGCAAAGCTCAAACCCAGCCCCATCGCATCGGGCACAGTCAAAATGTCCGAGAACAAAATTGCCGCGTCCAGCTCAAAGCGCTCCAGAGGTTGCAGCGTCACCTCGGTCGCGAAGTCTGTGTTCGTGGCCAACCCCATGAAACTGCCCGCCTTGGCCCGCGTCGCCTTGTATTCAGGCAAGTACCGCCCGGCTTGGCGCATCAACCAAACCGGCGTGTGAGCGGTGGCTTGGCGCAAACAGGCGCGCAAAAAAGTGTCGTTTTGAAGTGGGGCAAAGCTCATGGCGTGGCGTCAGCGGTCGTGTGAAAAAGTTCGATCGACATCACAGGACGACCGATGCGGCAAGTGTACGGGTCAGCTTTGGGCCGAATTTGACTCTTGCGGCATCATTTTTATGGATTATTCGCGCTTGGTCTCCGAATTCATTGAGTTTGTTGCTATTATTTTGATATCGATTGGTGACTCATGCTGCGCGGCTTGCGCGCACCTCGATCCGATCAGCTTTCACAATTTGCAAGCTGCTGGCGCGAACAATGATCGGCTCGGCTTTCACAACTGGAATCATCGCGTGGTCAGCGCTGGTTTGCAGGGTGACCGCAGCTGACCCAAACGCCGCGAAGTGAGCACCCACAATGGCTGCGATGACGACTGCTGCGGTTTTTGCGGTGGTAAACATGGTGATTTCCTTAGGGTTTATTTGAGACGTTTCGGTGAAGTGAATCACCATGGACGCAAGTATCAAAAAACCGAGTTAACAAGAAAAGCACCATGCGACGAAGCGCCGGTTTGGCGGCTTGGAAGGTCGAAACGCGGCGTGGGCGCACAACGCGCGGCGCAAGATCGCGAATGAGCTCGAAAGTGATGAAAAATAAGGCAAATACGCCCTTGGTCTACGTATTCATTGGTGTTGTTGCTATTATTTTTGAGTGTCCACGGGTTTGCCTGTCCAAGGTCACTGGCCGTCATAATCTGTTAGCTTGGTCTTGTTTGCCGGGTCAAAGGGGGCGACTGCGGCATGCTGGATGACATCAAAAAAACACTATGGGCCACGGCAGACAAGCTGCGCGCCAACATGGACGCAGCCGAATACAAGCATTTGGTCCTCGGCCTCATCTTCGTCAAGTACATCTCAGACACGTTCGCCGCCCGCCGTGTAGAGCTAACCACGCGCCTGATCAACCCGGCAGACGAGTATTTCTTTGCCAACGCAACTCCGGCCGATCTGGAGCAGGAGCTGGAAGACCGCGACTACTACCTTGAGGTCAACGCCTTCTGGGTGCCAGAACCGGCTCGGTGGGAAAGCCTGCGTGCTAGAGCCAAGCAGCCCGACATTGGCAAGCGCATCGATGACGCCCTGACGCTGATCGAGACCGAGAACGCCAAGCTCAAAGGCATTTTGGACAAACGCTATGCCCGCGCTCAGTTGCCCGATGGCAAGCTGGGCGAGTTGGTGGACTTGGTGTCCACCATTGGCTTTGGCGACAACCCATCAACCGCCCGTGACGTGCTGGGTCAGGTGTACGAGTATTTTCTTGGCATGTTTGCCAGCGCAGAGGGTAAGCGCGGCGGGCAGTTTTACACCCCGGCCAGCATCGTCAAAACACTGGTGGCTGTACTAAGCCCACACAGCGGACAAGTCTATGACCCCTGTTGCGGCTCAGGTGGCATGTTCGTACAGTCAGAGAAGTTCATCGAAGCCCATGGCGGCAAACTGGGTGATGTATCCATTTACGGCCAAGAAGCCAACCCAACCACGTGGCGGCTAGCAGCCATGAACCTTGCTATTCGTGGCATCGACTTCAATCTTGGCCGCGAACCGGGCGACACCTTCACCCGCAACCAGCATGCTGATTTGCGTGCTGACTTCATTTTGGCTAACCCGCCATTCAACATCAGCGACTGGTGGCACGGTAGCCTGACAGGCGACCCGCGCTGGGTCTATGGCGATCCTCCGCAGGGCAATGCCAATTACGCTTGGTTGCAACACATGCTGCACCACCTCAAGCCAACCGGACGAGCGGGCATTGTGCTGGCGAATGGCTCCATGAGTTCCAGCCAGAACAGCGAAGGCACCATCCGCGCCGCCATGGTGGATGCCGATGTGGTCGAGGTCATGGTGGCGCTACCCGGTCAACTGTTCTTTAACACCCAGATTCCAGCTTGCCTTTGGTTCTTGGTCAAGAAGAAGACGCACCGCAAGGGCGAAGTGCTTTTTGTAGATGCCCGCAAGCTGGCGACCATGATCAGCCGCGTGCAGAGCGAGTTGACTGACGAAGTGATCGACCGCGTTGCCAAGACTGTGGCGGCTTGGCGCGGTGAACCTGAAGCTGGCGAGTATCAGGATATTGCGGGTTTCTGTCGCAGTGTTCCACTGGCTGAGATCGCTCAAAATTGAATTGTTCTTACCCCCGGTCGCTATGTAGGTGCGGTGGAGTTGGAATAAAACGACTATGACTTTGCAACCAAAATGCAGCAACTCAGTAAGCGTCCGGTGACCACCATCCTTGCGCACTTGTGTT
>JANOPN010000207.1:0-6765 GCA_031421855.1 Comamonadaceae bacterium
GGCAATGTGCATTTGGGTGAGCATAGCTCGGTGTGGTTTGGGGTCGTCATTCGTGGCGACACCGAAACCATCTCTATTGGCCGGGGCAGCAACGTGCAAGACCTCAGTGTTTTGCACGCCGACATCGGTTGCCCATTGACCATTGGCGAAAACGTCACCGTTGGCCACCAAGTCATGCTGCACGGCTGCACCATTGGCGACAATTCGCTCATTGGCATTCAGGCCGTTGTGCTCAACAACGCCAAAATTGGCAAAAACAGCATCGTTGGCGCCGGCTCGGTCGTGACTGAGGGCAAGGAGTTCCCCGACAACTCACTCATCATTGGGTCGCCCGCAAAAGTCGTTCGGGTGCTTGACGATGCCGCGACCGAACGGTTGCGCATCAGCGCCGTGCACTACCAAGACAACGCGCGGCGCTTCGCATCGGGCTTGAAGAAGATCGGATAGTCCAATGAGTGACGTCGCCGAGCTGTCGGATTTTCGTTTTGCGCATCGGATGCGGGTGCGCTGGGTCGAGGTCGACATGCAGCGCATTGTGTTCAATGCGCATTACTTGACGTACATCGACACGGCGGTTGCCGACTACTGGCGCGCACTGGGTATGCCCTATGAGTCGGCAATGCCCATCATTGGCGGGGATTTGTACGTCAAGAAAGCTTCACTGACGTATCACGCGTCGGCCCGCTACGACGACGTGCTTGACGTGGCCTTGCGTTGTGCGCGCATGGGTAATTCCAGCATGGTGTTTGAAGGCGCGATTTTTCATGGCGGAAAATTGCTCATCTCGGCTGAGTTGGTCTACGTGTTTGCCGACCCGCATGCTCAGACACCCAAACCCATTCCAACCTTGTTGCGCGAATGGCTGCAGGGTTTTGAAGCAGGGCAGCCGATGTGCTCAACCCAAATTGAGATCTGGCGCGACTGCAAGCACGCAGCAATCGGGCTCAGATCCGCTGTGTTCAGCGCCGAGCTGGGCATTGACGCGTCCTTGATGTCTGACACGCACGATCTCGAAGCGATTCACGCCGCGACTCGAAACCGCATGGGCGATGTCGTTGCGTCTGGTCGGGCGTATGCTGATTGCGACAACACTTGGCGCATTGGGCGCATGGCGGTTAACCGCGCCCTGCGAGGCAGTCATCTGGGCGCTGCGGTTTTGTCCTCCTTGGAGGCCGCGATTGCTGATCGGCGCTCGGGTGATTCGACTGTTGTGATTGAGCTCGATGCGATGGTCAGCGCCGAACCCTTTTATTCCCGCGCTGGCTATGTTCGGTGCGCCGAACCCATTAATGCAATGAACATCCCCCATGTGATGATGAAAAAGACGCTGCCCCCCTGAAATGACCACCGAACTCCACCGATTTTTGTTTGAAGACTTGGCCGTGCGCGGCGCGATTGTTCGCATCACCACCCCGTGGCAAGAAGTATTGACGCGACGCGCCGAAAACGCTCAAACCGGCGCGTTCCCAGCCAGCGTGAACGCATTGCTGGGCGAAATGGCCGCTGCCGCAGTGTTGATGCAGTCCAACGTCAAATTCAATGGCGCTTTGATCTTGCAAATCATGGGCGACGGCCCAGTCAAACTCGCGGTCGCCGAGGCAACCGCTGCGGCGGGCGATGGCGGCTTGACTTTCAGATGCACCGCGAAAGTACAAGGCGAGGTGGTTGACGGCTCGTCGTTGACTGAGCTCGTTAACGTCAATAACTTGGGGCGCTGCGCGATCACGCTCGACCCCTTGGATCGACTGCCGGGCCAACAAGCGTACCAAGGCGTGGTGCCCTTGTTTGGTGACTCGCACGAGTCGCTGGACGCGATTTCGCAAGCGCTGGAGCACTACATGCTGCAAAGCGAACAACTCGATACCAAGCTCGTTTTGGCGTGCGACGAGTCGGTCGCTGCGGGCATTTTGATTCAGCGCATGCCGCGTGAGGGCGAAAAGAACTTGGGTGAACGCGAAGCCTTGATTGGCGCAAGCGTTGACTTCCAGCATGTGGCCACCCTCGTGGCCAGCCTGAAGCATGAGGAGCTTTTGGAGCTTGACTCCATGGAGATCTTGCACCGCTTGTTTTGGAACGAAAAGCTGCTGCGCCACCCGCCTGAGACACCGCGGTTCGCCTGCACCTGCTCAAGAGTTCGCGTGAGCAACATGCTGCTTAGCCTGGGGCTAGAAGAAGTCGAATCCATTCTGAGCGAACGAACCGACGTCGAGGTGGGCTGCGATTTTTGTGGTGAAAACTACCGATTCGATGCGGTAGATGCGGCGCAAATATTCACGAGCTCGGCTGCGGGTAGCCCAGGCTCATCACAAATCCACTAGTCCATCAGTCCCCAGTCACTACGCGTGCTCACCCAACGGGCCTGAAGGCACGACATGCCTGCCCAACACAAAGTCAACGGCCGGGTCGAGCATGCTGGGTTGCAACATTTCCATTTGCATGCCACGAGCCAAACTGTCCATCACACCAATTTTAGTGACGTACTTTGTCGTCACAACAGCCAACTCATTCATCATGATGAAGTAGAGCTTGGCAGCCGCAGACGGCGAATCTCGCATCAGCTGTGCCAGTGCCGCGCGGGTCATTGAGGCTGCGACGACTGGGCCACACGGGCGAATCAACATCGAGCCGGCAGCGCCACCAAAGAGGGTGAGCAGGCCCAAAAATCCGCCTTCACCGACGCTGGAAGAAAGCGCCTTGGGTTGATCGTCGTCTGAGTCTTTTTCCAAGATCGCATGCGCGCCAGGCAATTGAACGTTGACCTCGCCATGCAAAACGAGCATCGCCCGCCCGTGCATCGGTCCCGCGCGGTTAAAACGAAACATCTCGCCGTCTCGAAATTGTTCAAGCATCATCAACCGGGTGATCGCGCGGGAATCCTCCGGGCGAAGATCGATGTCCATTGTCTTTGCCAGCGAGGCCAAAACCTCGTGTGCGCGCGTACACATCGACTCGGGCAATGTGCGCGCGAGTTGGGCATCGACAAGACGTGAATTTGGTTTCGAGTTCAATTTTTTTCAAGGCGGTGTTTTGTAGCGCTCTTAACGCGCTCTTTTGAGTTCAACGATAGCATCAGTTCAACTGCAACGCAATGATCGACGTGTTGCGAAGTCATTCAAACCATTTCGCGCTGCTCGCCCGGGCCGTCGAAGAGCGCCTGAGCTTGCGACAATTGTTGCGCCGCTAATCCAGACAAACGTGTGAAGTGCCGCGAGCCAGCAGTCAATATCCGCACCAAGCACGCATCAACCCCCGCACGCACATGTGCGCCATCGCGCTGCAGCCCATCGCTTTGCCAAGGCACGTCAAGTGAGGTCAGTAGCGTTTGGTGATGCGCACATTCCGCACCCATTGCAAAGTCAACCAAAGACTCATCACCAAAAATCACCGCGCTGTAAACCGCAGTCATCAACGCCGAGGTGTCGGCAACCACGTTTGCACCCAATGCCGCGTGGGCGATTCGACGGTGCTGCTCAACGGCGATGCCCCGTTGCTCGCACAGCCTTGGGGTGCGACCATGGGCATCGACCCATTCGCGCAAGTATTCGTCGACGCAGACCCAAGCCTGGCCGGTGCGCTGAGCCAAAGCAAGTGCCAGCGCTGGCGCAAGCGTTGATTTGCCAGTGCTTTCGGCACCCAAAACACTCAAAATCAAGGACATAGAGAGCATTGTCCACTGTGCGAGGCATCAAACCCCGACAATCAGGGGTCATGAAAACAGCTGCTGCACCCCAGCGCGACCCCGGATTGCCGGTTGTCGCGCCCCAAGCCCTCAACGCCTACCCTCGGTATTGGGCTGAGTGTTTCGGCACGGCACCCCTGTTGCCCATGAGCCGTGCGGAGATGGATCAACTGGGTTGGGATAGCTGCGACATCATCGTGGTTTGTGGCGACGCCTATGTGGATCACCCAAGCTTCGGCATGGCCATCGTTGGCCGGTTGCTAGAAGCTCAAGGGTTTCGGGTTGGCATCATCGCTCAGCCTGACTGGCAAAGTGCCGATCCATTCAAGGTGCTGGGCAAACCCAATTTGTTCTTCGGCGTGAGCGCAGGGAACATGGACAGCATGATCAACCGCTACACGGCGGAGCGAAAAATTCGCACCGACGATGCCTACACGCCCGGCGGTATCGGCGGCAAACGACCCGATCGCTGCTCGTTGGTTTATGCTCAGCGCTGCAAAGAGGCCTATCCCGAAGTGCCAATCATCATGGGCGGAATCGAGGCCAGTTTGCGCCGCATCGCGCACTACGACTACTGGCAAGACAGCGTGCGGCGCTCGATGGTGGTTGACGCCAAATGCGATTTGTTGCTCTATGGCAACGCTGAACGCGCCTTGGTCGAAGTCGCGCATCGGCTGGCTGCTGGCGAGAATGTGCGCGACATCACCGACGTTCGCGGCACGGCCTTTGTGCGGCGCACCACGCCACCAGACTGGTTTGAAATTGACTCCACCAGCGTGGACGCGCCAGGCCGGGTTGAGTCCCACGTTAACCCGTACATGATGAGCAGCGAAGTCGCCAAAGCCCAAGGCGGCGAATGTGTGCGCGATGACGCGAGCACCAAGCAAATTGCCAACACGACTGGCTACGACCAAATCAAACCCATTCAGTTCGTACCTAACCCAAAAATCGCCAAGCGCTTGGATGCCGTCATTGGCAAGATCAAGGTACCGCCACGTGAACGCAGCGTGATTCGCCTGCCCTCGTTTGAAGACGTGAAACGCGACTCGGTGCTGTACGCCCATGCCAACCGTGTCCTGCATTTGGAGACGAATCCGGGCAACGCGAGGGCGCTGGTGCAGCGCCACGGCGAAGGCAACGTCGCCAAAGACGTGTGGCTGAACCCGCCACCGATTCCGCTCACCACCGAAGAGATGGACTTTGTGTTTGGTTTGGCATACGCCCGCTCACCCCACAGCGACTACGCTGACGAGCACGGCAAACATGACGGCGCGACCAAAATACCCGCGTGGGAGATGATCCGATTCAGCGTCAACATCATGCGCGGCTGCTTTGGGGGGTGCACGTTTTGCTCGATTACCGAGCATGAAGGTCGCATCATCCAAAGCCGAAGCGAAGCCTCGGTGATTCGCGAAATTGAAGAAATTCGCGACAAAGTGCCCGGGTTTACCGGTGTGATTTCCGACTTGGGCGGGCCCACGGCGAACATGTATCGCATTGCCTGCAAAAGCCGCGAGATCGAGTCGCACTGCCGCAAGCCCAGTTGCGTATGGCCCGATGTTTGCCCCAACCTCAACACCGATCACTCTTCTTTGATTCAGCTCTACAGGCGAGCACGCGGATTGCCGGGCATCAAGAAAATCTTGGTCAGCTCCGGCCTGCGCTACGACTTGGCCATCAAGTCGCCCGAATACATCAAAGAACTCGTCACCCACCACGTCGGCGGCTACCTCAAAATCGCACCTGAGCACACCGAGGCTGAGCCGCTGGGCAAGATGATGAAGCCGGGCATCGGCACCTACGACCGATTCAAAGAGCTTTTTGATCGGTTCAGTGCTGAGGCTGGGAAAAAGCAGTTTCTCATCCCGTACTTCATCGCCGCTCACCCCGGCACGCGCGACGAAGACATGATGAACTTGGCGATTTGGCTCAAAAAGAACGGTTTTCGCGCGGACCAAGTGCAAACCTTTTACCCAAGCCCCATGGCCAGCGCCACGACGATGTACCACACCGGCAAAAACCCGCTGCGCAAAGTCACCCGCGACAGTGAAGTGGTTGACATCGTGCGTGGTGAGCGCAGGCGTCGCCTGCACAAGGCGTTTTTGCGCTACCACGATGCCAACAACTGGCCACTGCTTCGCGAAGCGCTCAAAACCATGGGTCGGGCGGACTTGATTGGCAATGGCAAACACCACCTGATCCCAACCTACCAGCCCGTCACCGACGGCACGTATGTCGGCGCACGCAAGAAAAACTCCAGCGCGCCGGGGCTCAAAACCAAGGGACGAACTGGCGGCAATTCGCGGGAAAGCAACCCCCGCGAAGGCGACCTCGGCCAAGCCGTCAAGCCCGGCACGATCCTGACCCAGCACACCGGCCTACCGCCACGCAAGACCCGATAGTTTTCAAACTGTTGACCCGGCCATCAGGCTGCGGGTTTGATGGCGACGTACACACCAAACACCAGCATCCACACCGACAAAACCGAGGCAGCCAAGGCAATTGGCACCTGAATCACCACGCCCACCGCGGGCAGAAATAAACCAAGCAGCAACATGGCGCTGACCAAACCCAACCCAGCCAGCCAGCGTGGCAGTGTTTTGCTCATCAGCGCTGGGACCATCGCCAGCGCCAGAGCCAGACCCATGAACAGGCTCACACCAAGTAGCTCGCCGATGCCGCCGCCATAGGTGGTCAAGGCCCCGAACACGGTTTCAATCACTTTTTGCTGAGCCGGGTCTGCCGCAGCATGCTGCTGGGCCAGCGCCGGCATGGCCGTGAGCCAACGCAGGATGCCGATGCTGCGTGCCAGCACCGACAGCGCCGCCAGCCCCACGACGATCAGCGCCAGAGGTCGCGCTAGGTTGCCAAACACCCGCTGCGCAATGAGCACCATCAGCGGCAGGATCAAGATTGAATACAGCAAGTACACGCCGTAGCCCGCGGCGACCGCATCGGGCGCGCCCGCAATCGCCGTGAGTTGTTGGGCCGCGGGTGCGCGCAGCGAAGCAGGCCAGCCAATGGACGGGCCGAGAATGGCAATGGGAGCAAACGACAGCGGCGCCGCGATGGCAAACAAAGCGGCG
>JANOPN010000208.1:0-7132 GCA_031421855.1 Comamonadaceae bacterium
ATGTGCGTGCGAGCTACACCGACGAGACCACCCGATTGGTGCAGCAACTGGTTAGCATGGGCATCACCAGCTTGGCCGTCGTGTATTTGGACAATGGCTTTGGCAAAGAGGTGCTGGGCGACGCCAACCGCGCGTTGTCGGCAGCTGGCATCAAGGCTGTGGCGCAAGTGGCGTTGGCCGCCGACGGCAAAAACTTGAACGAAGTCGTCAAAGCCACGATGGATTCCAAGCCCGCTGCTGTGCTTTTGGGTACCGCCGGCGCAGCATCGACGAGCTTGATCGCAGCATTGCGCCGCGCATCACCGCGCATGCCCATCGCAGGCCTGAGCGTGGCGTTGACCAGCTCTGGCGTGAAACAGCTGGGCGAATTGGCAGGTGGCATCGCCATCACCATGGTGTTCCCTGACCCAAGCCGCGCCAAGCACGCGATTTCGCGTGAGTTTCAAGCGGCGATGCGCGCGAATGGGCAGACCGAATTCAGCATGGGCTCTTTTGAAGGCTACGTGAACACAAAAGTGATGGCCGAAGCCATTGAGCGCGCTGGTCGCGACATCACTCGCGCGAAATTGCGCACGGCATTGGCGGGGCTTCGCCGCGTCGACTTGGGTGGCTTTGGCATCGATTTCACCAGCGCCCCGTACGTTGGCAGCAAGTTTGTTGATCTTGGCATCTTGAACGACAAGGGCCGCTACTCGGCCTAACATATCGTTCGATACGGCGGAACCTTCTTTTTTTGCGGAACCTTCATGTCACACGTCCTACTCCCTGCATTTTCTCGTCGCCACGCATTGCTTGGCTTGGCCAGCGCCACAGCTGCGATGGTTGGCGCGCCATTGGCGGCGCAGCCGCAGCCCGTGCTTGACAAAACCTGGCCGCGCCAAGCGGTGCGCTTGGTTGTGCCGTTTGCCGCCGGTGGCTCCACGAGTGTGGCCGCCAACACGTTGGCAGCCGACATCAGTCGAGTCTTGGGTCAGGCCGTGAACGTTGAGCTCATGCCAGGCAACGCCACCATCACCGCCACCGACATGGTGGCCAAGTCAACGGACGGGCACACCGTGCTGATGGTGACCGCGCCCTACGTCATCAATCCGTCGCTTTATGCCAAATTGCCTTATGACAACTTCAAAGACTTTTTGCCAGCGAGCTTGCTGCTTCGCAATGGCATGGTGCTGGTGACGCCCACCGAGGGGGGGTTCAAGGACTTCAAAGAATTCTTGGCGGCCGCCAAGGGCACCGAGCCGCTTCGTGTGGCCAATGCAGGCAACGGTGGCATGGGTCACATGGCAGGCGAATTGCTCGCGGCAGACCTCAAGCTCAACATCGCGCCCGTGCCGCACCGTGGCGCAGCGCCCGCGCTCAATGAGCTGCTGGCGGGTCGAATCAAAGCCATGTTTGACAACCCCGGTACCACGCTGCAACTCATTCGCGAGGGCAAACTCAAAGCCCTGGCCTACAGTGGCTAACGCCGCGCGCGCAGCCTGCCCAATGTGCCCACTGTGGCTGAACTCACCGGTTTGACCAATTTTGAGGCCATCAATTGGACTGGCTTGTTTGTGCCGACCAGCGCAGGCGAAGGTGTTGCCAACCAGCTGAACGCCGCAGTCGCAACGGTGCTGCGCAAACGCGACATCGCCGACAAGTTTGCCAAAGAAGGCGTCGAGATCGGTGGCCTGGGACGAGATGCCTTCGGCGCGTTTTTGGCAGTCGAGCAAATCAAATGGGCCAAGATCATCCGAGCGCGCGGCATCAAACCCGACTGACGCGACTGACTCGGTCAATGCGGTTTCGTCAGCTTCGCTGAGCCAGCCCAGCTGTTAGCTTTTTACCGAAGCCTGCAGCCAGTTGGCGAATGCGGCGACTTCCCAGCGCTCCATTGCGCCGCTTCGCCAGCACAGGTGGTGGGCGTGCGGGCTGACCACGGCGCGATCAAAGAGGCGCACCAGTGCGCCACTGGCCAGCCACGGTGCGCCCAGTTTCAAGCGCACCAAGGCAACACCCAAGCCTTGGGCTGCGCCGTCGCACATGAGGCCAATGTCGTTAAAAGTGGAGCCCTCGGTGGGTTCGGGCCAATCGAGCTCGTGCGCCGCAAACCACGTGCGCCATGGCTCAAGTGGGCTCCGGAGCAGCTTGGCGTGTTGCAAATCGTCAACCGTTTCAATGGCACCACGCTCGCGCAAATAGCTGGGCGCCGCAAGCGGGGTGACTTCGTCTTTGAACAGACACAGGTGCTCGACATCGGCATAGCGACCGGTGCCAAACCGGATGGTGAGGTCGGCATCTTCGGCCACCACATCGAGCAGCGGAATCGACACCTGCAGCGTCAAATCAACCTCGGGGTAGCTCTCAATGAAGTCGCGCACACGCGGCATGAGGATGGTTCGCGCAAACGTGGGCGTGACAGCAAGTTTGAGTTTGCGCCGCCCGCGCGTGGCCTCTTGCCCCGGAAACTTTTGCAGCGACCCCAAGCCCTCGCGCACATGGGCCAGGTACTCGCTGCCCTCGGTCGTGAGCGAAAAATCAGCGCGGCCAAACAACTTGGTGCCCACCATGTCTTCAAGCTGGCGCACCCGGTGGCTCACCGCGCTGGGCGTGACGAATAACTCGTCAGCGGTTTGGGTGACGCTGCGCAGCCGGGCCAAGGCCTCAAAGGTCAACAGGCACTGAATGGGGGGAATTCGCGACATGAAATACCTGTTTTGATGAAAAAACCGCTACTGGTCACCGGATCTATTGGGTTTGTTGCTATACAAACAGGAGTAAAATGCCCGTCACCGAAAGACGATCGTGCGGTGACCATCAAGCAACACGCGGTGTTCGCTGTGCCATTTGACAGCGCGGGCGAGCACTTGACCCTCGGTGTCGCGGCCCAGCGCGACAAAATCATCGACTGACTTGCCGTGGTCAACCCGGGCCACGTCTTGCTCAATGATGGGGCCTTCGTCGAGGTCGGCCGTGACGTAGTGGGCGGTGGCGCCAATGAGTTTGACTCCGCGCTCATGCGCTTGGTGGTAGGGCTTAGCCCCTTTGAAGCTGGGCAAAAATGAGTGGTGGATATTGATCGCGCGCCCAGCCAGCGCTTGGCAAAGGGGGTTGCTCAAAATTTGCATGTAGCGCGCCAACACCACCAGCTCAGCCCCTTCGGCGTTGATGATCTCCAGCTGCTTGGCCTCGGCCTCTGATTTGTTTGCGGCCGTGACGGGTACGTGGTGAAACGGCACGTTGTAGCTGGCCGCCAGTTGATAGAAATCTCGGTGGTTGCTGATGACGGCCCGCACATCGAGCTTCAAAGCGCCGCTTTTCCAACGAAACAACAAGTCATTCAAGCAGTGCCCGTCTTTGCTGACCATGAGCACGGTTTTCATGGGCGCAGCTGCGTCGTGCAGCGCCGCCCGCATCTCAAAACGCGCCGCCAGGGCATCGATGTCGCCGCGCAGCTGCGCATGCGCCACATCGCAGGTGAACCGAACCCGCATGAAAAACAGCTGAGTGCCACTGTCGTGTACCTGTGCAGCGTCTTCGATGTTGCCGCCGCGCTCGAGCAAAAAGCCGCTGACGGCGTGAACGATGCCGGGGCGATCCGGGCAGGACAAGGTGAGGATGTAAGAAGTCGTCAAGGCGTTTGTATGAGGAGCAGTTGTTGGTTGAGCTGGGCCAGTGTGGGCGCGCCCAGCACGCCCGCGCCGCCCGCGCATTTGAGCGCAGCCGCCACACAGGCAATGCGCTGCGCCGTCTCGGGGTTGAGGTGCTGCGCCAAAGCAATCGCCAACGCGGCATGAAACACATCGCCTGCTGCGGTGGAGTCTTGGGCAATGACGGTTGGGCTTGACGTGTGATGAAGTGTTTGACTTGAATTGAGCCACGCGGCTCCGCGCGCACCCAAGGTCACCAAGGCTTGATCGGCACCGCGCTCAACGGCTTGCTTCAAGGCGCTCGTCAGATCGTCGTCACCGACTAAGTTGCCGTCGCCCATAAAAGCCTGCAAACCAGCCAACGAGAAGGCCGCCCACTGGGCTTGCGCGACCAAGTTGGCCAAAATCGGCTGCGGACAAACATCGGCATCGAGCACGCTCACCACACCCGCAGTCCGCGCCCAGGTCAGCGCAGCGGATGCGCCCGAACGCCAGCGTGGGTCAACCAAGACGGCATTCGCGCCGGCAAGCAAATCGACATCCAGATCGGGCGGATCTTGCGCGATCGCACTGCCCCGGTGGCTCACGATCCAGCGCTCGCCTCGCCCATCAATGACCACGCTGGACAACGAGCTGGTTCGGCCCGGGCACCGCATCACGCCAGAGGTGTCAACGCCGTGATGCGCCAAACTGGCCAAAATCGCGTCGGCCGCTTCGTCGTCACCCACGCGTGAGATCAATTTGACTCGAGCACCCAGCCGGGCAGCCGCCACGGCGGCGTTGGCCCCCATGCCGCCGATCAAGCTCAAATGGCGGCTGGCCTGGGTTTTGCTGGCCCCGATGTCCAAGGCATCAACCCAAAAATGCTGCGCCCAAGCAGCATGCCCCACAACCACAAGCATGGGGGTGGGATCAGACTGCAAGAACGGGGATAAATGCGTCAACGTCTGGCATGAATTTGGCATGCGGTGATTGTCGCCTCGCGCGCCGCCGCTGTCGCAACACGTGTGCGACTCAGCCGCAACGCGGCGTCGACGATGCCACTAGGCCGCTTGATGGTTGCTGCGCCGGGTTTGGTCTGGCTGGCCAGCCAGCAAGCCAGCCACAGAAATATCTTCGTTCAGGGCAACCCAATGCAGGCCGCACTTGCTCAATTCGACCATTGCCAGCTGCTCGGGCTCGGCCTCCAGCAAACGGGGAAACCAGGCCAGCGGCGCGGCTATGGTGCGGCCATCGGACAGACTCACCCACAGGGTGTCTTCATCAAAACGAACGGCTTTAGGCGAAGTGGTCATTCCAGGCTCTTTCGATCAATTCTGTGTTGGCGATCACGGCATCCCGCAGCTCGCGCAATATGCGTGCATCAAAACCATCGCTGTCAGCCAAATACACCACCGGTGCCAACCAGAATTTAGCCTCGCCATCGGCTCCACGCACATGAATGTGCATGGCTTCGCGCGGATTACCTTCGTTGGAGTAGAAGAAAAACCGAAACGATTTGTATCGCAAAACAACTGGCATTGTTGCAAGTCTAACAATGTGGGGGTGTTGGGGGGTTTATTTGATCGCCGATCTACCGCATTTTGACCTCGCCCAACGCGCCTCATGCTCATCTCAAGTCACCACAACCCCTACATGCGTGAAAACAACTCGTGATACGCCCGGCTCACCGGCAATTCGCGTGCATGGGCTTTGATGCGCAAAAACAATCGCCCAGACTCATCTCGGTGGCTGCTGAGCACATGGGCCAGGTTAACCAAAGTTGAGCGGTGAATGCGCTTGAACCGTTGGGGGTCAAGCTGGGCTTCAAGCTCCGAGATCGAGGTTCGCAGCAGTTTTTCACCATTGCCGAGAACCACACAGGTGTACTTATCGGCGGCATCAAAGTACAGCACCTCGCTGACATCAATTTGCAGCACCTGCTCGCCCTTGGCATTGCGTTCGTGGGCGCGCACATAGCGCAGGTGGCCGCTGGCCACGGGTGACCCAGTACCTGCGGCCTGGGCCAATTCGCTCAGGGTTTGCGGATCGGCAGCTTTCAATAGCCGCTGCAAAACGCTGGCCAGGTCGGGGGTCGGGTTTGGCGACGCGAGCGGTGGCGACTGCGAAGCCGTCGTTGACAGACGCGCCTTGATTCGCTCGACGCACTTGACGAGTCGCTCAGTGTTGACGGGCTTGAGCAAATAGACAACCGCACCGTCGTCGAAGGCTTGCACGGCGTATTGGTCATAGGCCGTCACAAATACGCAAAGCGTGTCGCACTCGATGCCCTGTGCGACTTCCAAGCCGCTTAAGCCGGGCATTTGGATGTCTAAAAACGCCACGTCTGGCTGCAGCGCCTCAATTTGTTTGGCGGCTTCGACCCCGTTGGCACACAAAGCCACCACCTCAAGCTCGGGCCATGCAGACTTGAGTTGGTCTTTGAGGTAGCGTGACAAGTGGGTTTCATCGTCGGCGATCAGGGCTCGGGTCATGCGGTGCCTTGTGGGCTGGTTGGGGGGTTCAATTCGACCGATTTGGGATCAAATTCGACCTTGGTCACGGTATTCATTGACTCAGATGCTATAGATAATGTAGCGTTTTCACCGAACACGTTGACCAATCGGGCCCGCACATTTTGCATGCCGGTGCCACTGCCTGCCTTGGGTCCGCGCCGGGCAGCGCCGCCGGGGTTGAGCCCGGCGCCGTCGTCGATGACGCTGATGCACGCTCGCCTGGGCGACGTTGTCGACCATTCGGCGCGAATCGTGATCGTGCCGCCTTCAATTTTGGGTTCAAGACCATACTTGATGGCGTTTTCAACGAGCGGCTGTAGCAAGAGCGGGGCAAAAGCCATGGCTCGCATGTCGTCGGGTACGTCGAATCGAAACCGCAGCCGATCACCCATTCGCACGGCCATGACCTCCAAGTAACGTTGCAACAAGTGCATTTCATCGTTCAGCGTGGCGTGGGTGTGGCGCGACGCATCCAGCGTGGAGCGCAAATAATCGATGAAGGCCTCCAACATTTGTTTCGCTTTGGCGGGTTCATAGTCCACCAAAGCTTGCACATTAGCCAAAGTGTTGAACAAAAAATGGGGCTCGATCTGTGCCTGCAGCGCGCGCAGCTCGGCGTGGCTGGCCTGTGCGCGCAGCGAAGCCTCCAGCTCACGCGACTGCGCCTCGTCAGTCTCGGCGCGCAATCGCCGCGTCTGGCTCTCCATGAACAACATCCACAACATGCAGCCTGCCAAAGCAATCGTCAGCAGGCCCATCGTCAGCCGAGGCGAGCGAGCCATGTTGGCCAAGAAGTTTCGGCCCATGAGGCCAAACGCCAATGTGTAGCCCGACACCACGCCGCTGAGCATGATGCCCACGATCACGCAGCCTCGCACCAGCGGTTTGAGGTTTTGAAGCCCCCCTTTAAACACAAAGCGCGACACGATTTCGAAGTAAAAATGGATCGAATACCCAATGCAATTGGAGATCAGCAAAGTCTCCAAAAACGTCGGTATCCACTGCGCG
>JANOPN010000209.1:0-4166 GCA_031421855.1 Comamonadaceae bacterium
ATCGCAGACCGATACCCTGATGGGCAGCTGACGCTTCACAGGGTCAAAAGCCCGCACGCAAGCCCCCTTGGCGAATCTCAAAAAGACGACGCCCCGCCCGCTCGCCAAAAACTGAGCGCCAGCGTGTTCTTGCCGCGCCCGCTCATGCGCGGCGATCCAACCCAATTTTACGTGTCGCCCCAGTGGGTGGACGCGCCCAACCGCCGCTCCACCCTGTACATCCCGGACACGCAGGCGGTGGTTAAATTGCGAACGGGTGCCTCGATGGCAACCGCCTTGACCGATATACAAAACGCAATGGACTCAGCACCCAGCCCATTGGTGTTTCAAGGATTTGTCGAAACGTCGCAGCCGCTTTTAGACGCACCCGGCGTTGACAAGGCGCGCCGGGCTTTGCTGCAGGCCGGACAATGGATTCCAGTGGCTTTGGCCGCGATCTTGGCGCTGTGCGCAGTAGCCATGGCTTGGCTGCGATTTCGTGCCTTGCAGTTGGAGCTGGCGCTGCGCCGGGGCTTTGGCCAGCGCCCATGGGTTGCTGCGTTGCACGCCTTGCGCCCTGAGCTGGCTCGGCTGGGCATGGCTACTGCTGTGGCCTGCGGGGTCGCATGGGCGTGGTTCGCCGTGCAGGGCCACCCCTTGGCCGCGCCTAAACTTTGGCCAGCGGCTGTTGTGGGCGTGGCTCTTGGGGGCGGCTTGGCTGTGCTGTTGGCGCGCTGGCTTGTTCGGCGCCCCACGGCTTTGCTGCTCAAAAGCCAAACCGACTAAGGCCATGCGCATGCTGTTTTTGTCGCGCGTGGGCCGAATGCTGGTGCTTGCTGTCTTGGGCGCACCGTTGCTCGCGTGTGCGCCTGAGCCCACTCAGCCTGTCGGCGCGGATGCGGGTTCTGGCAACATCGCCGTGGGTGAGCCCATCAGTGCGGCAAGCGCATCGAAGGCAAGCCCACCCCTTTCAACCATGCGGGGCAGAGCGGCTCGATACGACCTTGAAGGCATTTGCGAAGTCAAACCCCGCGCCTTGGTGCAGATCAAATCGCAGGCCAATGGCGAAGTCACCGCCGTGCGGGTAGACGTGGGTGACGCGGTGCGCAAAGGCCAGTTGTTGATTGAGATCTCGCCGCGTGCGCTGAATGAGCAAATGCAGCGCAACCAGTTGTCTCGTGAGCGCGTATCGATGCGTATGGCGCTGCTCGACTTGCAAATTGCCACACAAAAGCACGAGGCCGCTGTGTTGGAGCCGCTCTATAGCGAAGCGGGCAACACGGCGAAAGCCTTGAGCATCCGAGAGCGTGAAACCGAGCTGGCATCAGCCAAGATTGAACTGCAAGAGCTCGAACTGAGCCAGCGCGGCTTGGAGCGCGAGCTGCGCTACACCCAAATTCAAAGCCCGAGCGCAGGCATCGTCGTCAAGCGCACTGTTGAGCCTGGTCAAGTGGTCAATGCGGCCGGTGGCAGCTTCGGCGGCGGCGACGGACTCTTAGAGTTGGCCGATCCCAGCGAGCTGCAACTCGACTGCGCCGTGCATGCAGAAGATGCCGATTTGATCAACCAGCGCGTGCCAATGGTCATTGTGTTGTCGCGCACCTCGGGGCTCACTGCGCCCATCACGGTCACGCGCGTCTCGCCCATGATCGACAGCAAGGGCCAAGTGCCCCAAGTGCGGTTCACAGCCCGATTTGCGTCCGGCGCGCCCACCGGCGTTTCACTGGGCGCGCGCTATCCGCTCAATCGCTCAAAAGACCCCAAATGACATCCAAAGATGCTTCAACGACCCGTTCGACGGATTTCATTCGGCTTGAGGGCGCAAGCTACCGATACCCCAAAACCAAAAATGAGGTGTTTCGCGACCTCAATTTGTCCATCGCGCGCGGCGAACAGGTGGCACTCATTGGCGAAAGCGGCGGTGGCAAATCGACCCTGCTCTATGCCTTGGCGGCCATGCTTCGTTTGGATGCAGGCAGCTATCGATTTGAAGATCTCGCCATTCAACACTTGAGCGAGAATGCAGTCGACGCTTGGCGCCGCACCCAGGTGGGCTTCGTGTACCAGCAAGCCGCACTGCTACCCCACCTCAGCTTGCTTGACAATGTGTTGCTGCCTGTGGCGCACGAGCGTGCCAACAAGGCGCAGTGGCGCTTGCGTGCAGATGAGTTACTAGCCTCATTGGGTTTGGCTGAGTTGGCTGGCCGTTTGCCCAACGCCGTCTCTGGCGGTCAAGCGCAGCGCGCGGCCATTGCGCGGGCGCTCATGCGCTCGCCCGCCCTGGTATTAGCCGATGAGCCAACAAGCGCCTTGGACGATGCCAGTGCCGCCACCGTGATGGAGGTGTTGCAAACAGCCTGCAGGGGCAACACGACCTTGGTCGTGGCGACACACGACGCGCGACTGCTTCGGTCAACGACTCGCGTCGTTCCGATGGCGCAGCTGACTGCCTCGGGCAGCTAGCGAATCGCGCAGACCGCGCTTGGCATTGAATGATGTTTGCTTGGCTTCGACTGGGATGGGCGCGCGGCGTGATGTTGGCCCTGCTACTCGCGGGGGCCAACTTGGCGGCCCAGCGCTATGCAAAAGACACGGCGGCGGCGACGGCTGTGCCCGAATACGCAAGTTTGGGCGGGCTGCGCGCGTGGCGTTTGTCGCATGAGCCGTCGCGTCGCGACGGCTTGCTCGATCAATTCGAGCAAGCAGACACCCAGTTTCTGATGCAATGGTCAACCGCCCGCGGTCAACTTGGCGGCCGACCCGCACTGTGGCGGCTTGGCTTTGGCCTGATGGTGCAAGAGGCCAATTCGCGCAGTGGCGCGCCCATGGGTGTGATGGTCGCGACCGGCCTTAGCTGGCCTGACGACGCTTGCTGGGTCATGAGCCATCGCCGTGATATCGCGCCCCAGCAAGGACCGCTTACTCGGTTGGGGCTTTCCGCGCACAGCAGTTGCAACGACATTGGCTGGCAATCCGTTACGGGAAATCGCGTGGTGTCAGTGGCCCAACAAGAAATCAAGTCGTTGTGGTCAGGGGAATCGGTCATTGTGCTCAGCCCATCGCTGGCTCAGCGCACGTTGGGCGACGCATGGCATGAATCGAGCAACAGCGTCTGGGTGGGTGCGGGCTCGATGGTTGTGGCCGAATCAGCGGCGTCCGTAAGCCAAGCGCCGACTACCCCCGCAACCCTGCAGATATTGCACGCGCGGGGCTGGACGGTTCACGAAATCCGCCACGAACCCTCAGCGTTGTCGAGGCAAGCCCAACGCGCGCGCCGAATTTGGCTGTGGGCCATGGCTGCCCTTGGGCTTGCCGTTGGGGCGTTGGCCGCCTGGGGTTATCGCCAAGTGCTGGCGCTGACGGTAGCGATTCGGCGTACCGGAGGCGCGGGGTGGCCCTCACATGGGCGCGACGCGCTCACCTTGAGCGCATCACTGGCCGCGCTCATGATCGCTAGCAGCGCCGCAGGGCTGGCCCTGTGTGTGGCATTGGGCTGGGTGACCAGCGCGCATGAGGTAGCAAACTGGATGCTGTGGCCTTGGGCCGGGCTGGCGCTGGGTCTCTTACTCGCCAGTTCCATGGTGTCGATCGCAGCGCGAATAACCAGCTTGCAACGGGTGTTCGCGCGAGGCGCGCAAGGGTAAGGCGACGCTGAGTCGCACGATTGGATTTGAAGTCAATGAACTTGATTGAAGAGGATTTGGAATGAACTTAGCAAAACAGAATTCCCTGCGACCGCGCGCGGGGTGGCACCTGCTTTTGGCCGCCACGGCTGCGTGCCTGACGAGCGCGGCCTTGGCTCAAAGTGCGCCCAAGGCGGCTACCGAGTCTGCTGCGGCAGCGCTGACCATGCCATTGCGCAAGTCGGTTGTTGTCCCCAACATTTGGGTCATCCGCGCCAGCAGCAAGTTTTTGCCAGGTCCGCAGCCAGTACCCAAACCCGTGTTGACATCAGAGTCGCTCGCTCAGTTGCGCAAAATCGCTTGCGTGGACGACGTGACCGCGCGCCGATCTGATGCCTTTGTGACGTTGCGAGCGGTTGACGGAAAAGTTCATGAAGCCGCTGTTTGGGTGGTGGAACTGGCGGGGGTCAATGCGCGCGGATGGCGCCTGAGTGCTTCAACGGCCCCGGTTGGTGCACACCACGCAAGCCCCGACCTGGCCAAATATCTCGGCCTGCCAACCAA
>JANOPN010000210.1:0-1780 GCA_031421855.1 Comamonadaceae bacterium
GAACTGGCCAGCATCGACCCCGACGCCTTATCACCCCGTGAGGCGCTTGACGCCTTGTATCGCCTCAAAAAACTCACCCATTAGCATTCAAAATGACTTACTGCGTTGCCATCAAACTCAAAGCCGGCTTGGTTTTCTTAAGCGACTCGCGAACCAATGCGGGGCTGGACAACATCAGCATCTTTCGCAAAATGATTGTCTACGAGCGGCCAGACGACCGCTTCATGGTTTTGCTCTCCGCGGGCAACCTGGGCATTTCACAAAGCGTGCGCGAGCTGCTGCAGGTTGAAAAGCTCCCTCGCGAAGATGGTGAAAGCGGCGAAGAAGCCCTCACCATCTGGAACGCCAAAAGCATGTTTGAGGCCACCCGCGTGCTGGGCAGCGCCATTCGCCGTGTCCATGAGCGCGACGCCGCTTCGCTCAAAAGCGCGGGTGTGGATTTCAATGTCTCCTTGCTGTTCGGCGGCCAGATCAAGGGCGAGGCCATGCGCTTGTTTCAGGTCTACAGCGCGGGCAACTTCATTGAGGCCACCGCAGAAACACCCTACTTTCAAATCGGCGAGAGCAAATACGGCAAACCCGTGCTCGACCGCGTGCTAACGCCCGACACCCCGCTTGACGAAGCAGCCAAGTGCGCCTTAGTCAGCATGGACAGCACGCTCAAATCCAACCTGTCGGTCGGTTTGCCCCTGGACATGGCCGTCTACGAAGTCAACACCTACACCAGCGACAAGATCGTCTGCATCGACGAGCAAAACCCCTACATGAAAATGCTCCACGGCTCTTGGGGCCAGCGCCTGCGCGAAGTCTTCGACAGCATTGAAGACCCGATGTGGAACGGCGAAGCAACCACGATCCCCCTGCGGGTGAACTCGGGTCGCCACCAAGCCATTAAAAAAATCGCGAGCTCCGCCGAGCGCTTGATCTGAATGAGTTTGTTGATCTTCAGCCACGCCAACAGCTACCCGGCAAGTACTTACGGGCAAATGTTTAAGAGCCTGCGTGAACGGGGGTTTACCGTCAAGTTCGTCGACAAGTTTGGGCATAACGCCGACTACCTGGTGACGAATAATTGGCCAAACTTGGTGCAAGAACTCACCGATTTTGCCAAGTTTGAGACCGATGCTGCGGGTGAAGAGGCCCACTTTGTTGGCCACAGCATGGGCGGTTTTTTGAGCCTGATGTGCGCGGCTTTATCGCCTGAAATCGCCAAAAGTGTGTTGTTGATTGACGCACCCATACTGGGCGGCTGGCGTGCGCAAACGCTGGCGGCGTTCAAGCTCACCGGCCTTGTGGGGACGTTTTCACCCAGCGCAGTGAGCCACAAACGCACCCACCGCTGGCCAAGCCGCGAGGCCGCACTGGCGCACTTTCAGTCCAAGCGTCTGTTCGCCAAGTGGCAGCCAGCCACCCTTAGCGGCTATGTCGATGCCTTTGTTGATGCCCCCGAAAAAGGCGGCGTGACGCTGGCATTCGATCGAAAAGTCGAAAGCGCGATTTACAACACCCTGCCCGACAACTTGGACGCACTGCTCAAAAAGCACCCGCTGCAGTGCCCCTGCGCCTTCATCGGCGGGCGAGCCAGCAAAGAAATGGCAGCAGTGGGCCTGAGCATGACCGAGCAAGTCACCAAGGGCCGCATGCACTTTTTAGATGGCGGCCACCTGTTTCCGATGGAGCAACCAGTCACGACGGCAGCCACGATTGAAGCGGCTTTGCTCAACATGGCTCGTTTGTAACGCTCAACATGCCGTGTTTTGCGATTTTTGTAGCAAAATTC
>JANOPN010000211.1:0-11300 GCA_031421855.1 Comamonadaceae bacterium
ATGCGCTCGACCTGAGCAAGCGTTGACTGCATGACCTCACGGCAACTCAGCGCGCGAGCGTGGATTGCGTTTGAGAGCTGCCGCGCGGTCAACGCTTGGATGTCAGACATGGCTGAGTTCAGCGCCGAGTTCGTCAAAAAATGTGTGCATCAGCGTGATCAAGGTGAGTGAGGTCATGGCTGTGGGGTCAAACACGCCAAATGAGCTGTGCAAGTTCAGGAGTTGCCGCTGCGTTTCGTTGTGCCCCAAATAGGTCATGCGCCAAGCCGACCAGCGCCTTGATTTGTGGACCGACTCGCTGACTGTTAGCAAGCTGTGGTGGCGGATGTCACGGGACACCCGAGCAAACGTGGCGTCGACGACATCCACCGTCCCTTCGATTGCCTGCAAAAAAAAGCGGTTGTTGAACATCAATACGCCGCCGATGTTGTTTTGTGCGTTGAGCTCGGTGCACTGCGCCAAGATGTCGTAGACCCCGTTCACGCCCAGCTGTGGCGCCACACGCGAGCAATAGATCAGCTCCTTGAATGGGCCCTTACCCTTGAGGTCGTGCTCATCGCTTTCGGAAAAGTGCGACGGCACCAGTGTTGAGGTGATGTCGTCGCGGCGTTTGAAAATCATGGTCTTGTCGGTTTGATGTCGGCAAAGCTGATCCCGAACCCCGGGGCCGCGGCTGAGTCGGTGCTGATGTCGGGTTTGACTTCGTCGATCGCCAACCCTATCTCGCTGACCAGAAACTGCGATGCGACTTGCGCTCTGCGGCGCTCGGCACTCAGTGCTGGCGTGGTGCCGTTCGCGGGCGAATCTGCCTCGGGTGTGCGTGCGAGGGGGCGCCTTGCCCCGGGCGTGTTCGTGCGAAGTGCCCCGGTGAAAAAAAGCCCAGCGACCGTGTTGCCCAGTGTGCGCCCTTGCAGGCCGCTCACGTAGGCCAGCTCGCCGTAGGTCATCGCGCCACGGCGTTTGAGCAAGTCGATCACTTGCAGGGCTTGGGGCGTGACTTGCGACACCGGAATGGTCGGTAGGCGTTTGAGTCGAATGGTGGAGTTGTGGTAGCGCGCCGTCATGAGGTCTTCTGGGCAGTACCGGGTGAAGCACCACATCGCTTCGCTCATGCGCATGCTCATGAACGTCAACGGCGCGGCGGCCGTCGGTGGGCGAGCGGCCCAATGGGTCGCATTGAGTTCATCGCTCGTGGCTTGGCGATCAAACGCGACCATGCGACGCTCAAAGTCGACCACTGCCACGAGTTTGTTGCCATGATTCAAGTGCCACAGGCCGATTGGCGGCTCGCCCAGCGCGTGGCGCATGTACACCGCTGCGCCCATGCGATACGCCGACAACTGCCCGCGCAGCGCAATTTCTAGTCGAAGCAAGCGAGCGATGAGCGCGTCGCGCAGTCCGACGGTGTTGACCTGTGCGTCCGATTGGCTTGAGGTATCGCGAACCGTCGATAGATCCAACACACCTGTCGGCTGAGGGTTTGCCCAAGCTTGGATGCGGTCGAATACCGCCGCGCAGCACAGCAAATAGGCGTCAGCTTGTTCGTCTTCGGTTACCACCCAAGCAGGACGCCATCGGGCATCAAGTGATGCGACAGCTTGCGTGATGGCGTTTGCCTCGCCAGGGCGGTACCCCAGCAACCGCAGTCGCAGCTCGGGGCGGTCCATGTCAGTCGACCTTGGCGCCTGATGCCTTGACCACTGCGGCCCACTTGGTGATCTCTGCGTCAATGTGCCGCGCAAACTCAAGTGGCGTGTTGCCGCCTGGAATCGCGCCTTGGCTCAGCAGCCGCTCGCGCACCACTGGAGCCGCGAGCGCTTTGGCCGACTCGACCTGGATGCGTTTCACCACGTCAGCCGGCATGGCAGCAGGTGCAAGCAGCCCAAACCACGAGCTGGCCTCAAAGCCTTTGAGTTTGCCGGCTTCTTCAATGGTGGGCACACTGGGTAGCGCGTCGCTTCGTTTGGCGCTGGTCACGGCCAACGCGACCAAGCGTCCTGACTTGATGTGTGGCAGGGCTGAGGGCAGGTTGTCAAACATCACGTCCATGCTGCCACCGACCAAGTCAAGCAAGGCTGGGCCTGAGCCGCGATACGGAAAATGCACCATGTACGCGCCGCTCATGCTCTTAAACAGCTCGCCCGCAAGGTGGATGCTGGTGCCATTGCCCGAACTGGCCATGTTGAGTTTGCCGGGATTGCGCCGCGCGTAGGCGATGAAGTCGGCCACGTTGGTGATGCCCAATGCGCGCGCTTTTTCAGCGTTCATCACCATCACATTGGGTACGCCCGCAACCAAAGTAATGGGGGCGAAGTCCTTGACAGGGTCGTACGCCAAGGCGGCGTAGAGGGACTTGTTGATGCCATGGGTGCCCACGGTTCCCATGAGCACGGTGTGGCCATCGCTGGATTTGGCGACGCGGTCGGTGCCAATGTTGCCGCCCGCACCGGCGACGTTCTCAACAACAAAACTCTGCCCAAACGCGCGGCTGAGCTCGGGTGCAAGTGCCCGCGCCAGCAAGTCGGTTGTGCCGCCCGGCGCAAACGGCACGACGATGCGAACCGGTTTGGATGGCCAGGCGGGTTGCGCAAAAGCAGTGCTGGCCAGTCCTATAGTAATAGCAACAAACCCAATGAATCCGGAGACCAATTGCCTAAAAGATGCCAAAAATGCCATGAGATCACTCCTGAGGGGTGCTGAGAGGTCGTGGATGCGGCGTGCTGCCGGGCCACTGGTGATTGAGTGCCTGCGCCAGTCTTTGCCCCGGCCGCATTGAGCAGCTCAGAGCCAAGGCATTGCAATGCGTGATGATGCCATTTTGCAAGCTGCTGTCGGCTTGGCCGATGCAGGCGCTGTCGTGCGACACCGTGCACGCGGCCAAACCATTGGCTTGAAGAACGGCCAGCGCTGCAATGCCAGCCCCGTCTTTGCCCACACCTGCGTCGTTGAACACCGACAGCAGCGGGCGGGCAGCCAATGCGTATTTGGCTGAACTCAGGCCACCGTGCGAGCCGCTGATGGCAATGCAGCCGCAGTCGCGCTCATTCAATTGTGTGATTGAGTCGACGATTTTCAAGGCGGGCAAGGTGCGCACGGGCATGGGCATGGGCCGAGTCTCGCACCAAACCTCAAAAAACGATATCAGGGTATCAGCCGAACCTCGGTAATCGTCAACAAGCCCGCATTGAGTGTGGCGGTGGCTTGAACCAGCTGCGCGCCCGCACTGAGCAAGTTGCGCGCACCGGACAAACTGGGGTCGATGGCAATTGGCAGGTCGTTGAGTCGCAAATTGCCGTCGACCCCGACGTAGACTTGACCTTGCATGCGAACCGTTGCCAGCGGTGGCAGGCTTGGCAGGTGGCTGGACAATTGGGTCGCGACACGCACGCCTGCTGCGGGGCGGTTGTCAAACACGGCATGCACCAAGCTGCCGTCGCGCAGCGGCGCGGGCAGCTGCGCGCCAAACACAGCAGCTGATGCGCTGAAGTGGGTGTTGTTCAGGGCAAAACCGCTGGCATTGATGCGGGCCATGCCGCTGGTCTGCGTCAGTGACAACTGCTGGGTCGCTCGGGTGATTCGGGTGGCTTTGACCTCGGCCGCTTCTGCGCCCGTTGCGCGCAGGTTGGGCCTGAGGTGGCCGTGGACTTGCAACAGGTCGCCCACGCGGATGTCGGCCAAGCTTGTCGGGCTTGGGGCTTGAGCGAAAACCGAGGCTGCATCAACGCGCACCTCCACGTCGCCCATGATGAATCCCGTCGCGTTAACCGCGGTCACCGCGCCACGAAGCACGGGTCGTGAGCTGATATCGGCCGCTGTACCCGTGCCCGGCGCGGCGTCTGAGCGACCACTCACTCGCACGATCATGCCCAGGCGCAACCCCTCCAGTTCGGGGTCGTCGAGTTGCTGCGTGGCGCTCGCCGGCAGTTGCCAGGCGATGTCGCAGACGGTCAGGGGAGTCAGCGAGGTGACGACGCCAAATGCGCTTGTCGCAATAGCTCCCGCCACCGCCCCAGATCCGGGGTTGGGCGCTGGCACGGGAGCAGGAGCTGGGCCAGGAGCTGGGGCGGGAGCTGGGGTTGGTGCTGGCGAAGGTGGCAAGGTGCCCGTACCGCCACCGCCCGGAATCACGGCCACGGGCGAGTCGCCACCGCCGCAGCCGCTGAGAGAAAATGCCGCACAGGCCGCCCACAGCGCTCCGAATCGCAGACTCAATCGGCGATGGCGTGACGAGGGGTTATCGGCGGATGGCGTGTTGAATTCGCTCATGGCTGCATCTTTTTGGGTGATTTCTTGGGTGTTGGCTTCGGTGTCGACTTCGGTGTTGGGACGCTGGCAGCTGAGTCAAAGGTCTCAACCACGCTGACGTACATGCCCACTCGAATGCGGTGCCGGGGGTCGCTGCTGGCGACCCCAGCGGCCTCGGGTGCGTCGCAAATCTGCTGATAAAGCCGCTGATGCGCCTGCGACCACGCCTCGCGAGCGACTTGGTTGATTTTTTCGGCATCGGCCAAGCTCAAGCCCTCGCCCCAAATGGCTTGCTCGACCCGCTTGTTTGGCGCGGCGCTGAGGTTGTGCAAGCCCGTAAGCAAATGGTCGCGCACGTTGTCGCTCAGGACGGACAAACCGTCTTCGAGCGAGCCTTTGGGCACAAACTGCGCCACCAAAAGGCTCACGCGATCCGCCTCTTCACTCACCAAACCAAGTCGCAGCAACTCCTCAAGCACGGCGCGCGGATGGACATCGGTCGTCACGCTGCGGGCGAGTTTGGCAAAACAGGGCAGGTCTGGGTCGTCGCTCAACAGCGGCAAAACGGCGGTGTTGGGCTTGTCGCGAACGGCGTCGGCCCACCGCAACAGCACCTGCGAGGCCCACGGGCGCTTGCGCGGCGCGAGCTGTTCGCCCTTCTCCTTGGCCTCATTCAGCGCGTGCAACCTAAGCACCTCTTTGCGATGCAAACCGGTCGCCACCGACACCTGGCTGGTGTTTCGGGTGGCGTTGGGTCGCTGCGCCGCCGCGACCATCGCCATGCGCCAGGCTTCATCCACCGACGCGTGCCCCAAACCCGCTCGCAAGGCCAGCTCGGCCATGGGCTGCATCCAGGCGCTCAGGGCTGCCAGCGCCGCATCGGCTCCCAATGGCGTGGGTGTTGTCGAAGTGAGTTCGGGTTTTTGGGGCATATGGAAGTGTTTTCCATTTTATCCGGTTTGCATCGGTTCTACAATTCAGGCTTCGCTAGGGGTGCGGCAGCGCTTGGGTCACCAGGCACTGTTGCTGAGATCACACCCTTTGAACCTGATTGAGGTCATCCTCGCGCAGGGAAGCCGCGCTTCAAATCCGTCCCCACGCCGATGATCCGGTGTGGGTGTCGACGCGCAGTTCCTCCTGCTTTGACGTTGTTGAAAGAAAACGCCATGGCAAGTCACATTTTTAAGTCAAATCGACCCTTGGTCACCGAATCTATTGGGCTCGGTGCTATCAAAAAATTACCCCTCAATCCACTGAGTGTTGCCATTTTGGCGGCAGGCTTTTGCCAAATGGGTGCCGCACAAAGCGTCCAGACCTTGGATCCGATCACGGTGTCGTCTCGCGCTGACGACAGCCAGCTCTCGCCCTTGGGCGATGTCCCCTTGTCGCAGTCGCCGCTGAGTGCGACCAGTTTTGATGCCGCGCGGCTGCGCGCTGCGGGCGTGACGCGCCTGAGCGAGTTGAGCAAATTGGATGCCTCCATCACCGACGCTTACAACACAGTCGGCTACTGGGACTACGCCACCATCCGTGGCTATGTGCTCGATAACCGCAACAATTTCAGACGCGAAGGCTTGGGCATCAACGCTGAGACCGCCATTTCGCTGTTCAACAAGGAGCGCGTCGAGGTGCTCAAGGGGGCCAGCGGCATCTCAGCGGGTGTCAGCTCGCCTGCGGGTTTGATCAACTACCGCGTCAAACGCCCGGTTGACCGCTTGCGGGTGGTTGATCTGTCGCTAGACAGTTTTGGCGCTCGCAGCGTGGCGCTCGACATCAGCGAGCGCTTTGCTCCCAACGCCGTTGGGCAAAACACACTGGGCCTGCGAGTCAATGCCGCCGTTGACCAGCTTGTTGGCCCGCAGCCCGGCACACGCGGCAGCGGTCGGCACTTTGCACTTGCCGGGGCTTGGCAGTTGAGTCCTGCCACCAGCTTGGACTTGGAAACCGAGGCCAGCCGCCGCAGCCAACCAAGCGTCCCCGGCCAAAGCCTTTGGGGCAACAAGCTGCCCGTGGCCGACGCGCGCGCCAATCAAAATCAACAGCCTTGGAGCTTGCCAGTTGAACTCAGCGGCGCCACCACCAGCCTGCGACTCAAACACGCGCTGGGCAGCGACTGGCAACTCCAAGCCCAAATGCAAACCCAAAGCCTCACCAGCCAAGACCGCGTGGCCTTTCCGTTTGGATGCACCGAGCCCTCTGGCGCGTACTACGCGGATCGCTACTGCCCCGATGGCAACGCCGACTTGTACGACTTCAGAAGCGAAAACGAGACCCGCAACACCCGTGCGTGGCAGCTCAGCCTGAAAGGGCAGGCGCGGCTCGGTGGCCTCATGCACCGCGTCCAAGCGAGTTTGAGCCGAAGCAGCCACGTGGCACGGTTTCAAGATCAAGCATTCAACTACGTGGGCACCACCAGCAGTGTCGCGGCGCAAGCCCTGCCTGCTGACGCCAGCCTCACCGACGTCAACACCCACCGCGACGAGACCAGTCGCGAGCTCTCACTGGCTGACGCCGTGTCGCTCAACGCCGCCACGACCGCTTGGCTGGGCCTGCGCAGCACCACCATTCAGCGAGCCAGCGTGCGCACCAATGGCAGCCGCCCCACCCAGTACCAGCAATCGTTTACCTCGCCGTGGTGGGCCATCAGCCACCGACTGAGCGAAGCCAACACCGTGTACCTGAGTCGCAGCTGCGGCATCGAAACGGATGTGGCACCCAACCGAAGCCGTTTCACCAACGCAGGGCAAAGTTTGCCCGCTCTGCAGAGCAAACAGACAGAAGTTGGCATCAAACACAGCGGTGCTGTCACCCAACTCACTGCCGCGTGGTTCAGCATTCGCCGACCCATCGCCGCCGACATTGGCACCTGCGCGGGCACCCGTGACTGCACCCGCACGCCAGACGGCGACGCGGTTCACACCGGCTTGGAGCTGTCAGCACAAGCCCGCCTCAGCGCCAGCCACGGGGTTTGGCGGCTCAACGGCTCAGCTGGCGTCATTCGCGCACGGCGCGAAGGCAGTGTGCAAGTCGGCATCAACGGCCTGGCCCCCACCAATGTGCCCACTCACACCTTGCGCGTGGGCGCGGGCTTCACGCCCAAAGCCGACCCACGATGGACACTGGATGCCAGTGCCTCCAGCGAAGGCGAGCGCCAAGTCTTGCCCGACAACAGCATTCAGTTGCCCGGCTGGACCCGAGTCGATGCCAGCGCACGCTTGAACTGGTCGGCCAACACGCAGCTTTCAATTGGCGTGGACAACGCGTTCAATAAGCGTGGCTTTCGCGAAAGCCCCTATCAATTTGGTCACGCCTACCTGTTCCCAATCGCGCCGCGCAGCCTGAAGATAGGGCTGAGTGTCAGCGGCTAGCGCAGCACACATGCAATTTCGATAGCAACAAACCCAATGAATTCCGAGACCAGAGGCTAAAAACCGCTGATTTCGGAGGTTCTTAGGGTTGTCGGGTATTTTGATCGGCTGGGTCGTCGGCGGCTCGCAAGAGCGACGCCGACGGGTGTCAGTTCAGGTCATTTCAAGAATGGAATGTTGCTGCCGGGGGATGCCATGACAACATCCACAAGCGCGGAAGCTGCTGCCCCCTTCTTTCCCATTTTTAGCCTCATTCCTCCCAAATTGACATCGCCCAGGTTGCCCAGTGCCAAAGCCAATGACTCGCGTGTTGGCTTTTTGCCAGATTTCTGCATCCCCAAGACCAACAGTTTGGCACTGAGATAGGCCTCGAAACTGTCATACGACGGCGAGGCAGCAGGATAAAGTGCACGCAGGTCCTGCCGGTAGTCGCGAACAAGTTGCAAGGAGGAGTTGTCGGTAAATGGGTAGGGAACCACTTGGGTGAACATCAAGCCACGTGATGAATCCTGGAGCGCCGCCACGAGCGAATCCGCGCCCGAGGAGACTGACATGTAGTGCAGGCCCGACAGACCTTGATCGCGTGATTGTTTGATGACATCCGCAAAAAATGGGTTCGGACCTTGGTTAAAAACCGCTGCGGAAGCTGATTTTTTCAACGCGGCGACTGCCAGCTTGGAATCTGAACTTGAAGACACAGCAAACGATCCGGCCAGCGTGATTCCTTCGGCTGCCATTGCCGCTTTGGCATCAGTCAGGTGCATTGCGCCGGTTTCGTTGTCGTCGTGAACGAAAAAGGCCACCTTCACAGCAAAGCTCTTTAACTGACTCGCCATGGCCTTGTATTCGGCATCGTGCCCAGGGCGTATGTTGAAAACCCAATCGTTGGGCTTGCGCAATTGTGGCGAGCCCGCCATGCAGCCAACAAGCGGCAAGCCATTTTGATTGGCGATGGACATGGCCTCTCGGCAGGCACCGCCGCCAGCCATGCCAAACAGCGCGATCACGGACTGGTCAGCGCCCAGCGCCGCCATGTTTTCCTTGACTTTGGCTGACTTTCCACCGTCATCGAGCGTCTTGAGTGTGAATTTCAGTCCGCCGCCACTTTGATTGTTGACGCGATTGAAGTAAGCCAGGGCACCCTGTTGAACCCGTTCAGCGCGTTGCTTTTCGGTGCCATTCGCGGTTAAACCCAGCGTTTGCCCAACAACGACGATGGGCTCCGCCGCGTGAGCGACAGCAACGATCAACACCATCGACAGAAATGACGCGGGAATGGACAGGTAGCGGCGCATGGGAATAAAAATAGTCATTGAAATGGGCGTGACAAGGTGGGATCGGGTGTTGCCAAAGTATGCTATTGTATTCTTTATTCGTTTTTTGTAATCCTTTAGAAATAAAAAACGTGGTGCGTGGTGTCAGCAGAACGGGTTTCAGGCAGCCCGGATTGACCCGTCGGACGGCGGATCCGTTGGCTTGTCTCGAATTTTCCGCTGTGCGCAACACGCGAAGTCGTCCGGCGCGACCTCGCGGCCACGCGTCGAGCCGTGGACCGCCGTCTTCGTCGCTCCTACTTGCGTCCAGCAGCGACTGTTGGGTTAAATTGTTGTAGCAACAAACCCAATGAATTCGGTGACCAAAGGCTAAAAAGCCATTGAAATCAGCAAAAAATCAACCCAGCCACGCGCTCAGCGCAAAACCCGCCCAATGAAGTCGTCAATGGCAGTGGCGGCCGCCCCCTCGCGGGCTCGCCACTGCGCGTCAGCGCCGATGATTTTGGTTTGTTTTGAGCCGCTTGCAGCCAAGCGCATCATTGCCCCGCGCCGCCATGCCGACGACACGGTGACGCCAATGTCGTTGTCGCCGTACAAATCCAAAATTGGGAATGTGTAGCCATGGGTTGCCAGCGAATACCCGCCCGTGAGCGAAATGCAGACCCAGGCGCCGTACAAGTTGGCGGGGTCGCCCGCTCGTTCGTCAAAATGCACGTTGGCCATCCACGAACCCATGGTGTGGCTTACCAAAGCTATCTTGCCGTGTCCACGACCCTGTAGCCATTTGGCCGCAGCACCAAGCCGGGCGCTGGCCTCAGGAAACAACTTGGGAAAGTAGGCATCAATTTGCGCCTCTTTGGCCGCAACCGGCATTTGGATTGCCAAGGTCGTGTAGCCCAAGTCGTTCAGGCGCTTGCGCAACTCACCCGTGAGCCCCTCGTCAGGGTGCATGCCCACACCATGCGCCAAAACGATGGCGGGTTTGGTTTTGCTGCCCTGGGCAAAGAGGCCTAAAAACGAAGGAAATCCGGCATGTGCAATCTGCACCGCATCACCCACCACCAAGGTTGGCGAAATCTCGTCCGCAAACCGCTTTTCGCGTGCGTAGTCGCTGGCCAGCGAGTTGTTCGGTGACCCCAACAACATCAAGCAGCAAAGGCTGAGTGTGCGGGGCCAATTCGGTCGGTTTAAGCGGTTCATGGGTGCATTATTCAACCGTTGCGAATGGCCTGTACGAGTCCATGGCATCAACTCCGATGGGTTTTTAGACCAAGTTAGGACTGACGCAAAACCGCCCCAGCCTAGCCGTGCTATCCGCACTGTCTTCGTCGCTGCGCCTTGCCGTGACAATTTTGCGTAAGTCCTACAAGTTTTTAAAATACCCCTGTTTTATCTGTTCTTTACAGAAATTTTGTACACTTTGTATTAATACGAAGATCGTGGCAAAACTCATGCAAACCACCCAAACCATCAATGCCACTGACTTGGCCCGAAATACCCGACAGATTTTGGATCGGGTTGTCATGGCTGGGGAGCATGTGGCGATTGAGCGAAACCATGTCGTGATCGCGCAGATCACGCCCGCTCAAGCCACGATGTGCGCTGCGCAGGCCCTGGCCGGACTTGACTCATTTCGCCTGACAGCACAGCAGGCCGATGCGTGGTTGCGCAGCAGCAGGCCCGATGCGACCCCGGGGGCTGGTGATGCCGAAGCGGTGCGTGACCCATGGGCATGATCATTGACAGCTGCGTTTGGATTGCGCTGGCGGCCGATCAGATCGCGCACCAAACCGTCGTTGATGCCGCCGGTGAAGAGCCGGTGTTCATATCGGCAATTTCGCTTGGTGAACTCAGTTTTGGCGTTCACGCCTGTGTCGACCCCAGCCAACGAGCGGTACGCGCAGCCTATTTGCGCCAACTAGAAACCCGACCGACACTGCAGATTTCCAGACACACCGCATCTGCTTTTGGGGTCTTGGCCGCCGCCGTTAAGCTGTCAGGTCGTTCGCCCAGACCCCGATACAACGACCTGTGGATCGCTGCACAAGCCATCGAATTCGGCTATGGGCTGCTCACCCTCAACGCCAGTGACTTTGCCAACCTGCCAGGCCTGCAATTGGTCGCGTTGCCACGAAAAACGCAGGCTTGAGGTGCGTGTCTGCTGCTCCAGTATTGTAAAAATCAATAGCAGCAAAACCAATGAATCCGGTGACCAAGTGCCAATTTGTCGCAAAATTCACGGCAAAACAGCCACTGGCGGGGTTTTCAGGCTGTCGTGTCGGCGCCAGATTTGTTCTCGGCAGATGAACAAGACGCAGCCGTGGACGACAAGGGTGTTTGGCGTTTTGAGCTGCAAGGTGGCTTTGTAGGTTTGGCCGTCTTCGGGGTTGTAGACGCTACCGCTGTGGCGACC
>JANOPN010000212.1:0-17611 GCA_031421855.1 Comamonadaceae bacterium
CCCCCAGGCCATTTGCGCCCTGTTTGACGACGTTCGCCCACGCATTGAGGCGGTGACCAACCGCGCCCTGCCAGCCTTGACCCAAGTCGCCCTCGGTGCCACGCCTGAGCAGCTTGCCGCGTGGCAAAAGTCGTTTGACAAACGCAATGCCAAATGGCGCGCCGACAACATCGATGCCAAGCCCGAGGCTCGAATCGCCAAACGGTTTGACAGCACAAAAGAGAACTACGAGCGGATTTATGGCACCTTGAATGATGAGCAGTTGAACGCACTCAAAAAAGACATTGCCCGCAGCGCCTGGGATGCGCGTGCGTCAATGGTTGAGTCGATGCGCCGCCAATCCGACGGGCTGCAAACCGTGCGTCAACTCAACAAAGACAAGCCGAGTTTCGATGCCGCCAAAGTTCAAATGTCTAGCCTGTTGGAGCGCAGCAGCACAGGCGGCGACCCCACCTACCGTGCCAACATTGAGCGCTGGCGCAAAGACAGCTGCGAGTCGTGGGCGCAACTGCACAACAGCACGACGCCAGAGCAACGCGCCAACGCGGTGGCAGTGCTCAAGGGTTATGAGGGCGATGTGGCGGCGTTGATTCGGTAATCCTTTTTGTTGGCGTGGGTGTATCATCTGGTCATCTAACTGGTCAGGAGTGGTGATATGCAAACATGGGCTGTGCAAGATGCCAAGGCGCGATTCAGTGAATTCTTAGACACGTGCTTGGCTGATGGGCCGCAAATGGTGACCCGTCGCGGCGCTGACGCAGCAATTTTGGTGCCCATTGCGGACTGGCTGCGGCTGCAAGCGCAGGTTCCGCCGTCGCTCAAAGCCTTGTTGCTCGAAGATGGTTCGCGGTTTGACGCGACCCTGCCCGCGCGGGGCAAATTGAATCGCCGCTCGCCCGAGGTATTTGGCTGATGGCCAGCGCGAAGTATCTGCTGGATACAAACGTGATCTCCGAAATGCGCAAACCCAAACCGCACGGAGCAGTGATGCAGTGGTTTGCATCGATCGACCCAACTGAGCTCAGAATTTGCGCATTGAGCTTAGGAGAAATCCAAGCGGGTGTCGAAATCACCCGAGCGCAAAACAGTTCAAAAGCCGACCAAATCGAAGCATGGCTGGTGCGAGTCGCCGCAAGCTACGAGGTGCTGGCACACGATGCAGCCTGCTGTCGGATGTTGGCCAAGCTCATGCACGGGGCTTCAAACACCCTCATTGAAGACGCGATGATTGCGGCGACTGCGCGAGTGCACGGGCTCATCGTCGTCACCCGAAACGTCTCGGACTTCGCAGGCTTCGCCGTGCCATTGCTGAATCCTTTTGAGGTCAGCGGGTGAGCCATTCAATGGCTTCGAATCATCGTGCCAAAGGCTTGATCGGTCAAAATCTCCAGCAGCACCGCGTGTGGCACTCGGCCATCGATGATGTGCACGGAGTTCACGCCACTTTTGGCGGCGTCCAAGGCCGACGCAATTTTGGGCAGCATGCCACCCGATAGCGTGCCGTCGGCAAACATGTCGTCAATCTCGCGGGCGCTCAAATCGGTGAGCAACTCGCCCGCTTTGTTGAGCACGCCGGGCGTGTTGGTGAGCATGACCAATTTTTCAGCTTTGAGCACTTCGGCCAGCTTGCCGGCGACGACATCGGCGTTGATGTTGTAGCTCTCGTTGTTTTCGCCGAAGCCAATCGGGCTGATGACGGGAATGAACGCGTCGTCTTGAAGCGCTTTGACGACTGACGGGTCGATGCTGACGATGTCGCCAACATGCCCAACATCGTGCTCGATGCTGGCATCATTTTTGTCTTTGAGGCGCAATTTGCGTGCGCGAACCAAGCCGCCGTCGCGCCCGGTCAAGCCCACAGCTTTGCCACCGGCGTGATTGATGAGGCCGACGATGTCTTGCTGCACTTGACCTGCCAGCACCCACTCGACGACTTCCATCGTCTCCTCGTCGGTGACGCGCATGCCTTGAATGAAGTGCCCCTTCTTGCCCAAGCGATTCAGCGCTTCTTCGATCTGCGGCCCACCGCCGTGCACGACGACGGGGTTCATACCCACGAGTTTGAGCAAGACTACGTCTTCGGCAAAATCAGCTTGCAAGGCTGTGTCGGTCATCGCGTTACCGCCGAATTTGATGACGATGGTTTTGCCGTGAAACTTGCGGATGTAAGGCAAGGCTTGGGCCAGAATTTCGGCTTTGTCGCGCGGGGCTATTTTTGATGCGTCGGTTGTGGTGTCCATTTGTCGTCGATTTGAAGTTACTTTTCAGCCCAGGGCAGCATCAACACCGTCCACATCATTTTGATGAATTCGGGCTCAAAATTGTCAATGATGCCCTCGGGGTCTGGGCATAGGGTGCTGTCGGTGATGACGCCAAACTGCACGCCACCGCCGTAGCTCAAAATGCTCACGCCAAGCCCAACATCGCCTGACTGAGGCACCCAAAACATGGTTTGGTCGAGGGTGGCGCCGCAAAATTTGAGTTTTTCTTTGGGCCCCGGCACATTGGTCATGACGGCTGTTGTCTTCTTGCCAAACAAGTTCAGCATCGCGTCTTGCGCGGGCTTGATCAGTAACCCCGCCAGCGCCAGTAGGCTAAACGCCATCATCGGTTGGTAGCTGCCTTTGAGTGCGGCCATGCGGCGCTGCACCTCGTAGACGCGCTCAATCGGGTTGTCAATGCCGATGGGTAGCACCACGGGTGCCAAGCCAAATCGGTTGCCCAACTTGTAGGCTTGGTCAAGGGGCCGTAAATTAACCGGAACCATGGCGCGAATTTCCAGCCCCGACGGGTCGTCGCCCTTGTTGCGCAAATACTCGCCTAAAGCGCCGGCCACGCAGGCCAACAGCACGTCATTGATCGAGCAACCCAAACCTTTGCTCACTGCACGCACCTCTTCAAGCGGCAACGGCTCGCACCAAGCCACGCGCTTGGCGTTGCCCGCCTTGCCCTTGAGTCGGGTGGGTGAGTCGTCTTTCATGAGCGCCAAAGCCATGGCATCGGTCGCGACTTGGTAGCCCAAGCGCGCCATGTCAAGCGCCTGAGGGATGTTCTTTTGAATGGCGGGGGGCAAGGTGCTTTGCAGCCCGGCCAAGCCAGCAGCCAGGCCGCCCTCGAAGCCCGAGGCTGCGCCGGTGACGGTTTGCATCACGTTTTGCATCGCCTTTTGCGGGTCCATCAACATTTGCATGGTTTGCTGGAACCCAGCCATGCTTTGCATGCCAGCCGAGCCCGCCATGGTCACGCCCTTGGCGGTGCCTTCGCCCGCCATGCCGAGTGCCTTCACGGCTACGCCTGTAAAGGGCTTGAGCAAGGTCTCAGTAATCCAGTCCTCGACGCCTTGAGGAGACTCTTTTCTTTTGTGAACGGGAGGCGCTGCGCCACCGTCAACCATGCTCATCATCACGGCAATCAAGGCGATGCCGTCAGCGATGCAGTGGTGGATGCGGGCAATCAGCGCTGACGCTTTTTCGCCGTCTGGCCCGACGTAGTTCTCGATCAAATGAAACTGCCAAAGCGGGCGAGAGCTATCGAGTCGCTCCATCGCGAGATGCGACACACGGGCCTTCAGCGCAGCGGATTGGTCGCCGCCCTTTTTCGCGGACGCCAGCGTCTCCAACTGGATGTGATGCGCCATCGAAAAATCGTCGTCGTTGACCCAAGTCGCGCCTGCAGGATCTTCAACCACGCGCTGAGTGAAGCGGCGGTATTTCAGCAGACGGTCTTCGATTCGCTGGCAAAGGGTGTCGTGTTTGATGCCCGGTTTGAGCACCCAAACGCCCACGATCAACATCAGGTTGGTGTCTGAATCCATGCGCAGCCACGCAGTGTCGACCTTGGTCATGCGCTCGCCGCCCCCCAGTCCCAATGTGCCCATCACAGCGTCTTTTGCGGGCTCAACAACCCGCTCGTTGACCGATTTGGCGACGGATTTCGCGGCTTTTGAGGCAGCTTTTTTGGCGGTAACGACAGTGACCATTTGGTTTTGCTCCTGAGACAGATAGCGCGGCGTTGGCGCGTGGGGCGAGAGGGAAACCCATGCATTGTGGTGCGTGCGATGGCCCTAAGATAGCAGGGTATCACCCCAATCGGGCTCAACCGCAACCAAAGTATCACCATGGCCGATCTCAAAACCCAATTCGAAGCAGCAGTCGCAGGCTCCAAGTCGCTCACCGAGCGCCCCGACAATGCCACCTTGCTCAAAATTTACGCTTTGTACAAGCAAGCAAGCGCGGGCGACAACGCCGAGAAAAAACCTGGCTTCACCGACATGGTTGGCCGTGCGAAGTGGGACGCCTGGAATCAGTGCAAAGGCACCAGCAATGACGAGGCCATGCAGCAGTATGTCGACCTGATGAAGACCCTGAGCTGATCAAGCGCGGCGCTATTTCGGCTTTTTGGGCGCGGCCTTCTTTGCTGTTGGCTTGACGGCGGGTGTGGCTGATGCGCCCAAGAGCTCATCGAGGTTTTTCTCGATTTCGCCTTGGATTTTGTCTTTGAACGCACCGAGCAAAAACCCCAGCTTGGCGTTCAAATCAAATGAGTCTTTGGTGACTTCGAGCGTGCCGTTCACCCCAGAGCGTTTAAACGTCACGGTGTCCGACGTTTTTCCCTCTTCGTAGGTGCAGTCCATGTCGAACTTGTCCTCGACTTGTTCGGCCCACTTAAAAGCAATGGCGCGCGCTTTGACGAGGCCCAAGGAGTGGCTGCGATTGATGTGCATGTCTGGCATGGGGGTCTCCAAAAGAGGTCGTCAAAGAATATGTCGTGATATCCGCCCGTCTATCTGAATCCCAACTGTTCATTTAGACGTGGGCGATTTGGCTGAACGGTTGCAATACAAATCGAGCCTTCGTTAGGGGTGCGATGAAAAATCTGTTCTCGACTGGTGTTAACCGCATTTCGATGAACATAGCTTCGCACCGAGGCAGTATCTCCTACTGCGGACGACAGCCGATGAGTGGCGTAAATTACTCAAGAAAATTCACTTCACCGCAATCGTCACACTCACCGTGCCGTTGTGACCGCTGTGCGTAGCTTGCAATGGGAGCCATTTCGCGATCAAATGGCCGTTTTCATGGGTGCGATTGAACTCAACTACAAACGTCGTCGCATCGGTTTTGTAACGGGTCATCGGCACGCCGTGCAGTGACAACTCGCGCACCAAGTCTTGAGCTATCCGCTCGGGGTGGGTTGTCGCGATTTTGAACTGCTGCACTTCGCCGCGCCACGTGGTTGGCTCGGCCATGTTCCACGCGAAAGCTACCGTGGGCGTCACTGCAGATTCGGGCTGGGGCATCAGAAGAAGGCTGACAATCAGCGCGCCGGAAGCCATACACATCAACGCGGACCGCCGAGCGGACCAAAATGGATCATTGGCGGGTATCGACTCTGCGCGCGTGAGCCGCAAAAGGGGGTCGATAGTTTCAGGTTTGATCGATTCAAGTCTGGCGCGCAAGCGTTCCCACTCGCCAAAACCAGCGAGCGCGCCGGGTGAGACAGTGACGCATTGATGTGACGACGCTGATCTAACGATTGCAAGACGAAGTGCGCCAGTGGTTTCCGCAGGCAGCGAGGAGGTCAGCTCGGCAAACCAATCTGGGTCGACTGGGGTCGCTGACGTGTTTGGTTGGTCGGTGTGAGGAGCGCTGCTAGTCATGGGTGTTGCCTCAAGAGTTCCTTGCAATGATTCAAATGGCCGGCAAGCCTGACTCGGCTGCGGTGAAGGAATGCCTTTGTCGCCTGCACTGATCGATTCAGATAGGTTGCCAAATCCGCTTGACTCCAATCTGAGATGTATGCCAACTCGATGGCTTGGGCCTGTGCAGGATGGCTTTTCGCGAATGCTGCGTATCCCGCTTCGACACACGCTAGCAAGTCCTCTTGCGTGTGGCAATCGTGAGATTGGACTGAATCGACTAGTTTTTGATCGATGCCAGCCCACTGTTCATCATCAAATTGCAACTCGGGCGATTTTTTCCGGAGCATTGATAGACATTGGTTCCGCGCTATCGAATACATCCACGTCGACGCTTTCGCGGCACCGCGGAAGCGCGCAGCATTCAAATAGATTTTGACAAAGGTTTCTTGAACAGCGTCTTGTGCATCTGCTTCGGTCAGGCCCGTCCGAATACAAAATCGAAAAAGCGGTAGCCGATGCCGATCAAAGAGAAGCTTGGTTGCCTGAGTCGCCTGTTCGCCACCGGCGCTGATCGACCGGAGCATACTTTCGTCGCTCTGTTCTTCATTCATATCCAAGTTAGCGTGATGCTCTTTTATGCAAGTGTTGTACTTTGGCCATGGTCAGTTTGAGTTCATTGTTTTCGGCTTGTACGCAAATCGCGGCCCCGTGCAAGTCCCGAGTAACAAAGATCGTTGGTCGTGGCGAGGGTAACACCTGCGCTTGGCTTCACTGCACCCCGGGTGAGAGTTTCGGTTTTGAATGGGGTGTTTCTGATCAACGCGGCGAAGTAAAGGATCAACGCTTGGCACTGTTGCTGCTGCGAATCGTCCGAGTGCCAGGTAATGCGGCGAGCCGTTCTGTGAGCTTTTCGGCGTCGCGCGCGCGAGATTTTTAAAATTACTCAACACGGGCTCCCGATCCGAGAAATCTTGTCGTGGAACAGCCTAATTTGCTGACAACTGGTTGTTCACCAGTTGTCGCTACTTGCTTGAGCTGCCGAACCGACACAAAGGCGCGCCGCCACACAGGTGCTCCACGCTCGGTGTCGGTTGAAGTCTCCCCGCGACAGCGTAGCGCGCTCTGACCCGCTCGACAACTGCATTCGGGTCCGCAGTGGGATCCGCCGTCCAAATCGAGAGCAAATGATAAGTAAACAAACCCCTTGATTGCGCAGCGGGGACCCCAAAAGGCAATCGCATTTCCGGTGTCGATTCGTTCGTGGCGCTCGCGTAAAGTGCTGCCAGCGAACCATTTTGCCGCGCTCTTTGCCCTGCGCCCTGTGGTCGCGGCGTTTGTGCGAGTACGAGTCGCTGGGCATTCGCAGTAGGGACCCCACTCGTAGAGCCTGACATCATTTTCGGAACACCCAACTCATTGCGCGCCACCGCTCGTTGGCGCTCGCCCGAGCCACGTTCGGGCGTCCTGACCATGTCGGCAGCGTGGCATGTGTCAAATATGGCGATCACGTCCACTCCTCCAGCGCGCAGCTTCGCGATGTGATCGCCAAATTCGTCGTCAATGATGGCGTTGGCCACAGTTCCAACGTTGCCGTTCCAACGACCAATGTCTTGCGGTAAAAAAATCTCGTCCAATCCGTCGGGCTCGTGCGCGCCCGTATGCGACGTTTTGGGCTGTTGCGAGCCATGCCCCGCAAAGTACAACCAGACGGTATCGCCGTCTTGGGCCTTGGCGCCTAGCGATGCAAGCGCAGTCAAAATGGCGTGCCGATTGGGCAAACCATCTGCCGCCCGGACTTGGTCGGCGAGGACGGTCATGTCGGCTCTCGCCACGCCACGTCGTTCAGTCAAAAATTCCATGACCGCAACCGCATCGTTTTTTGGCCCTTGTAACTGCAACGCGGGTCTGAGATCTGGATAGCTGCTGACGGCCACAATCAACGCAAACGTGCGCGACTGGGCTTGGCTACCCCAGAGCATGACCAACAAGGCAAGCCCCGCAAGACGCAGTGTTCTTGATTGGCAAATGCATGAAAATTTCACGGTTGCCCCGCGAGCACATAGCCGGCCCAATAGTACGGATGAGCCCAGTCCTTGCTCACGCCGCGCGCCAGCACAAAATCTCGTTGAACCTCTGCGATTGCATCTGCTTTTGCAAACCCGGCACTTGAACCTTGCCAGGTGGCGTAAAACTTGGTCATCCACTGCGCGGTAGCCGGATCTGACACCGCCCAAAGCGTGCCCAAAACAGACTGCGCACCCTTGTCGATCAGGGTGCGCGACAGTCCGGACACTTCGATGCCTTCGGCGAAGTCGAGGGCACTGTCGCAAGCCGATAGCGTCACCAGTCGTATGCTACTGAAGTCCTCCTCGCGAAGCTCCCCGACGTGCAATCGGTCGCGCCCAGTCAATAACAGTGCCGATTGGGTTTCACTTCCGGGTTTGAATCGAAAGTGCGCCGCGATGTGCAACACGTCTGGTTTGTCGCGAATGGCTTGCAACAAATCTGCACGACCACCGTCCAAAGACGTCTTGGCGAGCGTTTGCGTGTTCGAGGCAAACTTGGATGCCCAAACGGCATTTACGGCTGCCAGTTCGCTGCTCACATGCGCCAGTTCGGGCATGGTGTCATGCTTTGCCGCACCAATGAGGGCTAACCGCCCCGAGGTTAATGGGTGCGACTCGTCTGGACGTTGTGGCATGGCGCGCTCACCTTGAATCACCACCACACGCTCTGCCAAGTACTTTTCGCCGTCGTGCAAGCTCGCTATTGGGATGTATCGCAGTAGCCCGTTGACCTCAAAGCGCACGCGCCCCTCGCGCATTTGCGGCACTTGTGCCCACACGGGTGCGATCAGCATGTTCCAAAGCGCTTGGCTTGATGGCATCGCATCAAAATCTGGGCGTCGAATCGCTGTTCGAAACTGCGCCGCAGCCCGTGTCAGTTCGGCGGTAGTTGCCGTCAGCGCGATAACGACGCTGCGGTCCGGCGTACTCACCCACGCCACCAATTTGTCGGAGATAACGTATCGCACAACTGCAGATACACCCGGTTCGGTCAATGCGCCTACCCGGCCCTCATTCAAAACATCCGCATTTGCGACAGCGCGAGGCATCCGATCGATACTCGAAATCAGCTGCGTCGCTCTGTCGCGAGTTTGCGCAACTGTGTCATGCCAACCAGGAGGAAAGGTCGCGGTCGCGCCACGGGCCAATGAATCCCCATTGAAGTACAGGGCTTGGCCCGCCACCACCATGCGGCGATGAGCTGCTGACTGGTCAGTGGCCGTCTGCAGTTGTGGCAAAACGGCAGACTCGCTTTTGGTCAGTGGTAGCGCGAATTGCTCATGTGTTTTGACGGCTGATACAGTGTTCGCCCGCTCGATCAAACCGCCAGATCGTCGCAGTGGGCTGCGACGCGCAAATGCAATCTGCTCCTCGCGCCCGAGCTGCAATTGCACCTCTTCTGCCTCCAAGAACCGCTGCTCCCGCAACAGCAAATCGACCAAACGTTGCAATGTCGGCAGGTAGCCGCCCACCGCGATGACGCCTGTGTCTTGAGCTGTCGCCCGCTGGCGAGCCCCGGCCAATGAGCTGGCACCAAGCTTGTAGGCTAACAGGCTGCCAATGTGAGTCGTCTGGCCTTGGTCCAGCGCGTGCCCAATGGCGAACCAAATGTTGGCCATGGCCATTGAATTGGGGTCATGCAACTGAATGGCCAGTGCTGCGGCAAAGTGCTGCGAGGCTGAGTCATTCGGCGGGGCGCTGGCACTGCGCCCCGAATCAGCCCGACTTTGCGCCACTTGCAATGCGCCCAAAGCCGCGTCCAGTTGCGCAATGCTCGCGGACTCGGAACCATGGCTATGCAAGGCTCCGCGCCGGGCAAGGTCTAGCAGCTGCGTGGCCTCAACAAATCGCCCGGCATCAGCTAACACTTGCGCGATCACGGGAAATGCAGCATGTACCCACGGGTCCATCGATGTCCACATGCGATCTATGCGCATGGTTTCGTCAAACACGGCCAGCGCTTGCTTTGGCCTGCCTGCAAGTGCATGCACCTGCGCGATCCAATGATTGGTCAAATAGATGTTGATTGAATCGTAGTAGGGCTTGCCTTTGGCATCAACGATTTCTTTGTACAGCTCAATGGCACGTTCGTAATTCTGAATGGCTAAGTCGTACTCACCCAGCTGGCTGTAGAGGTGTCCAGAGGACAACCAAATCCACGGTCTCGAAATCTCCGTTCGGTTCGATAGCCGCGTGGTCTCGTCTCGGGCAAACTCCACAAATGGCTTGGCCTCAACGTATTTGCCTTGGCCCATCAATACCAGGCCGTGTTGCGATGCCGCGCTGGCACGCACGCGCTCGGCCCCAGGCCCTTGGTAGGCGTGAGCCCAATCGTGAGCGCGCTGCGTCATGCGCTCAGCCCGGTCGTACTGACCGACCACCCGCAAACTGAACGAGCCGGCCAGCAGCGCACGAATGGACAGCTCATCGAAAGCCCCCAAGTGTTCAGCCACTTTTTCCGACAGGGCGGCGGTTTCGGTGTGCCAAATTCGTTGCCCAGATATCGTGACAAACAAAAATCTCAATCGAGCTCGAGCGTCTGGCCGTTTGAGTTGCAAGTCAGTGAGTACGTCGTTAAACAGGAGCACCATCTGAGCTCGTGACTCATCGTAGCGACCTGCGACGTTGTTGTGGTGCGCCTGCCAGTAACGAGTGGTGATCTCAAAATGTTCGGGTGGCTGCCACGGCCGACCCACGCCTTGGCGGGTGAGTCGATGTTGCTCTTCGATTAAGCGATCAGCCGATGGCGCATCACCGTTAAGCACCGCGATGGACAAGTACTCCAGCAAATAATTCGAGCGAAGGTCGTTGCTTGCATAGGGCAACACACGATGCACGCTTTCAAACTTGCTCAGGATGCCTGCTGACGCATCCTTAAATTGTTGTCTTTCACGTCCAATGGCATCTATTGCCGCTTTGAGCTGCGCGTCTGCATTCACTGCGTAAGTTGGTACGTTGGCCAGTGGTTGTTCATCACTAGCGTGCGCGAAGCTGAAACTCGCCCAACACAGCAAGCATGCAACCAAGCCCAACACCCGCGAAGTCACCCCCGCGAGAGCGGCATTCGACAAAGCGTGGCTCCTTCGTTCTTTGGCCCGCGTACACAAACCTTGGGCCTGTCCGTCGCTGAATCGCGACGTAGCCTGGACAGAGGCAGGGTCGATCAACCCTTCGGCCACTTGCGCAGTCACCTTGGCCCGCCGACGATGCTTTCGCGATCTAAGGGTTTGTACGGGCGTAACCGAGCCGCATCACCCGCGTCACACCAGTGCAAGCGCATTTTTTCACTGAAGACAGAGGTTTCCATGAGCAGATTTAATCACATTGACCTAACCAGCCACGCGACGTCACGGTTGGCGGCCCTGTTGACTGTTGCGTTGCTGGTTGGTTGCGCTGCGCCTAGCGGCGGCACCGGTCAGGGTGGTTCTACCGGCCAAAGCACGGGGACAGACCCCAACTACGACAAAGACGGCAAGCGCAAAGCCGTTGTCATCAAGCAAACCGATCGGGGAGCGCAGATCACGTCCGACGAGCGGATCATGTTTGAAACGGGTAAAGCAGAGGTCAAGGCTGATGGACAAGTGTTTGTGCAGCGTGTGGCCGGTATTCTGAAAGACAAAACCAAGGCAAACGTGGTCGTCGAGGGGCACACCGACAACGTCGGTACTGCCGAGTTGAATCAAGCGTTGTCGACCCAGCGCGCCAATGCCGTGCGCGATGGGTTGATTGCCAGCGGTGTTGCGGCTTCGCGCATTCAGGCAACGGGTTTCGGATTCAATAAACCAGTTGCGGACAACACCACCCCTGATGGGCGACAGTCAAACCGCCGAACTGAAATCATTGTCATCGGTGAAACCGTCGAGCGAATCACGGGCGGAGCCCCTGCTGCTGGATTTGCAGATCAATTGGCTTCAGGTTTGGACAAGTTTTTGCAAAACGCTGCTGGAATTCTCAGCAACGTCTTTGGTGGGCAGAAAAAATAGTCAATCGCAGCATCTCGTGATCCAGCATTCAGACAACCCCATGAGCGCGATTACAACGCTTGTCCCCAAAGTATTAACACTTTGGGTGATGGCAATCGCCATGTCGTCGGGTGCTCAGGTTCAAACGCCATCAATTGGCATGCCAGCCAATACACCCACCCAAGCAGTTGGGGCCGAGGCTGCCGATGCCCCCCAGCTCGTCGCACCCGATGCAACGCGAGCCATCGTTCGGGATTTTTTGCAAGCCTCAACCAGTGCCCGGGTGTATGTCATGGATCAATTGGCGGACTCAGTTGACGGGGCCGGGCAGTCAGGCATGAAGCTCACGAAAATTTGGAGCGGCGAAGCAGGAATCTTGCTGGAAATTCACGGTTTGCAGCGTGCGGCTAACGCGCCCAGCGCCATGATTCGCCGCCAAACGCTTCGGCTCCTGGGCAGCAACGGCACCTACAGCGACCTGATCCGAACCGAAGGCGCGTCGCAACTGGTCGACCGAAAAGGCGGTTCAGCCATCTATCTTCGCCCAGGCGAGGTTATGCACGCGTGGTTCGCTAAGGTCGATGACTTCAGGCCGTTTTCGCTGGAGCACACCGTGCCCGGCAGCATGCCTTTGACCTACTTTGAGCGGATTGACCCCCGTTTCCGCGAGCGATACGACGCAAGCTTTGCCAAGGCAAACGCAGCCCAAGCCGAGCCAGACGACATCAAAGATTTCTTGACCGATTTCGCAAAGGCCGACCCAGACAAGCGCGCCCCCGGTGTGTTTCTAAAGCTCATCGAGCGCATGCGTGGCCAAAACAGTTTTGAGGGCTACTACAACGCCTACTTGCTCATTGAGCAACCGGTTGACGCCAAGCAAGCCCAGCGACTCGCCACCAATGACGAACACCGCACCAAGCTAGAGCATTTGGCCGTGACTGCGCTCACCGACAAGAGCCGCTTGTTCTCCATGGCCATGACGCTGGAGCCCAGCGCGACGCGCTCGGCTCAGGGCGGATGCTGGATGTTTTGTGAGCACAACTTCACGGCCACCCGTGCGGTGGGCGGCTCAATTTCGCTCAAAGGCAACGCAGCGGGTAGCCCCATTCGACTCAAACAAGGTGTATACGACGCCACAGTGACTGTCTCGGTCGAGGTTCCGCGCCAAGCGCAGCAGCGCAGCAACACCATTTGGGTGGGGAGTTTTGACAAACGAGACGACGTGCGCGTCGTCAAAGACTTTAAGCTCACCCTGCGACCGCCAAGCTACGAGGCGACCGTGCCCTTTGCGCTCGGCAGTGTTGCCATCGCATTTTTGAACCGTGGCTCAGCGGGTGGCTACACCGTCATCACCGCCATTGGCAACCCGGTGGTCACAGCCCAGCTCAAGTCGCTTGAGCTGGCACGATGGGGTGACCTACACGCCAATCAAAAACCATAGCAACAAACCCAATGAATACCGTGACCAAGTGCCAAAATCATTCATAAAAGACTGTCGGACGGGGCTGAAAGCCTGTTTCAGTACGCTGATCGCCGGTGCCATCGTTGCAACCGCAGTCGCCACCACCACCCTGGCCCAAACCAAAGGTGTTGACATCAACTTCGACGACCTCAAACGCCCTGGCCGCCAACTGATCGCGACCCAAACCGTCTCGGGTGTCGAGTCAGAAGCGCGGCAAATGACCGAGCAGTATTGGGCGACAGACGGGCGATTGATGGTGGCGGTTGCAGAACGCCGCACAGAGGCCGCCGAGGCCAGCCGCAAATACCAAAACGAAGGCAAAGCGGGGGCAAACCGCTTCATGTGCGAATTCCGCTGCACGGTGGGCGGTTTGGGCAACTCAACCAAACCATTTCGTACCGAATTTCGGGGCTCTACCCGAAGCGAAGCGGAAGACGGCATCAAAAAACAATCCGACTCGTTGTGCAAGAAATTGCGTGGCGACGGTGCATTTTTTAAAAATCAAGTGATGTATGCGACGGATGTTCGGTGTGAATAGACAAAAGGAAATTGAAATGATTCAATCTAGAAGAAAAATGGTTTTGACGACGACATCTGCAGCAATTTTGCTTGTTGTCGGTTGCTCTTCACGAACTGACAATGAAGAAAGAGCGATTGCTATCGCCCAGGAGTGGGTGCAAGGTAACTTGTCGGTAATAGCGAAAATGATGAGTGAAGCCGCCAGTAAAGAATTTAGTACGTTTATAAAACCATTGTTAGAAGGTGTTTTGAAGAGTGGTATGAATTTCAAATATTCAGCACGTCGAGCATCCAGTGATCGCTGGACTGTGCCGGTTGTTGCTTCCAATCAAGTGAATCTATCGAAAATAGGTGTTTCCAAAACGATATCTGTTACAGGGGTTGTCAATTTAGTGATCAACACAAAAAACAGCCAAGTGATGGATCACGTATTTAAAGCTTCTGATTTCGACATGAAAATCGGATGAGCGACTTAACTGCATGTAGCTATCACTCCATGGATTTGACGTGAGATCTGGAAAGGTCAACTGGCTAATTTTGTCCATACCGTTAGTCATGCTATTCGGTTGTGGAAAGTCTGAATCAGAATTGCTTGCCGATAGATTGCGAATTGAGAAAATGCAGGCAGAGATTGATGGGATACGTCAACAGCAGGCCGAAAAGGCGGCAGAAGCAAAGAGGGCGGCTGATGAGCGTGATCGGATTGAACGTCAACGTCAGCTTGACGCAGATCGAGAGGCGGCTCAAGTGAGGGCGGAAGCGGAGGCGCAAACATTGGCTATCGGTCAACTGGAGTTCACGCGCAGGCCATCGTTTATTCAAGAGGGATCGCATGTGTTGATGATTCGAAACGCAAGCGCAAGGTACGTTTCATTTCAATTGACTTGTTATCAGCAAGCTGGCGCAAGCAAAATTTTTCAATTTTCCATGAGCCCTAGCGAGGCAACGGAACTTGGGTTTCAACAAGGCTGGCCCGGAAATTTCACGACCGGTGAGTATTGTAAAGTGTCGTTTGATGGCAAAGAGCTGAGAAAATTTAATGTTGTCGAATGATCTGTTGCAGATTTGTATTTAAAAGGGTGGCGAAATGTATTGTCAAAAATGTGGTGCAGAGGGTAGGGCTAGTTTTCAATTTTGCCCTGTCTGTGGACATGGAAAATTCGGGTCGTCTTCTCCAATAAATAAAAATGCGTGGTCTAATATTCCAATTGGTAATGGCGTGTCGTCAGTGGTGCCGCAACGAGTTAGTGTAAATGTCAGTAGCATGGCGTATGCGGGATTTTGGCGGAGACTTGTTTCGAATTTCATTGATCTATTGGTTTTGTTGGGTGCAACGACAGTCTTTTATTTTGTCTTTGTGAGGCCTATTGATGTGGTTCATGAAGAAATCGTATTAATATGGTTTTTCGCGCTGTCATGGTTTGCTTATCCAACGGCGATGCAGTGTTATAAATGGCAGGCAACGATTGGCCAGATGATCATGGGGCTCGTTGTTTGCGACTCCAATGGCGTCAGGCTGTCGTTTTTAAGAAGTTTTGGCCGAAATGTCTTGGATGTGCTGTCCCCTACTGTATACATCAGTAATTTCTTCATCATCTGGACCTCCAAGAAGCAATCGCTGCATGATCTTTGGGCTGGTGCACTTGTCATGCATCGGGGTGGCTGATTTCGATGTCTTGCGTGCAATGCGTTAAGAGTCTTGGAGCCGGAGTCCGGTTTTGTCCTCGATGTGGTCGGTCTGTCCATTTTGTTCGCAATTCGTACGGCCCTAGCCGAGCAACTCAGCCACGCAGTTCGTGGCGATCAAGACTTCCGTCGAGATTCTCTGGCACTTGGGCAGGTACTGGTATCCAAGCGGCGCGCATGGGGCCGCGAGTCGGCGCTGCTGTGTTCGACATCGTTGTTCTCGGACTGCTGGCGTTCATTGCGAACTCAGTAATTCCGCTAGTTGGTCCACTGGTTGCGTCATGGCTGTACTTTGCTATTCCCGAATGTAGTCGCTGGCAAGGATCTATCGGTAAGCGAATTTTCTCGATCAAAGTCGTTGATGCGAATGGGGTTCGGCTTCGATTTGGTCGAGCGAGTGGCCGGTTCGCCTGTCGTTTCTTATCCAGCCTGCCGCTGGGTTTTGGTTATGCGTTGGCTTGGTTCAATCCTGCCCGGCAAACGTTGCACGATTTTTTGGCAAGTACGCGTGTTGTTGCGCGATAGTTTTTTTCAATGGAGTCTGAAATGCAAGTACGTGAAGTCAGTTATCAAAGTAATCCTAGCCAACGTCAGTTGTGTGTTTTGGTGGTGGATGCATCTGGATCAATGGCGGAGGTCGTTGCATCAACCGGCAAGACTCGCATGCAGTTGTTGAACGAAGGACTTCGTGTCTTCAAGGACGATTTGATGTCTGATGAAGTCGCGCGAAACAGGGTACGAGTGGCGATCGTTCTTGTGGGGGGTCCTCAAGACGAGGCATCGCTCATGATGAACTGGACGGATATCGTGGATTACGAGCCGTTTGATTTCAGTCCAGGTGGCTTAACGCCATTGGCTCAGGGCTTGAGGATCGCACTTCAAGTGATCGAGCAAGAGAAGCTCGCTCTGAAAAGTAACGGAATCGCGTACACAAGACCTTGGATGTTTGTGCTGACAGATGGCGGGCCGTCAGACACCGCTGCGGATTGGCAAGGTGCGACCGCAGAGTGCCGCGAAGCAGAAAAGCAAAAACGGTGTGTCATTTTCCCAGTGGGCGTTGATGGTGCGGATATGGCCGTCCTCTCGCAAATTTCTCACGCAACTCCGCCGGTCAACTTGAGCGCAGCGAAGTTCAAGGAGTTTTTCGTGTGGCTGTCTCAAAGCAGCAGCGAAGCCGCAAAGAGCGCGCCCGGTGATTCGATTCAGATGGCATCGACAAATGCTTGGGCGAACGTACAGGCATGAACTTTCAACACCAATGTCGCGAGGGGAGGTGAACCATGACGATACTCAATGAGAAGTGGCTTTTGGCGTATGCAAGCGTCCAAGGCAAGTCGCACGTTGACAAAGATGTTCCGAATCAAGACTCGATTGCTACCGAATGCCGAAGCGGGGATTCCACGATTTCGGTCGCAGTGTCGGATGGTGCTGGGACCGCAAGGTTCGCAAAGGAAGGATCACAACACTTCTCAAAGTCGATTTGTACGCAACTCTACGATCTTGTGTTGGCCGTAGAAGCAAACGCTGTCGCTCGAAACAGCAGAAACGCGGTGGGAGATCACATCAAGCGAATCGTTTTTGAAGCACGTCGTCAGCTGAACCCGGCTTTGACCGGGTTACGCGACTATCACTGCAACATCGCAGCACTCGCGATCGGGCCAACATGGGGGGTGATGCTGTTCCTCGGTGACACCGTAATCATGAAGTCAGAGATCGGGTCGGAAAGTGATGTCGGCGAAACGGACTATTTTGCTAAACCGCAGATTACCGTTCAGAGTCGGACGGAGTTCGCAAATGAAACCCGTTTCATCACTGAAGACAGCTGGGCCACGCATTTAGTGTGGGACTTTGTAGACCCAAACTCAGGTGGCGACGTTTTTGCACTGATGACGGACGGAGCAGCAGACATTGCACTGCAGCCGATTCCCGGGCCTGATGGCAAAAAGATTTTTCGACCGTTCATGGAACCAGTTCTCGCAAACGTGGTCGCCGCACCTGAGTCACAGCGAAACGCGCAGGTACAAGCCGCCTTGAGCAACGCTGCAACATTCAAGTTGACCGGCGACGATAAAACGCTTGCCTTTTTGGTTCGGCGCTCGAAGGTGCAAATTGCACCACCGCCACCACCACCACCACCACCACCACCACCACCACCCCCCCCCCCCCCCCCCCCCCCCCCCCCCCCCCCCCCCCCCCCCCCCCCCCCCCCCCCCCCCCCCCCCCCCCCCCCCCCCCCCCCCCCCCCCCCCCCCCCCCCCCCCCCCCCCCCCCCCCC
>JANOPN010000213.1:0-2393 GCA_031421855.1 Comamonadaceae bacterium
ACTGCTCGACAGTTACAGCGTTGGCGATGACTTGCATCGCATTATCGACAGCATCTTCCCCGCGTGCAATCCTGGCCATGGTGAAATCTTCGGTTGTTTGGATTTCATATTATGGCTCTATTGATATGGAAATAGAATTAGTCGTTCGCCGCTCGCAAGACTCGGATCTCCCGGCAATACAGGCCGTGTACGGCGATGGCGAGGCCATGCGATGGGTTGGCGACGGAAGACCAATCGCTCATGAAGAGTCCGCCAAGTGGCTGTCCGTGACGAGCGCCAACTACGACAGGCGCGGCTACGGCATGTTCGCGGTCGAGCGCAAGCAGGTGCCCGGCGTCATAGGCTTTTGCGGAATCGTCCATCCAGGTGGGCAACCTGAGCCTGAGGTGAAGTACGCCTACTTGCGCTCGCACTGGGGTTGCGGCTTTGCGACCGAGGCCGTCATTGGCCTTATCCACTACGGCGCGGACACGCACGGCCTTCAACACATCATTGCAACCACCGCACCAGCCAACGTCGCTTCACACCGAGTACTGCTCAAGGCGGGCATGCAGCAAGATGTGCTGCGAGACAACGACGATGGAAGCCAAACCCAGGTGTTCCAATGGCGGCAGTCGGGCGCCAGCAAGACGAACAGGGGCATGACTGCCATTTTCCGTTCCAACCCCGATTTACTTTGAAATTCATAGCAACAAAATGAATGAATACGGAGACAGATAGGCTATTTGGCTTCAAACTCGGAATTGAAACCCGAGACCGACCTGCCCAGCGGGCGCGGCGGCGAAGTTACCGACGGGCGATGCGGGGCAAATTTGGAGCAATATCACCCCGGTGTCAGCGTTTTTATTCACTTCTTTGCTATGAATAATGAAATTTGTCGACCGATTGGGTGCCGGCAGTCCCCGCCTCGGTACTCAGCTCGGTTCCCGTTGGGTCGTGCCGTGAATGGCCTCGCGCCCAGCACGCCCATCCCTAATCAGCCGACTCACTGATCGCCAGGAAGAGGCCACCAAAGCAACGGTTCTTTGCCTGCCTCAAGGTCGCGTCCCAGCCCAAGGGCACCTTAGCGCGGGTTGCTGACGATTGCGCTGCGGTTTTCATTCAATTGATTGATCAGTTTGGTCATCGTGTCCAGGAACTCAGCGTGATTGGCGGTCGTGGCGTGCAAGTTGCTTGCATTGGCTTGTGTCGTCGCGCCCAGCTTGTCAATGCTGAGCTTGAGTTCAGCGATCGCATTTTGAATTTGCGTGTGCGTGGTGTCGGGCTGTAGGTTGGGCCCAAACCTGCTGCCTTTCAAACTGGGCAGGCCGTTGGCATAGCCACCCGCTGCAAGTGAACTGTTAATTTCGCGTTGCCGTGCCTGCAGCATCGTGGCAAACATCGGCCCAGCAAGCTGCGGCATCCTTTTTATCTGGGGCGCGTCGAGCGTCGAGTAAATTTGCTGCAAATCCTGCAACGCCGACCGCAGTGCACCGAGTTCAGCCTCGCGTTGCTTCGCGTCGTTCACTCGCGTCGCGGTATCGCTGCGATGCTGTTGGGTGACCTCACCCATTTTTGTAGTTAGGCGACCGTCCAGCAAGCTGGCCTGGTTGGCCTGCATGGCTTTGAGTGCGAGCAGGATCTCCCCGGCACTACCGCTCACGGGAAGCGGGCTGGCACCCGTGAATTTTGTCGGTGCTGCGGCAACCGTGGTGGGGGTAGACCCAGCCACTCGCGTCTGCACCTGCTTGAGTAGCGCCTCCAGTTCTTGCTGGTTTGGCTGCGCCTCAGCCCGATCTTTGGTGATCTGCACGAGCAGCGCGTTGAGCTGCTCCAGTTCAAGCTTCGCAACCCGTTTGCCTTCGTCGCCCACCGTGGGCTGCGCCGCGCCCGGTAGCAGCGGCGCAATGAGCGGTGGTGGGTTCGCAGGCTTTTGGGCGAGCGTGATGCCGGGTGCGAACGCGCAAACCCAAATTGCAAGGGTGTTGACGGCACGAAAATAGCGTGGCTTGGACAGCATGCGATGTTCCTCAATGGTGTTTTGATTTTGCAACTTGGGCACAGGCGCGCCCCAAAGTTCGCACGCCCCAAAGTTGCTTTGTTAGCCATTGTGCGCTTTTTAGCAAATCGGGCTCAGTGCCTTCATTTCCCATTCCGCTCAAAACCATCGCTCAGTACAGGGTGCTGGGCCAGGCTGCCATTTGCCGTTCTACTTTCAATTTACTTTTAAATCAATAGCAGGTCTCCCATTTTGCACGCAAAATGAGAAAATAAGGGTCAGATACCGTCTTAAAAGTCAACCCATTTTTTGATTTATTTTCGGTGTTCAAAGAAGTACAGGCGAACGAAGTTGACCACCCCGAAGACCGCTCATGTGCATAACTCGCCCCATGGATATTGGACAGCCGGGCGAG
>JANOPN010000214.1:0-6002 GCA_031421855.1 Comamonadaceae bacterium
TTGAGTCAGCTTGCGAAGAATTTTTGAGATTCCCCGCCAACATCCTCACCCTAGCTTCAGCATCTACAAGACGCCTCCAAGTAAGCCCGCACTCCTTTCGAAGAGGCCATAATGTATCAGGGTTTACGAGGGTTTTGAGGCGTGTCTGTGCTTTTTTTCACTTTCATGCCCGCTCTTCGAGAGCCCTTGCGTACGATCGCGACATCACCACTAGGACAAAACATGAATCCACTTGATGCGAAGACCTCGCGGCGATCGCTGGCCGCAGGCGCGTTGGGCTCCATGCTCGCTGCACCCATGCTTGCAGGACTGGTTGCACCCGTGACGGCTTCAGCGCAAACCCCTTTGGCAACCGCCAGCGGTGGCCGCCTCGGTAAATTGGTCTCGGGGCCAATGGCCGGACCAGCAGAGATGCGCGGCGTGTCGATTTGGGTTCAGTCCGACGCACCTTGCTCGGCCTCTATTGAGTATTGGGTCGCCAGTAGCCCAACTTCTCGCACCAAAAGTGCGACCACTGACCTCGCCCAGGCCAGCCAGTTCAGTGGTCACATCCGCCTTTTTGGATTGACGCCGGGCACTGCGTACGGCTACCAGTTGCTTCTTGACGGAGTCGCCGCCGGCGGCGCGCAAAGCATTCGCACGCAAAGCCTGTGGCAGTGGCGCACCGACGCGCCGAACTTCACGCTGTTGGCTGGGTCTTGCAACTATGGCAACGAGCCTGATGTGGATCGCCCCGGCAGGCCATACGGCGATCGCCATGACATTTTTGATGTGATGGCCGCGCAACAACCCGATTTGATGCTTTGGTTGGGCGACAACTTGTACTACCGCGAGGTTGACTACAGCAGCAAAGACGGCATGGCAACCCGATGGGCTTACGAGCGCAAGCAAGCGTATGTTCAGAAGCTGCTGAGAACGGGCAGCCACGCGGCAATTTGGGATGACCACGACTACGGACAAAACGACTCGAACGCAAGCTTTGTATTCAAAGACGAAGCCTTGGCTCTGCAAAAGCGATATTGGGCGAATCCAAGCTACGGCATTCCAGGCACACCGGGTGCTTTCACGACGTTTGGCTTTGCAGACGCGGACTTCTTCTTGCTAGACGATCGCTGGTACCGCGACGACCACAAGCTGAACGATGCCCGGCGCGTGATGCTTGGGGATGGGCAAATGCGCTGGTTGAAAAACGCCCTACTCACCTCGACTGGGCGATTCAAAATCATCGCGGGCGGATCACAAATGTTGCACAAAGGCAAACGCGGTGACAGCTGGCAAGACTACCCCGCTGAGCGGGACGACTTTTTGAAGTTTTTGGCTGAGTCGAAGATCACTGGCGTGTTGTTCATGAGTGGCGACGTGCACCGAAGCGAGCTCACGCGAATTGAGCGGCCCGGCCACTATGCGCTGCACGACATGACGAGCTCACCCATGACCAGTGGTGTGTATGTTGATGAGTCGCTCCGGGTTAGAGACAACCTGGTGCCCGGCACCGTGGTGATGGGTGAGCGCAACTTTTGCCGCATTCGGTTCGAAGGCACCAAGTTCGATCGGCGCATGGTCGTCAGCGTGATCAACGCGGACGGTCAAACCAAATGGACACATGAAATCACGGCCGCGTCACTCGGGGCCGAAATCAAGCCACCACCGCCCAAACCTGCAGCCTGAGCCAGAGGTTTAAACGGCGGTCAGCTCGGCGGTCAGTGCATGTGCAAGCCGCCGTTGACCGAAAAGTCGGCCCCAGTTGAGTACCCGCCGTCGTTCGAGGCCAACCAGGCCACGATCGCGGCAATCTCAGATGGCTCGCCCAAGCGTTTGACTGGGATCGTGGCGACAATCTTCTCCAACACATCTGAGCGGATGCCTTTGACCATGTCGGTGCCGATGTAGCCGGGGCTGACGGTGTTGACGGTCACGCCTTTGCTGGCCATTTCTTGGGCCAGCGCCATGGTGAAGCCGTGCATGCCAGCTTTGGCGGCTGAGTAGTTGGTTTGGCCAGCCTGCCCTTTTGCCCCGTTGACCGACGAAATCTGGATGATGCGCCCCCAGCCCTGCTCCCCCATGTCAGGCACGACTTGCTTGGTGACGTTGAACATGCTGGTGAGGTTGGTGTCGATGACGCTGTCCCAGTCTTCGCGGGTCATCTTCAAGAACATGCGGTCACGCGTGATGCCCGCGTTGTTGACCAACACGGTAATGGGACCGTGCTGCGCCCGCGCCGCGGTGAACGCGTCCACCGTGCTTTGCCAGTCGGCCACGTTGCCGGCACTGGCGTAAAACGTGAAGCCCAGTGCCGCTTGCTCAGCCAGCCACTTGGCGTGATCGCGGGTTGGCCCGCATCCGGCAATGACCTTGAACCCATCGGCGTGGAGCCGCTGGCAAATCGAGGTGCCGATACCGCCCATGCCGCCGGTGACGTAGGCTACTTTTTGCGATGTTGGTTGGGTCATCATTTACTCCAATGGATAATCAAAAGTTATAGCAACAAACCCAATGAATTCGGCGACCAAGAGCACAAAACACTCAAAATCACGACTCAAAACAAGTTTGAGCCGATTTTGGCAGCAAGTCGCGCGTTTGACAGCGCGCACTTACCCGATGCAGCGTCATTCAGGGGCTCAAGTCGCCTTCGCCGCGACGTAGCGCCCCGGCGCGGGCTCGATCGCCGGTGCCGCATAAGTGGTGGGCGCACTGCGCATTTCGCCACCATGGCCTGCCAGCCAAGCCGCCCAATCAGGCCACCAGCTCCCGGCGCGCTCGGTCGCGGTTTCCAGCCACTCGGCGTGGGTTGCGGGGTGCGCGGTTGGTCCAGAGGCTGCGGCTTTGCTGCGCTTTCCACGGCTGAGTTTGTCGTTTGACGGGGTCGGTGCTAGCCAATGGCTGCGCTTGTTTGCAGCTGGTGGGTTGATCACGCCGGCGATGTGCCCGCTGGCTCCCATCACAAAACGTGTCGGGCCGCCCAAGTGCTGAAGAGAGGCATATGCGCCGCCGATGGGCACGATGTGATCCTCGCGGCTGCCATAAACATACGCAGGCTGCGTGATCTTGCCCAAATCAACTGGCGACCCACACACCGTGGTTTGACCCGGCTCGCACAGTTTGTTGGCCAAATAGGTGTTGCGCAAATACCAGCAATACATGGGGCCGGGCAAGTTGGTGCTGTCGGAGTTCCAATACAGCAGATCAAACGGCGGCGGTGTTTTGCCCTTCAGGTAGTTGCCTTGCACGTAGTTCCAGACCAACTCATTGGGTCGCAAAAAGCTGAAGGTGCTCGCGAGCTCCCGGCCTTTGAGCAAGCCGCCAACCCCCGGCTTGTTGAGTTGGTCTTCGCGGTATTTGACGAACGACTCGTCAATGAACAAATCAAGCACACCCGTGTCAGAAAAATCCAGCAGCGTGGTCAAAAACGTGGCGCTGGCGACTTCTGGCAAGGCGGATTTGCGCTGATTTGACTCCGCACGGGCGGCGAGAACGGCCATCGCCGTACCCAAAATAGTGCCGCCAACGCAAAAGCCCAGCGCGTTGATTTGCGGCGCATTTGTCAGCTTGCGGGTGACGTTGATCGCCTCAATCGCCGCGTGTTCAATGTAGTCGTCGAACGTGGCTTGGGCAAGACTGGCGTCCGGGTTGCGCCAACTCAGCACAAATGTGCGGTGACCTTGGGCAACGGCATGCGCGACGAATGAATTCGCCGGTTGCAGATCCAAAATATAAAACTTATTGATACATGGCGGAATGATCAAGAACGGCAGCGCGAAGACCTGCGGCGTGGTCGGCTGGTATTCAATGAGCTGAAAAAACGCGTTTTCAAAAACAACTGCTCCCGGTGTTGTCGCAACATTGCGACCCACCTCAAACAGACTCTCGTCGGTTTGGCTCATGTGCCCTTGCTTGGCGTCGGCAAACAGGTTTTTGAGCCCGGCCGCGACGCTTTGCCCTTTGGACTCAATCGCCAAAGCCTGCGCTTCGGGATTTAACGCCATGCTGTTCGCAGGGCTGGCCGCGTCGATCGCTTGGCCGACCGCAAAACGCACGCGGGCTTTGGTTTTGACGTCACCCTCAACACAATCTGCCAACGCAACCAAGGTCCGCGAATTCAGCAAATACTGCTGGGCGAGTTGCGAAAAAACCGGGTTTTTAGTCCAAGCGTCACTGGCAAAACGCTTGTCCGTCACGGGCGGGGGCTCAGCCGCGCCCATCGCCGTGGGGTTCAGCCCCTTCAGGGACAAGGCTTGCGCTTCTTTGAGATACTGCATTTGGATTTTCGCAACCCGAGCCAAGGTTTTGGCGCTTGCCCCCTTAAAAAGCGCAACCAAATCGGGCGTCTGCAGGCTAGGAGGCGTGGCGGCTTGGGCCATGGACGACTGAATCTGCGACTGAATTTGCTGCCAAATCTGCTGAAAATCCACGGCTTTTCTCCTGTTTACCTCTTTGAATTATGTATTTGATCGTTATCGCTTGGTTGTACGTCGTGGTGATGATGACAGCGGCCGAGGCTGCGGCGCCAAACGGCACGCTGCTGGGCGCTTTTTTCACCTTCACGCTTTACGGCGCGCTGCCAGTCAGCATCGTGGTCTACATCATGAGAACCCCGGCACGCAAGCGCGCCCGGCTCGCGGCGGAGAAAGCGGCTGAAACATCGCCACCCAAAATACCGACCGAGCACTGACGCCAGTGAAATGAGGCTCAGTGAGTAAATTATCAGGTAATTCGGTCGTTGGTCACCGGATTCATTGAAGTTTTTGCTATCAATTTTGACTAAAAAATACATCATTGAACAGCTCGACGGCATGTTGCCGGTAGAGAATTCAGGTGATTCGAACGATCTTGCCCGCTCGAAGCCCTGATCGTCAAACTTGATGGACTGCTTGGTGTTGAAGGTGTCCTCACGCCTAGCTCCGCGCGATGTGACGGGATACAGGGCCACCGCCATGACGGCCGAACGGCACGCATACCGCTGAATTGCCAGCAGGAATGTCAAAGCGAAAGACCCAACACCGATTGCATGTTTGCAACAAAGATGGGTATGAACGTGGCGCGGATCAGCAACGGGTGAGGACGGCTGACATGGCGCTTTAACGCAGGGGCTCGGGGAAGTCGTGAGGTGCGAGACACTTTAGATTTCAGACCCGGCCCCAAATCTGGGAAGGTCGGTCAAACTGCGGGTTTTGTCAATTCGTTCATTGACTTTGGCGCGTCGCGCTTTATATTTTTATCCCGACCACGGCATGGGTCCGTGCGTCAACGCCCTGGCCTGTGCCAGCGCTGCGCCTTGCTGGCGCTGCGATCACGCCGCGCACTGCCAACCCGCTACAACCCCGAGGACTTGCAACCATGGATCTCCCAAATAACACTTACCGCCGCAACCGCACCGCAGTCATTTCAGCGTTGCTGCTCGCAGCCGCTTTGCCAGGCGCACGCGCGCAAGTCGCGAAGTACTGCGAGGGCAATCTGGCACTTAACAGCCTGTACAGCACCGTGCAATCCTCCGGCAACAGCTCAACGGTGAACTACGTCGCCGAGCTCCAAAATCGTTCAGGTCAGGCCCAGCACTTCAGCGTTCGCTTCACCGCGCCAAACGCCCTCCAAGCGCAAAACGGATCAACCATCAGCATTCTGGGTTCTTATCAAACGAAAACCATGGCGCTTGGCAAACGCCAATTCAACAACCCAGCTGCCAGAGGCGCGCCTACCGCCATGGACATGCTGAAGTTTGTGGAAGTGAATTGCCGACGATAAATTGGCATCCGAATGACTCCGGATTCATCCCGAATTGATAGCAACAAAACCAATGAATCCGTTGACCAAGTGCCGATTTGAGGCAAAAAAAGATCACCGCAAAGGCAAGAAGCGTCCGTGCAAAATGGGAGACCTCGTATCTTCAAAGTGCCGACAATTTGGATGCTCAGTCAACTGAGTTTTCGGTAGGGCTGGGACAGGCTGTTTGAGACTTTGAGGCACCAACCTCGTGGGTCAGATTGGTCGCCCGGTCCTTTTTCGTT
>JANOPN010000215.1:0-8397 GCA_031421855.1 Comamonadaceae bacterium
CCGATCAAGGCCATGCCAAACATGACGCTCAAGCCTTTGGCGGCTTCGGGTGGGCTGAAGCCCATGTCTTGCATGTGCAAAAACAAATGAGCCATGGCAGACATCATGGCGTAAAACGTCATGGATGCAATGAAGCACAACATCCAAAACGTCGCGGTTGAAGTCGCTTCACCAAACGTCATCCCCGCCAGCTCGCCACTGGGTTTGAGGGTCGCCACATTGCCTGCTTTGGCACCGTAGGCCAGCTCGCCCACATCAGATGGACGCGATTTGACGACAAAAAACGCCACAACCAGCAACACGATCGGAACCACCGCGAGGGTGGTGAAAGCGTTTCTCCAGCCGCCTTGAGCAACCAATTGGGTGATGACTTGCGGAAAAATAATGCCGCCAAAACTCGTGCCAGCGATGGCAATGCCCAATGCAGTGCCGCGTTTGGCCTCAAACCAGTTTGACACCAAGATCACCGCGACATTGAGCCCGCAACCGATCAAGACCACCGCAAATAGCAAGTGAATCACATACGCTTGCCAGGGGCTGGTGATGCTGCCGTAAAAAGCGTAGGCTGAGCTCAACACCGCGGCGCCAATCATGATTAACTTGCGAACGCCGATGCGATCAATGACTGCGCCCATGAATGGCGCGGCAAGCCCCGTCGCGAGCAACGTAATCAGGTCGCGCAGCTTTAAGGTGCCACGGCTCCAGCCAAACTCGGCGATCAATGGTTTATCAAAAGCGCTCAAGCCCGACAAAATCATGCCGTTGCTGACCAAGAGCATGAGCATGGCGAAGGTGAGCAAAATCCAAGGGCGATAGGTTTTGAGCATGTGAGGCTTTCGGTTTTGGAGCTTACGCGGTGAGTTTGGATTGGGCGAGAAGCATCAAAATATCTGCCGTTGACTGCACATCGCCAGTTTTTAGGCCCAGATCCCGTAGGTTGTAGTCATGGGCCACCGCGTCGCGGTCTCCACATGCGTCTGCAGCGATGACCACCCGCAAATTGCATTGCAAGGCGTCAACGGCACTCGCGCGCACGCAGCCACTGGTCGAAAAGCCGCAAACGATGACCGAATCAATGCCTTGCGCAGCAAGCAGCTGGCGCAATGGCGTGTCAAAAAAGCCGCTGGGCACAGTCTTGCGGAGCACGACTTCAGCGCCAATTGGCTCGACGCGTGGGTCAATTTCTGCCCATTTGCCGCCGGCTACCAGCTCGTTGAGCACGGGGAGCTTTTCGCGAAAGACCGACGCTTCGTGAGGCTCAGCGTATGCGTTGGCCGTGTAGAAAATCGGGTAACCCAAGCTGCGGCAGGCCGAGACCAATTCGGCAATGCGCGTCAAAGCGGCTGCACCGTCGCAGCCCAGCGGGCTGGTGGGGTCGGTGAATCCTCGGGTCGCGTCAATGACGAGCAACGCGGGCTTGTGGCCCAGCCCGATGATTCGAGTCTCGAGCGTGGCCATCAGATGCAAGCCGCCTCGACTTGGGCGTCGCCTACCGTGGCGATTTGGTCTTGGCGATCAAGCCAGGCGTTGCTGCGCCCGCCCAAACGCAGCCCTGTGAGCGTCTCAGCCATTTTGACCGCGACCCTGAGCCTGCCCATATCGACTCCGGTTTCGAGCCCACATTGGCGCGCCAGCAAAACCAAATCCTCGGTTGCCAAATTGCCCGCTGCGCCAGGCGCAAACGGGCAGCCGCCCAAGCCGCCCAAGCTGCTGTCGAATTTGCGAACGCCCACCTCCAATGCTGCCCAAGCATTGGCAATCGCCATGCCGCGCGTGTCGTGCAAGTGAACAGATACCTTGGCCGAGCCAAAAGCAGAGACGCAGCCCCGCATCAGATGGCTGACGGCTTTGGGCCCCGCGGCGCCAATGGTGTCGGCGATGACGATTTCGTCCGCGCCAGCTTCGATCATTTCGTGCGCTAGGCGAAGTACGGTGTCGGCAGCAACGACCCCCTCAAACGGGCACTCGAACGCCACGGCCAAGTAGGCCTTGGTTCGCAAGCCAGCGGCAGTGGCCGCTCGAACGGTGTCGGCGCTGACATGCCGGGCCTCAGTCAGGCTCATGTTGATGTTGCGCTGGTTCATCGTCTCGGTCGCTGCCAAGACCACCGCAATCTCACGCACACCCGCTTGCTGAGCGCGGGCTAACCCACGTAAATTGGGAACTAAAGCTGAAAAATGAGCCCCGTTGGATCGCCCCGTTGCGTCGCTGAGGCTTAAGAACAGCTCATCTGCGTCAGCCATTTGCGGAACCGCCGTTGGGGACACGAAGCTGCTGACTTCGATGTGTCGCAAACCCGCTTCGACGAGCAACGAGATCAGGCGCAACTTGTCATCGGCGCTGATCAGGCGCGACTGATTTTGCAAGCCATCGCGCGGGCCGACTTCGTTGATGGTGAGTTGATTCATCGCCTCGCTCAGCCTTGTTTAGCCTTGAACGACGCCAGCGTCGCGCAATTGGTTGAGGCGATTGCTGTCGTAACCCAAGACCTCCGTGAGAACCGATTCGGTATGCTGGCCCAGCGTTGGCGGGGGATCGAATTGGCTTGGGTCGTCGCTGGCCGAGAGTTTGATCGGGTTGCCGGGCATGGGCACGACCGATCCACCGGGCAAGGTGACATGAACGACCATGTTGCGAGAGCGAATTTGCGGATCGTTAAGAGCTTGTCGCAAGTCATTGACCGGTGCGCAAGGGATGCGCGCGCTGCGAAGCATGGCCAGCCAATGCTCCGCTGGCGCGGTCGAAAGCTCGTCTTCGATGATTCGTTCAATCGCTTCGCGGTCAGCGTAGCGCGCGGGCTGGGCCAAGTATTTTGGGTCGCGTAGTTCAGGGCGGTCGATCACGTCGATGAACTTCTCAAAAAACCCGTCGCCGATGCAGGCGATGATGATGTAGTTGGTCTGGGTTTTGAAGGTGTTGTACGGGACGTGAACAAAGTGGCTGTTGCCAATGCGGTCGGGCACGATGCCTGACATCAGGTGCATGGTGGCCATGTAGTTGAGCATGGAGATTTGCACGTCCAACATGGATACATCGACGTGCTGGCCCACGCCGGTGTGCTCGCGCGCGACCAAGGCGCTCAAAATGCCAATGGTGCCAAACACGCCGCCACCCAAGTCGCCGTGGGGAATTCCTGATCGAACTGGCGAGCGGTCAGCAAAGCCAGTAATCGACATCCCCCCGCCCATGCCTTGCACGACTTGATCAAACGCCGGGCGATTGGGGTCCACACCGGTCTCGCCAAAGCCGGACACCGAGCAGGTCACGATGCGCGGGTTGATCGCGCTCAAAGTCGCATGGTCAATTTGCAAGCGCTGCGTTACGCCGACGCTGAAGTTGTCAATCACGACATCGGCATGCCGGACCAAGTCGTAGAACACCTCGCGACCCGCGTCGCTTTTGAGGTCAAGCGCGACACTTTGCTTGCCCCGGTTGAGTGTGAGGAAGTACGCACCCATGCCATCTCGAGCGTACTCGGCGCTGCTGGCGAGCAGGCGGCGCGTCCCTTCGCCTTCGCCAGGCGGCTCGATCTTGATGGTGCGAGCACCCAAATCGCTGAGGATCATGGCACCGTAAGGACCAGACAGCATGTGCGTCAGGTCTAACACGGTGATGTTTTGCAAGGCTTTCAAGGTCGATGCGTCCGGTTGCGGTTCAGGGCTTGGTGTCGGGCCTGGTGTCGGGCTTGAAGTCTGGCTTGGCAGTCGAACCCTGCGGCGGGCGTTGCTTTTTGTAGTATGTCCAACTGGTCTCGTTGGGCCGGGTAAACACATCGGGAGACTTCATGAACTTGGGGAAATGCCGCTCGGTGTGTTCACGCACGACACTCTCCAAGTCAGCCGCTGAGGCCAGCTTGGTGCCAAACCCGACGTACACAACGTAGCCCACGGTCGTGCCCATGCGCATCCACGGCAGCCACGGGCCGACGCGAGTCCAAGCGTACTGCGTGGGTGCTGAGGTCAGCGCGGGGTTGGCGACATCAGCCACCTTGGCGATGTAGGTGAAGTGCTCTGATGCGATGTACGTCTCGCCGCTCGACTCCTGCGGGTATTCAGCCGGTTTGATTGGGTTGGGGTACATCAAGGGGATGTCCATGCGCAAAAAAACCTGATCGCGCAACACTTCAAGGGGCGGGCGCCGGGCGCCGGGTTTGCTCGATGGCTCAAATGGGATGTTGACCGGATCGTTGACGACATGCAGCACGTCATCGGTCTGCTTGGTGAAGGGGTTGTCCCATTTGTCGATGATTTTGCCGGTGGTCACGTCGCGGTAGTAACCCACTTCACGCGACATGAATACATAGCCGCCGTCGCTTTGACGCTCCATTCGCCCGACGTTGAAGCCGTCGAGTCGAAACATCGGGATCGGCCGCTTGCCCGGTACGACGCCCCAAGCGGTGATGCGCCAATCAGCGAACACATCCGTGCCCAGTGTGTTCGCTCGCATCTTGACCACCGCTTGCAACTGACCCTCGGGGCTTGTGATGTCCAAGGTGTTTGCTGATGCGCTTGCGCTGGTCACCACTGCCGATAGTGCAAAAACAGTAGCAACAAACCCTTTAAATATCGAGACCAATGGCATATTTTTCATCAAAATAGCACTTTCAGGGCTTGGCGGAGAGCTTGACGAACTTGTAGGCCCCTTTTGTCGAGCCCCAAACCTGCTTGTCGTTGGCATCGAAGCCTTGATCCCAACTTTCAAGCAAATTCGCCGACACGTTCACCTTGGCTGACGCGTATTTGGACCCACGCAATTCGCTCGGGCAAGCATTAGGCGCTGTCGCGCCGGTGTACAAATTGGCAGGGGTGCGCGTCATGAACACCGCGCAACCATCTTTGAGCTCCACATCGCTGAGCTTGGCTTGCCCCATCGGTTGGGGCTTTTTCCACTCGCCAGCGAACCGCTGCGGATCGCCTGTCAGGGTGTAAATGTGGCTAAGCACTTGGTCGCCTCGGGTCTCCAGGCGATACAGTCGTTGGCGATAGGGCTTCTCAGGCGTGCGGGCATCCGCTTGCTCGACGTACAGCCACGGCCCATCTTTGCGGTCTGACCAAATCGGGACGATTCGCAGCTCGATATTGAAGAAGTCTTTATCGACCGCTGCTTGCGCCGCGCTGGTGAAGTAGCCGGTCAAAAACCGCTCAACCTCGGCGATTGGGGTCTCCGCCTTTGGGGCTGAAGCCGGTGCGGTGGTTGTGCAGGCCGCTAAAACGGCAACCGCGCACAGCGTGGCGGTGAGGCAAAGGCGACTAGACATGTGGGCTCGCATGGTGGGTTGTTTCATTTTGTGGCGGTCATGAAGCCGAACTCGGCAGCAACTGGTTTTTGGGTCAGCCCGAACTGGATCCATCCCATGTTTAGGCCCACCCGCGTGGCCTCGACATTGGCCCAGGTGTAGGCGCCGCGTTTGGCGTCAGAGGAGTCAATCAAGGCCATTTTCAAGATAGGTGCGGTGGTGTTTTGGTAGGTGAGCTGAGCTAATTCAATTGTGTAGGGGCTCGGCGTGCCATCTTCAAAATTCAGGCTGAGCTTTTGGCCTTCGTTGTGAATCATCAAGTCGCGCTTACCCAGCAGTTTTTTGCCCGTTGAGGGGTCGGTACCAAAAACCCAGCCGCTGAAGTAGCGAACTTTGCGGTTTTTGACCGGTGTGTTGGATTTGCTGCCAAACACGTGACCGCCTTGCTCATCGCGGGCCTGGTCGTTGATCCAAATCTCGCCTTGCGTGAGCTTGAGGGTGTCTGAGATGAAGATTTTCTTGCCCAAACGGACCGAGTTGACGACGCAAGCGTTGGCGGGCATCGTGCCTTCAAATTCTTGCGTGGCGGCCCGGTAGCGCCAATACACCTCGCAACCCGGTGTCGCGCGAAGCCGGGTGGTGTCCAGTTCGGTGAAGAGATCGGGTTTTAGTTGGGCGTTGAAAAACGCCTTGTCATCTAAAAACGCAAAAATCTCAAGCTTGACCGACTGGGTTGCGGCATCAGCCGTGATTCGGTACAGGCGCTGGCGGTAGGCCTTGGACATATCGGCGTCCAGGCTTTGTTGCACATAAAACGTGTGCGTTCCGATTTTGGGCGCCTTGACAGGAGCAAAGATGTGGTGGGTGTGGGTGATCGGTTCTTCTGGCTTGCCGCCAGGCAATTTTGCTGAGTCGACTTTTTGCTGCCAAACCTGTTCGTTGTTGTTCCACTCACCGCCAAACCAGCTCAAAAAGCGACTCAAATCGGCAGCCAGTTCGGGCGTGACCCCTTGTGTTGTCGCTGCAGGTGCCTGAGCGTTGGCCGCCAACGGAGCAATCGCGAGCATCGCGAATGCGGCCACAGCAGCCAACGCTGCCAACGCGTGTCGCTCACGAAAAGCCCCGATTCGGTTGGTATTTTGCAATTCAATCTCCTAATTCACCGCGTGTAGCCCTATCGCTGGCGCATGTTGCCATGCCCCCCGATGTCAACCTCTAGGACCTTAGAACTTGTACTCAACACCAGCGCGCAAGTAGCGACCGCGCAAATCGTACTGCGACGTCGAAATGCCCACGCCACTGGCGATGTCCCAAGGTGGGTTTTTGTTGAACAGGTTACTCACCGCCAGACTCAGTTTCAGCTTGCGAATACCGGTGTAAGCCATGTACAAGTCAATGGTGGTTGATTCGCTGACGTGCTTTTCAGCTGCCGCAGCCGTTGTGTTGCGCTGGTCATAGCCACCCGTGTGGTTGGCGCTGATGGTGGTCAACATTGAGCCGGTTTGCCAATCCAGTGATGCGCGCACTTTGGTCAATGGCAGTGAGCCGTTGGGGCCATCGTTGCGGTTGGCGTAGTTCACGATCGGGTCGTTGATGGTCGGGCGAAATGACCAGTCCAGCAAATGGCTGGCGGTGGCGCGAACCGTGAACTTGCCCAAACTGGTGGTGGGCAGCTTGGCGCGGATATCCAGATCCAAGCCTTTTGTTGAGACATTTGCTTGGTTGGTGTAGCTGTCGATCACATACAAAATCTGGTTGGTCGCCGGGTCGCGAACCACGGCATTGGGGAAGAGCGCCGGGTTGCGAACGATGAACTGGGCGCCGTTCAAGGCAACCAAGTCCTTTTGCTCGATGCTGTACCAATCAATTGCGATTGACAAGGCCGCAATGGGTTCCAAAACCATGCCAAACGCGGTTGACTTGGATGTTTCAGCTTTGAGGTTTTTGCTGCCGTTTTTCAGATTGGCGATGATCGTCGATGCGTTGGCACGGGCCGGGTCGAGCACGCTGCCAAAGTCAAGGCATGATGAGTTCGCGTTCTCAACCAAGGTTGGCGCACGAAACCCTTTGGCAACTGATCCACGCAACGCCAGCTGCGGGCTGACCACAAATTTCAAACCCGCTTTGGGTGAAAACGCGCTGCCAAAATCACTGTACTTGTCACCCCGACCCGCGAGTTGAATCTCAAGGCTTTTCAGCGCGGGGACGTTGAACTCAAAGTACGCTGCCGATGCGTTGCGAGAGCCGTCGGTCCGCGACGAGCCGGTACCCAGCAAACGACCCTGTTGCGCTAACGCGTCTGGGGTGTCGACGATCGACTCAGACCGGGCTTCAATGCCCGCTGCAAAACCCAATGGCCCAGCCGGTAACTGGGTGAGCTCGGTTGAAACTTTCGCGTCGATGGTGCGCAATTTTGAACTGGAGTTGCGGGTCGTGCTAACCCGCAATTTAGCGGTTTGGTCTGCCGTTGGGGCCAAGAAGTTGTAGCCGCCGGCGTCAATGAAGCTGCGCAATTGAACGGCATCGATCTGATTGCCGACGGTGTTCACAATCTTGCTCTCAGCCGCACCGACAGCGACTTGCCAATCCCAACCCCCCGTGCTGCCACTCATGCCAGCCAGTGCGCGCGACGCTTTGGTCTCAAGGGCAAAAGTGCGCGCACCGACATCAAAGAACGTGTAGTTGAGCGACGCGGGTCGACCGTACGGGTTGGTCGCATTCAATGCGGCATGCGCTGGAATGTTCGGAATCACGTTTGGAAATGAGTTCGCACCGCCAGTGATCTGGTTGTATGACACGGTGGTGTTGGTCACCGTCTGTGGCTGGTTGATCCAGTTTGACTTGTTGTCCGACACAGAGAGTTCGGCGAACAGCTCGGTGTTGGGTGACAACTGGTAGCTGGCCCGACTGAATGCGCCCACCCGATTGGATTTTGGGAATGCAGTCAGGTAGCTGTCGACCGTGTACCCGCAAGCCGTACCCGTCACGAACGAAGAGATGATGTTGGCAGGGTATCGCGTACTGGGCGCGATGCAATTGGGCAGTGGCGTGCGAGCGGTTCCAGTGGTCACACCCGTTGGCCTCACCCATGTGCCGCCGGACGATGCAGGGAAGAACGTACCACCCGGCAAAAAGCGAAAATCCAAACCATTGAGCCAAGG
>JANOPN010000216.1:0-5973 GCA_031421855.1 Comamonadaceae bacterium
CCGCGCGGCCGCCGCCGTCTCAAAATACACCGATGGCACTCGATGACCGTGCCAAGCCATGCGAATCTGCCGCAGTCGCTCCATCTGGCTTTGCGCCATGGCGTCGGCTACTGCCTCAACGCCAGTAGCTTGGCCAACCAAACGAATGTTGCGAAGCATGGCCGCCATGTCCGGATGTGCCAGCACCAAAACAGGAACGCCTAGCCGGGAAAACGGCTCAATCAAGCCAAGGGCGGTGTGATGCGATGGCGTAACAACGATCAAGTCAGGGTTATGGGACGCAACAACTTCAGGAGAGTAGCCCAAGCTTGCGCCAACGATTGGCTTGAGCATGGCGTTGGCGGGATATTTCACTCGGCCGCCGATGGCACAAACACGCGCCTCCAATCCAAGTGCAAAAATGATCTCCACGTTGCTTGGGAAGACTGCAACGATCCGCTGCGGCGGGCTGCCAATGACGACCTTCCGCTCAAGAGCATCGACTAGGGTTCGAGGCCAACCGACAGGGGTAGCCTCCCAAAGCTGCCGACAGTCAAGCTTGCCGAGCCGCCCTGCTTTGCCGGCTTAAGAAAGAACTGGGCGATTCCGCCAATCGCGTTCTTGCCATACAAGGAAGAAGCTGGACCTTTAACGAACTCAACTCGATCGATCAAGTCAGTTGACAACAGGGTAAGGTCTGCGTTGCCTTGCAACAGCCGCAGCGGCACACCGTCAATCAGCACCAACACATCTTGGGTGTCTCGCAAGCCCCGGGTTTCAAATCGAGTGAAGTAATTTCCCTGCGTGCCATGTTGGAGGCCTGGCACGGTGCGAAGCGCTTCTTCCAAAGACTTTGCGCCGAAGAGATCCATTTGATCTCGGTCGACGACTGTCGCAGAAAACGGGAGCTTCAATTGATCTTCATTTAGCCGAGTCGCTGTGCTGATGTCGGCCTTGGCGTTGACAATGATGGGGGGTTGAGGCAACACATCTTGCGCAAACGCGATGCCTGCGAACGCAGTCGTGACCGCCGCCACAGTGCTCAGTTTGAATGCATGAGGATTCAAAGGGTATCCGATCAAAGAAAAAAAGGTTTTAAGGTGCGTGAAATTGCCAGCGCAAAACTGCGCTGCGCTTTTGACAACTTGCCACCAAGCCAGCCGATTTGCGCCTCAGGTTGTGAGCAACAAAATCAGCAACTTCTTGGCCGCGCGAACTAGCCCGGTCGAGACCCAGGCGATCCAAAAAATGCGCCTGCGCAGCGTGTGTGCTGGCAAAGGAAACCTGATATCGCCAATCGGCAAACGACACAGAGTCGGGGGCTCGCTCGCTGCCCAGGTCTGCGATGCAACGATCAACTGCCGGTTGCGTATCGGCACCATGCAGATAAAGGGGCAAAAAGCCAGCCAAGCAAAAAGTAGACGGTCCGGCCTGAGCCGGAACAACCCACAGCATGTGCTCGGTCGCGCGCGGGCGCATCGCGTCGAAGAACACGGCTGCGTCTTGATGCGTCGCCCCGAGGTTGGCAGCCAACACAGTTTTCGCGCTGACCCCACTGGCAAGACTTTGCCAAGAGTCGGTGTGCACGGTCAGGCGAATGCGTTGGAGCTGGAGCTGGTTGCGCATCGCTGACAACCTCTCTTGCATCGCCGCGTTTGGCTCTACCGCGGCCCAATGAGCGCCAAACGCCAGGGCCCGGCGCGTCAACTCTCCGCTGCCGGCACCAATATCGAGCACATCGCACAAAGCGGCCCCGAGCAGCGGCGCAACATTCTTGGCATAGCTGGACTGCGCGATCGTTTCGGCATAGAAATTCGCAGCCGCGTCGTTCCACCCATTCAACCTAGATTCGACAGCTGCCAACATTCAAGCCTCGGCAATCGGTTCGAGGGCGGCAACGGTTTGCGCCAGCCCAGCGAGCAGCACATCAACTGGCAAGTCTTTGCCAATGAAGACCATCTTGCTGTTGCGCTCCTCGCCCAGCTTCCACGGCGTCCCAAGCTCAGAGCCCATGAGCATGTGAACCCCTTGAAACACCAGGCGCCTATCCACACCGGCAATGTTCAGCACCCCTTTGTAGCGCATCAAGCGCGTGCCGTATACCTGAATGATCCCGCCCAGGAAATCTTCGAGTCTCGGCAAATCAAGGGCCTGGTTTTCGCGAAACACAAACGAAGTGACGTCGTCGTCATGCTCGTGTGAAACATCATCCAGAAACTCAGGCTCGATCTCCAGAATTGCATTCAAGTTGAAACCTCGAATGTCCAGCAAGTCTGTGACGCTGCATGCCCCGTGATCGCACACCAAAACCGGCGCGCGTTGGTTCATTTTTGATAATCGCGTGCGCAAATTTTGGACATGCTCCGGCGTGACCAAGTCAGTTTTACTCAGCAGCAAGCGGTCCGCAAATCCAACCTGCTCTTGAGCTTCGTGATGGGCGTCGAGTTGCGCCGGCGCGTGCACAGCATCAACCACAGTGATGATGGCGTCCAAAAGATACTTCGTCGAGATCACTTCGTCCACGAAGAAGGTCTGTGCCACCGGGGCTGGGTCTGCAAGGCCGGTGGTTTCAATCACGACCCTGTCGAAGTGCAGAGTTCCAGCGTCTCTTCGTTGCGAAAGGTCACCCAAAATGCGCACCAGATCGCCCCGCACAGTGCAGCAAATGCACCCGTTGTTCATTTCGATGATCTGCTCGTCCCCATCTCGGATCAGCAGTTCGTTGTCAATGCCAGCCTCACCGAATTCGTTTTCGATCACGGCAATGCGCTGACCATGTTGCTCATGGAGGATGCGATTGAGCAGCGTGGTTTTGCCGCTTCCGAGGAATCCGGTAAGGATGGTGACGGGTATCAGACTCATTTCGAGTGCCTCAGGTGTGGTGGAAAAGGGGGGCAAACCGCAGCGGCGCTCGAGTCATTTGCGATCAGAGCCACGTCGACCCAAGCGATCGACCGAAATGCGGTTGAGACGTGCCCTCACCCGCTTCAGGCGGGCCTGACGGGGTCATCGCGGTAAAGGTTTTTGCGTTGCAGGAAAGCATGAAAGTGGCGACTTCAGCGAAACGCAAAGTCGAAGAGGTTAATGCTAACGATATTGTATTCTCATTAATAAGACTGCACAATACCAAGCATTCAGAACACTCTCCCAGCCGATTGACACCCATATGGAACGAAAAACTCGGCAACAACAGGCTATTTTTGATGCGATCGCCAACGCAGGCCGCCCCTTGCTTGCTCTGGAGATCCAAGGCTTTGCATCACACACCGTGCCGCAACTGTCGCTTGGGACCGTCTACCGGCAAATCAAGTCACTGCAAGAACAGGCCTTGATTCGACCCGTGCTGCTTCCTGGGCAAAACCCCCGGTACGAACTGACAGGTCCGCACGAGGGTCATGGCCACCACCATCACTACTTTCAATGTCGTGGCTGTGAACGCGTATTTGATGTTGAAACCTGCCCTGGCAACATGGACAAACTGATGCCCAGCGGCTTCTCGGTTGAAGACCACGAGATCATCTTGTATGGGCGCTGCGACGGTTGCGCCACCGTGCGCCATCCTGGTTGAAATCGCAATTCCAAGGGATTTTCGCCTCTGGTCACCGGATTCATTGAGTTTGTTGCTACTCTTTTTGACAGACTCTCTACCCGCCTCAGACCGAAACGGCTGTCGTCCCAGCGCAGGCTGGGATCCGGTGGCTGCTTGTTCGCGAACCGACGACACTTGGATTCCAGCCTGCGCTGGAATGACAGCCTAGGTGTCTAAGCCAAGTATCGATCAGGTCAGGTTTTATCGCAAAAACATCAGGCGAATCGACGCGATTGCTGGGTGTTTTTTCGGCGACTGTCATGGGCTTGCCGAGGCTTCAAGCTTGCGGATCGACCATTTCTAGCCGCCACCGCCGCTCGGTAACCACCGAGAAATCATGTCTATTCACATCCGCGCGTCCCAACGATTGCGTGAAGTTAAAGACCAAAGGATCGGTGAGTGCGCGCAGATAACGCGCCAAATTCACATCAATATTCATAGCAATGAATCGAATGAATCCGGTGACCAACGGCCAAAAAACCCATAAAAACCCCCTCGAACCTCGTTTCAGCTGGTCCGCAACCTCTGCGGCTCAAACGCCGGACTCTCCCGGCGTCAAAAGCCAATCACCGAAACCGCGCCTCCAACCCCACCCGCAGCGACGCATGCGTATCTGCGCTGCTGGTGCTGGTGAAGCTGCCGTTTGCATCGGCATTGTTGCTTGAATTGCTGGTGCGGCGCTGAAGTAGGTTGGCCACAGAGACTCTGACGTTGGTGCCGGGGTTGACTCGCCACAGGGCATATGCGTCTAGTTCGCGTTTATCGCTTTGGACACCGCTTTGGGTGCTGCTTCGTCTGAAAAAACCACCGCCTGAGTAGGAATAGCCCGCGCCGTAGCTGAGCTGAGGGCTCAAGCGGTGATCAAAGCCGAGGTTGGCGCTGACCGGTGTTTGGGCTGCCAAGCGGTTGCCCGGGCCGGGGATGGTGTTCACTGTGCTGTGGTTTCGGGCAGCGTTTAGGCGGACTTCGATGGGTGGCGCGCCATCAAAGATGTTTCGCAGCGGGGTTTTGAACTCCATCTCGATGCCTTTGACCAAGGCGTTGCCGACATTGGTGGGGCGACTGACCCAGCGGCCATCGGCATCGAGCGTGATTTGGCTGAAGATGACGCCCGCGATGCGCCGAGCATAGGTGCTGACGCTGAACACGCCTTGGCCCACCTGGGGGTTGTTGCCTTTGAAAAACTTTTCGTAGGCGAGATCAATGCCCGTGGCCAGCTCGGGCTTGAGGAGCGGGTTGCCAGTGCTGTCGGGCGACACCGCCGTGTTGTTGACCGCGTTGAAGCGCCTAGGAATCAGTTGGTTGGTGCTGGGTGCTTTGAAAGTACGCGACAGACCCAGGCGCAGTTGATCACCTTTTTGGGTGAGCTTCCACAGGCTTTGGGCAATGGGACTCGTGACTTGGGCAGAGTTTTCGACGCCGACAAAGGTGTTGCCCTGGCTGGTGGTGCGAATTTTTTCGGTGCGCAGACCCAAGTACACGCTCCAGCGTGGCGTCACGTCCCATTCATCTTGGACAAACGCGGCGGTTTTGAGCACGTCTGCGCCAAAAGATTCGCGGGCAAAAACAAGTGGGGCTCCACTGCCCGCAGCAAGCGGGCTTTGCTCGTCTTGGTTGCGAAACTCACTGCGTTTGCTGGCCTCGATGTTGACGCCGCCCACAAACTGGTGGCCATCGCCCAGGGGCAGGCTGAGTTTGGTGGAGGCGACGCGGCTGTTGTCTGTGCCGCCAGCGTCGGTTTGGCGCAGCAAGCTGGATTGGCCCAAGGCATTGAAGCCATTGAAGTCGCCCGAGCTGTTGCGCTGGTTGCGATTGAGGCCGATGCGGCTTTCCAGCTTGCCGCCGTCGCCAAGCTTGCGTGTCCAGCCCAATCGCAAATTGGCGCCGCCGTTGCTGGATTCCACCACCGAGTGGGCTGCGCCAAAGCGCGGCGGCGTGCCCAGGGTGGTCGCGCTCAACTCGTCGAATACACCTCTGTAGTCGCCTTTGCGCACGAAGAGCTCAGCGGTCAAACTGTCGGCCTCGCTCAGCGCATAGCGCAGCCGCGTGTTGAAAGAGCCGCCGAAGTTATTGCCACTGTTTTGCTGGCGGTTGATGCGGGCAAATGTGGGCGTGCCCAAGGCATCCAGCCCTTCTTCAACGGTTTGGCCGTGGTATTGGCTCTTGTCTTTGTTGACCGACATGCCCAGGTTGTAGGTGAATTTGCCGACCTTGTCGTTCAAGCTCAGATTGGCCGACACGCCCGGTCGCGTGCCCAGCCGCATGCCCCAGCGAACCGCCTTCTCAGCGGGGAGTTCTCCGTCTTTGAGCACGATGTTGATGCTGCCGGCAACAGATTGGGTGCTGAACTGCGCCGAGGCGGTGCGAAAAATCTCGATGCGCTCCAGCTGGTCGGGCGCAAGCGT
>JANOPN010000217.1:0-5452 GCA_031421855.1 Comamonadaceae bacterium
TGTCTTCACGGGCGCCGTCGATCAGCACCAGGATGGCGCGCTCGGCCTTGACCGGATCGTGCGCGGCCACCGCATCGGCCACGGCGCGGTGCAGCGGCAGCGAATTGCGCGGGCCATCCTTGCGGCTGGTCGAAATCTCGAAACTGGTGCGCAGCAGGGCGCTCAACGCTTTGCTCATTTGCACCAGCAGCCGGTTGCCACTGGCTTGCAACAGGGTTTGGTGAAAGCGCAGGTCGTGAACCAAATAGTCACCCTGCCCGTTCACCGCAGCAACCATGCCGACAAACGCCGCGCGCAGCTGCGCTATTTGTTCGGGCGAGGCCCGCAGCGCAGCTAAGCGCACCGCTGCGGGCTCCACGATGCGCCGCAAGTCTTGCGAGTCGCGCAAAAACGCGTTGGTGAGCCCCTCGGACACATGCCAGCGGATGACGTCAGCGTCAAACAAATTCCACTGATCCGCCTGCAGCACGCGGGTTCCGACTTTAGGCCCGGTGCTGACCATGCCCTTAGCCACCAACGACTTGACGGCCTCGCGCACCACCGTGCGACTCACGCCGAGCGACTCACCCATGACGGGCTCAGCCGGCAAACCGCTGCCCTGCGGGTAGCGCCCCGCAACAATGCCCGCGCCCAAAAAGTCCAGGGTCGAGCCGTGGACGTTTTTGATTGGGCTGGGCATGACGAATGCGGTTGTCGAGGGCATCAGGGTTGTTTTGGATGGTTGGGCGGCTTGATAGGCTTATCATATGACCATAACACCATTGAATGCCCGTACTTTTTACCGGACAAACCCGCATGAGCAACAACCCAACCCAGCCAACACCTGTCAAACCCAAAAAGCAAGCCCACGAGCTGCGCAGCCAACAGTGGTGGGGCCGCAACGACCGCGATGGTTTTTTGTATCGCAGCTGGGTCAAAGGCAAAGGCGTGCCGCACGACCAGTTTGACGGCCGCCCCGTCATCGGTATTTGCAACACATTCAGCGAGCTCACGCCTTGCAACAGCCACTTTCGAGCTCTGGCTGAGCAAGTCAAGATCGGGGTTTATGAGGCGGGCGGCTTTCCGCTCGAGTTTCCGGTCATGTCGTTGGGCGAGACGCTGATGCGCCCGACCGCGATGCTCTACCGCAACTTGGTCAGCATGGACGTTGAAGAAAGCATCCGCGCCAACCCCATCGACGCTGTTGTCTTGCTCATGGGCTGCGACAAAACGACACCCGCCTTGATGATGGGCGCAGCCAGCGTCGACTTGCCCACCATTGGCGTCAGCGGCGGCCCAATGCTCAACGGAAAGTGGCGCGGCCAAGAACTCGGCAGCGGCACGGCGGTGTGGCAACTCAGCGAGCGGGTGCGCGCAGGAACGCTCAAATTGGAGGAGATGTTTGAGGCCGAAAGCTGCATGAGCCGCAGCCACGGCCACTGCATGACCATGGGCACGGCCAGCACCATGGCCAGCATGGTCGAGTCCATCGGGTTAGGCCTGCCGGGCAATGCAGCCTACCCTGCAGTCGACGGTCGGCGAAACGTGTTGGCCCGAATGTCGGGGCGACGCATCGTTGACATGGTGCACGAAGACTTGCTGATGTCCAAAGTGCTCACGCGGCACGCCTTTGAGAACGCCATCAAAACGCTGGCCGCGATTGGTGGCAGCACCAATGCGGTGGTGCACTTGATCGCCATCGCCCGGCGCATTGGCGTCGAGCTGTGCATTGACGACTTTGACCGCTTGGCTGCCGACATGCCCTGCTTGGTCAATTTGCAACCCAGCGGCAAGTACTTGATGGAAGACTTTTGCTACGCAGGCGGGCTGCCGGTGGTGATGAAAGAAATCCAAAACCACCTCCATGTCGATCAAGTCACCGTCACCGGGCAAACCATCGGGGCAAACATCGAAAGCGCTGAAAACTTCAACACCGACGTGATCACGCCGCTTGCCCAACCGTTCAAAGACAAAGCCGGTATTTGTGTGCTGCGCGGCAACTTGGCTCCACGCGGCGCGGTCATCAAACCCAGCGCGGCCACACCCGCTTTGCTCGTGCACACCGGGCGGGCGGTGGTGTTTGAGAACTCCGACGATTTGCACAAGCGCATTGATGACGAGTCGCTCGACGTGGACGAACACTGCGTGTTGGTGCTCAAAAACTGCGGCCCCAAGGGCTACCCGGGCATGGCCGAAGCAGGCAACATGCCCTTGCCGCCCAAGCTGCTTCGACGCGGCATCACCGACATGGTTCGCTTGTCTGACGCCCGCATGAGCGGCACCGCCTACGGCACCGTCGTGCTGCACACGACCCCCGAGGCAGCAGACGGCGGGCCGCTCGCCTTGGTTCAAACGGGCGACCTGATTGAGCTCAATGTGCCTCAGCGCCGCCTGCATTTGCATGTTGACGACGCAGAATTGGCCCGCCGGCGCGCATTGTGGACACCGCCGACCCCGCCAATGACCTCGGGCTACTGGAAACTCTACATCGACCACGTGCTGCAAGCCGATGAGGGCGCGGACTTCGACTTCTTGGTTGGCAGACGCGGCAGCGCGGTGCCCAAAGACAACCATTAACATGTCGACTGGAGCAGTCGTGTTCTGGGCGCCAAGAAAAATACTCCTAAATTTGTAGCAACAAACCCAATGAATACGGTGACCAATAGCCAATAACTCATCAAAATCGATCAAAACAACATGAAATCAAGCCAATCCATCAACTTCGGCCACGCGGGTCGGGTCGTCATTGTCACGGGCGCTTCTCAGGGCATCGGCGCCGCATGCGCGCGCCGCTTCGCGCGTGAGGGGGCGAAAGTGGTGTTGAGCGACCTCGATGCCACGCGCGGCGAAGCGCTTGCCACTGAGCTTGGCGCAAGCTTTGTGCGCTGTGACGTGTCTGACCGCGCACAAGTCGAGGCATTGGTTGCGCAAACCATGGCCAAACACCAGCGCATTGACATACTGGTCAATAACGCAGGAACCTTCAAAGCCGCCGATTTTCTCGATGTCACCGAGGCCGATTGGGACACCGTCATCAACGTCAACCTCAAAGGCGCGTTTTTAGTCGCACAGGCAGTCGCACGCGAAATGGTCAAAACAGGCGGCGGCGCCATCGTCAACATGAGTAGCGTCAACGGCGTGATGGCCATCCCCAGCATCGCAAGCTACAACGCCAGCAAAGGCGGCATCAACCAACTCACCCGAGCAATGTCGCTCGCCCTAATCGACCAGGGTGTGCGCGTCAACGCTGTGGCCCCCGGCACGATCGCGACCGAGCTCGCCGCACAGGCGGTTTTGACAAGTGAAGAGGCCAAAAATCGAATTCTGAGCCGCACGCCCATGAAACGCTTGGGCGAACCCGAAGAAATCGCCGACGCAGTCGCTTTTCTGGCGTCAAGCGCAGCGAGCTACATCACTGGCGAAATACTCACCGTCGACGGCGGTCGCCAAGCGCTTAACTACACCGTGGTGGTTTGAATGCAAGCTGAAGTCGCGTTCAACCTCGAATCCATCAAACCCTCCGAGGCGCAGATTTTGACCCTGTACGAGCTGTTGTTGGCCCGTCAACACAACATCAGCCACAAAACCCGCCCCAACTTCGACGATCACTGCACATTTGTTCGCAGCAAGCCTTATCGCAAGTGGTACCTGATCAACCGCGACAACCGCGCCAATTGCGCACTCGGCTCGGTTTACGTGATGAAAACCAACGTGATTGGCCTGTCGCTACCGGACTCATGTGCCGAGCTCATGGCGCCCGTATTGAAAGGTATTTGCGCCTTACATCGTCCGCTGGCACCCATCAAATCGGTTCGCCAAGCCGAGTTTGTCGTCAACGTCGCCCCCAGCAACGCCGCGCTGGCAGCCGCCTTACGCGACTTGGGTGCAACGCTCATCCAGCACAGCTACCGAATTGAGTTGTAGATAGGACTTACGCAAAACTGCCCCAGCCGCGTTGCAGCTCCTAGCCGTGCTGTTCGCACTGTCGTCGTCGCTGCGCCTTGCTGGAGCGGTTTTGCGTAAGTCCTATTAGATTGTCAGTCGCGCACATCAGCGACCGGATTTGACCCAAAATCTGGCCGGTCTAGGTATGCCAACAAGCGCGTGGCTGCATCGTGCGGGGACAACAGCAAGCCCTCGGCCTTGTATTGCGCGAACTGCACTTGCGCGGCGAATTTTGCTGGATCGGCCGTGCGCAGCGTCACTTGCATGTCCGTGTCAATGATCCCCGGCGCGAGCGACACCACTTTGGCTGCGGTGTAGCCACCCCGGCTTGTCTCTTGGGTTTGTGCCTCGTCGAGCGCCAAAACCCGGGTGTAGTGATCCATACCCGCCTTAATCGCGCTATAAACCGCCGACCCGGCCAAAGCACGCCGGCCGTTGCCCGACGACACATTCAAAATTCGCTTGTCGCATTGCCAAGCCGAGCAACAGGCCAACGTCGCTTGGCAAAGCAACACGACTGACTCCAACCCCACGCGCAGAACCTTGGCGCTCTCGGCCGCGTCCAAATCCCGCGCGGGACCAGGAGACGTCAAAAGTGCGGCGTTGTTGATCAAGTTCAATCGCACCACACCCAAAGGATCAAATCCGTTCAGCCACTGGCTCAATCTCGCCACGGTGCCCTGAGCATCGCTTAAATCCTCAGCCCATTGGACGGTGCCTGTCACGGAAGCCAACGCCTCGCTGTGCCCGCGAGAGATGCCCAACACCAAGTCGCCGCGCGCCGCCAATTGCAAGGCAATCGCCTCGCCCATGCCCCGCGACGCGCCCGTGACGATGGACAAAGTGACGGGCTTGGCGGTGGTTGCGAGCGACATAGCGGGCTTTCAAAAGTTCAACTGGGGAGCGGCTAGAATACTGGGTTGCACGGAAGGGTGGATGAGCGGTTTAAGTCGCACGCCTGGAAAGCGTGTGTGGGTTTATCCCCACCGCGGGTTCGAATCCCGCCTCTTCCGCCAAAAATGAGTTTAAGCGCGATTCACCTCGCCCTTAGGCGCCCGAAAAGCCTCCCGAACCTTGGTTTGAGAGGCTTTTTTGTTTTGTAGGACTTACGCAAAACAACCCCAGCCGCGTTGCAGCTCGTAGCCGTGCTGTTCGCACTGTCGTCGTCGCTGCGCCTAGCCGGGACAATTTTGCGTAAATCCTATTGGTGATCGCGTCGCAAATCTGAGGTGTCTACAAATCCACCCAAACCGCTCGATACTCAGCGGATGAACTTTTCACGCTTCTTGCCCGCAATCAGTGCCATTTTTGCCGCAGTCCTGCTTTGGAATACCACCGCGCAAGCCCAACCCAACGCCGCCGCACCACCCCTGCAAAGCATTGTCGCAGTCGACATTGACCGCTATTTGGGGGTTTGGTACGAGGTTGCGCTGATTCCGAACAAGTTCCAGTCCATGTGCCTCAGCGACACCAGCGCTGAATACGCCAAGCGAGCCGACGGCACGCTGAGCGTCACCAACCGCTGCAA
>JANOPN010000218.1:0-3230 GCA_031421855.1 Comamonadaceae bacterium
CGGCCTCGGTGACCCAGCCATGAGGTCAAACCTGAATAAGCGGCATTCGATGGGGCCGTTCCACAGGGGCACGCGGCGGGTTTCTTTGAATCGCATGGCGCCGGGCAGTTTCATGTCGGGTGACAAGATCCAAGCGGTCCAGCCGGGGTAGGCGCGTTTCCAGTGGGTGGCGAGTTTGGCGAAGAAGTCGGTATCGACTTCGCGCTGGCTGGTGTCTTCGGCCTCGCGGCTTTGGCGCGGGGTTTGGTTGAAGTTGGCCTCTGCGCGGTTTCGCCCGCCCACGCCGCGCGCTTCAATGCGTTCGCCGTAGGGCGGGTTCATCACGATCACGCCGGGGCGCTCGATCGGCGCGGCGCGTTGCAATGCGTCTCCGCCTCGAAAATTGAGGTACTCGGCCACACCTGCGCGCTCGGCATTGGTGTTGGCAAAGTCAACCATGCGAAAAGCGAGGTCCGAGCCGAAAATCAGGCATTCAGGCGATTTTTTTGTGCCTTTTAGTGCCTTGGTCACCGCATTCATTGACTCGGTTGCTTCTGATTTGATAGCTTTCCACTGCGCCACTTGTGGTGCTTGGTGAGGCAACAAGCGCTCAAACCCAAATCTGCGGTGGTGGCCTGCGGGCATGCCGATCAAGATTTGAGCGGCCTCAATGCCAATCGTGCCGCTGCCGCAGCAGGGGTCAACCAAGGGCGCAGCATCTGCCCCGAGTCGCCGCGCTTGCTCGGCCCAACCGCTGGCCTCCAGCATGGCGGCCGCGAGGGTTTCTTTGAGTGGCGCGTCACCTTTGTCAAATCGCCAGCCGCGTTTGAACAGGGCCTCGCCCGAGGTGTCAATCGACAAGGTGAGGTGGTCTTGGGTGAGGTGGGCGTAGATGCGGGCATCGGGGCGGTCGGTGTCAACGCTGGGTCGCTCGCCCTCGAAGTGGCGAAAACGGTCACAAATGCCGTCTTTGATGCGCAAAGCCGCGAAGTTGATGCTTTGCAGCGGTGAGCGGGTGGCGGTGATGTCGATCTTGAACGTGTGGCGAGGGGTGAACCATTCCTCCCACAGCACGTCGCACGCGGCTTGGTAGATGTCGTCTTCACCACGGTAGGGTGTGAGCGAGAGCTGAATCAGCACGCGCTGGGCCAGGCGGCAGTGCAAGTTGAGGGCGAGCATGTCGGCCCAGTCGCCCAAAGCCATCACACCACCGCGCTGGGTCAGCACTTTGTCTGGGCGAATGCGGCTCACGCGGGCGACTTCGAGCGCGAGCATGTCCTCAACGCCGCTGGCGCAGGGCAAAAAGAATTGAAGGGTCATGGTGTGGTTGCCTTGTCAGCTTGAGGTTGTTGGGCGAGCCAAGCGCGAAGTCGCTCCACGCCCGCGACGAGTCGCGCGCTGTCGGAGCTTGCAAAACACCAGCGCAGCCAGCCTTGGGCATGTGGGCTGAATGCCGTGCCAGGGGCAAGGCCCAAGCCTGCCTCCACGACCAATCGCTTGGCAACGACGAGCGAGTCATCGAAGCCGCTGAGCTTAAAAAACGCGTACATGCCGCCGAGTGCCGCTTGTACTTGAACGCCGGGCGTGGCTTGGAGCAAGGGGATGAGGGTGTCTCGGCACAGTTGCAAGTGAGTGCGCACTTGGGGCGTGATGTGGGCCTCGTTGGCCAGCGCAGCGATTGCGGCGCGCTGGGTGAAGACGCTGGCGCACGAGGTGTTGTACTCAACCAGTTTGCCCATGTGCGCAGCCAAACTGGGCGGCATCACCAGCCAGCCCAGTCGCCAGCCGGTCATCAAAAAGCTCTTGGAAAAGCTGTGAACGACGATCAAACGGTCGTCTGTTGCAGCCAGATCAAGGAACGACGGCGCGCAATGGTGAGGGTTTGTGGTCGAAGCCGGTGCGAAATACAGGCGCTCGTAGACCTCATCGGCCACGATCCAGGTGCCTGTGTCGCGGCAGCGGTTCAAGATTTTGGCCTGCTCATCGCGGCTCAAGCACCAGCCCGTGGGGTTGTTGGGCGCGTTGATGATCAGCGCCTTGGTGCGCAGCGTGATGTCGGCGCACAGGGCATCCACATCCAAAGTCCATTGCCCATGGGTTGGCACCAAGCTGTGGGTGCGCACGGCTGCGCCCATCACCTGCGGCTGGCCCACCAAATTGGGCCACACCGGCGTGACGGCCAGCACATCGTCGCCTGCGTCAATGAGTGCTTGCATGGCGAGCATGAGGGCGTTCACGCCGCCACTGGTGACCGCAAATCGCTGCACGTCGAATGCCTGCGCAGCATGGCCGTGCATGCGCGTGGTGTAGCTTGCCAAGGCCTCGCGCAGCTCGATCAGACCCAAATTGTGTGAATAAAACGTCTCGCCCGCATCGATCGAATCAATGGCCGCTTGGCGCACGACGTCTGGGGTGACGGCGTCACCCTCACCAAACCAAAACTTGAGCACATCGCTGCGCCCCAAGCCCGCATTGGCCACTTCGCGGATTTGGGATTCTTCTAAGTCAATCAGGGCTTGTCGCATCGTTGTGTTCTCTTTGGGCTACCAAACCACGGGCTCGGGTTGCAAGCGAATACCAAATCGCTCGTAAATACTGGCTTGAATCGCACCCGCCAGCGTCATGACCTCGCCGCCCGTGCAGCCGCCTTTGTTCACAATGACCAAAGCATGGCGCTCATGGACCATCGCATTGCCCACCGACTTGCCGCGCCAGCCGCCGGTGTCGATCATCCAAGCCGCCGCTATTTTGAAGCTGCCGTCGCCCATGGGGTAGTGCACCAGTTTCGGTTCGCGGGCAATGATGTCGCGGCATTGCTCGGCTGTGACGGTCGGGTTTTTGAAAAAACTGCCTGCGTTGCCAGTCACGCGCCAATCGGGCAGCTTGCGGGCGCGGATCTCGCTCACCCAGTCAAATACCTCGCGGGCGGTGGGCTTGGCGTTGCCTGTATCCGCCACCTTGCGCTGCAAATCGGCATAGCCCACTTCGCGGACCCAGTTTTTGCGCAGTCGAAACCGCACTCGCGTGATCAATGCTCGCCCAGCCAAGCCCGCGTCGCCATCGGCTTTGAAAATGCTGTCTCTGTAGCCGAAATTGCAGTCATCTCGCGTTAACGTGTAGGCTTCGCCGAGTTTCAGGTCGACAAGATCCAGCGATTCAAACCGATCTTTGACCTCCAAGCCATAAGCGCCAATGTTTTGCACCGGGCTTGCGCCCACCGTACCGGGGATCAAGGCCAGATTTTCAAGGCC
>JANOPN010000219.1:0-63807 GCA_031421855.1 Comamonadaceae bacterium
TAAAACACAACAAAACAGAAAAATGGCAAAAGGGAGACCTCGAAGTGCATAACAGCTAGGGCCGTAGGTGCAAAGGTGGCACTAAGCAAGGCAGCCGCCAGCGTGATGAGAGGTTGGGTGAGAGTGGTCATGCCGATCACCTCAAAACCCACCGGTGCGGCGCGGCACCCATTTCCAGCCCGTACCTTCTTGGATTGGCCCCAACACCATGCGTACGCAGTGGTTAGCGATGCCAGCTTTTTCCGCCTTGCCAGTTGCAAAGCTGATGCCCCATTTTTCTTGGCCGTTGTAGTCGGTGTTGGTGGCGAATTTGGTGTTGGGTGTGCCGGGGAATAGGCTGGGGTTGATCTTGGGGCCGGGGCGGCTTTCATCGAGCAGGGTGTTCAACTCCCACGCGGTAGGCAGCCGCCAGTTTTTGGGGTCTGGATTTTTGAGGTGGGGCGAGTGGTACAGGATGTTGCCAATCATTTGGCAACTGGTCGCGCCCGCGCAGTAGCCGTTGACCAATCTCATGCCTACGGCGCAACGCGCCCATTGCAAGTTGTTGCCTTCGTCGCGCACCGATTGCCCGTCTGGCGAGACGGTGTAGGGCGCGGCCAGCGCAAGGGACAAAGTGCAGCTTGCAAACGCGGCTGCGGCGAAGTGTTTGGTGTTCATGGGATATTCCTCTGTTGGCGTGGGTTTGGGCAGGGTGATGAGCCTGCTTTTGATGTATGGGCCTGAGTTGGCCAAGCGGACGGGCTGGTCATTGGTTCTTCTTCAAAAAGAAGTAAAGCTCTGCGCCTTGGCCCTGTTTGTCGGTGGTCCACTCTGAGCTGGTTTGGCCGCCGAAGGTGCAGGTATAGCCCGGTAGTTCGTGAGTGAGCTTGGGCGTGATGACGACTCTGCCGACCTGATGCCCGGCGCGTTTGCCGATGAGGTTGACGTTTTGGCGCTCAATGTTGTGCAAAACCCGCCAGGTGCAGTACTTGACGCTGGCATCGCTCAGATGCTCAAAATTGGCTTCATATCGGTCCTTCAGCAGGGTGGGGCAACCGGAAATGGGGCAGGGCACGCTGTGGCTCCAATCGCCCGTTGCGCGTGCCACCTCGTTTTGGTCTGGTCTGAGCCACAGCACGCTTGTGTGTTGCACGATGCCTTTTGCGGCGATGGGTGACTGGTTGTAGAAGCGAAACAGCAAGTCGGCATGGGCACTTGGCGTGAACGCGGCGAACAGCACGTCGGCGCAGGCGGCCAAGCTGGCGCGGTAGGTGGGTGTTTTCATGGCGGACTTTCTTTCGGTTGCTTTGGAAATGTGCCATTTTCTATGTAGCAATGGAATGAGGAAAATACGTGGCAAATAAGGGATTTGTTGTGAAATTTGTGTTGCGAACTTCCTCACATCACATGCTGGTCAATCGGAATTCCAGCGTGGCGGTTTTGCCTTGAGTCGCGCGGCTCCATTCGACTGTTAACTGGCCGCCCACATCGCACTTGTAGCCAGCTGATTGGTGCATGAGTCTGGGCGTGATTTCCACTTGGCTGGGGTACTTGGGATTGGCCGGGTGATTGATCTTGAATTTCATAGCAACAAACCCAATTAATCCGGTGACGAAGTGCCACAAAAGCACTGAAAACACCTAAAAACCCTCTTCTGGGCTCTCTGCGCCCTCAGCGCCTCTGCGTTGAACTGCACTTGAACCCGTATCTGCACCTGCGCCGACCCCAAACACCACCCAAGCCATTGGCGTTGCCACCGGCTTACAAGACCGGTTCAGCTGGAAGGGCGTGGCCGCATCGGCAGCTGCACGGGTAAGGGGTCAGGTACGAAGTCTTGCATCGTCACCTATCGTTTGAACCGACTGCAGGTTTCAAGTCAATATTCGTAGCACCGAAGTCAATTAATTCCGAGACCAAGCGGCGATTGTTTGCTAAAAATGCTTGAGGTGACGTTGCTACGCCCTGTTTTGGCTTTGCGGTCAAAATAGGGTGATGACAAATGCACCGAATGCTCAGATCGAGCCAAACGACGTGGCCCAACCTGGCGACTGGACGACGATGGTGGTCGTGGGTATTGCGCACACGACCTCGCACTTCTTTCACCTGCTCTTGGCGCCCTTGTTTTTTTGGATCAAGCCCGAGTTCGGTCTGAGTTATTCGCAGCTCGGATTGATCATGACGGCGTTTTTTGTCGTGTCTGGCGTGGGGCAGGCGCTGAGTGGTTTTGTGGTGGATCGATTTGGCGCGAGGCCTGTTTTATATGGCTTGCTGGGGTTGTTTGCGTCCGCTGCCGCGTTGGCCAGTGTGGCGCAAAGCTACGAGGCGCTGGTGGTTGCGTCAGCCATTGCCGGCCTTGGCAACTGTGCGTTTCACCCGGTTGACTACTCCATTTTGAACGCTCGCATCAGCAAGTCGCGCTTGGGTTTGGCTTATTCGGTGCACGGCGTGAGTGGCAATTTGGGCTGGGCGCTGGCCCCCGCTTTGTTGGGTGGGGTTGCGACTGTTTCGGGCTGGCGGACAGCGCTTTGGGTCGCTTGTGGGTTGGCGCTGGCCGTTTTGGCGGTGGTTTGGGTGTACCGGGCGCATTTGGATGAGTCGGCATTGCGTGCGCCCAATGCGGGCGCAGCCACACAAGTCGCCGCAGCCAACGGCGCATCACTGGACTTTTTGAAACTGCCTGCGGTTTGGTTCAGTTTTGCGTTTTTTTTGACCTACGCCGTGGCTTTGGGTGGCGTGCAGAGTTTCGCGGGTGAGGCCGCGCGACAACTGCACAACTTGCCCGCTGCGTGGGGCGCGTTCATGCTCACGCTTTACATGCTGTGCAGCGCAGCGGGGATGATTTTTGGTGGGTTGTTGGTTCGCGACCCCGAGCGCTGCGAGTCGGTGATCACGGCTGGGTTTGGAGCGGCGGCGGCCTGCGCGGTCACGATTGGTTTGGCACCCATTGGCCCTGCGCTGACGATGATCTTGGTCGGGCTGATGGGGTTTTGCGCCGGCATCGCTGGACCGTCGCGCGATTTGCTGGTCAAACGCGCCGCGCCGCCCAATGCAACCGGGCGGGTGTACGGGGTGGTCTATTCCGGCTTGGACGTCGGGATGGCTCTGGCACCGGCGCTGTTTGGCTGGATGATGGATCACCAGTTACCGGTTTGGGTGTGGATTGGGATCGCGCTTTTTCAGGCGGTGTTGATCGTCAATGCGCTGCGGGTCGGCGTGGTTGCCCGTCGCCAAGCCTTGAGTGTTGATTAAAAATGATATCAGCAAACTCAATAGATTCGGTGACCAAGGGCTGATTTTCCATAAAAAAACGGCCCGAAGGCCGTCTTGAGGTGTTTGCGGGCGTTTTAGCCAGCGATGGGGGTCAGCTGCTGGTCAATGAAGGCAGCGAGTTGCGCTTTGCTCATCGCGCCGACTTTGGTGGCTTTGAGTTGACCGCCTTCAAAAAGCATCAGGGTCGGAATGCCACGAATGCCAAATTTGGCTGGGATGTCGCGGTTTTCGTCCACATTCATCTTGGTAATCGTCAGCTTGTCACCATAGGTGTTGGCCAATTCGTCCAAAACTGGCGCAATCATCTTGCACGGGCCGCACCACTCAGCCCAGTAGTCAACCAAGACCGGGCCGGTGGCTTTGAGCACGTCGGCTTCGAAGCTGGTGTCAGAAATGTGTTTGATGCGGTCGTTTGCCATGGCTCAGGGCTCCTGTTGGATGGGTTTGATGGGTTGTTTGAGGGGTACAGTTGGGGTCATTTTGTCAGAAAGCAAGCAATGGGTGCGCCGGTGATCCAACTATGAACCCGATAGCCACAGTCAAAGATGTTTCGGTCTCGAGCCCGGTCACCCACGTCGACTGGCTAAAAACGCTTCAGCCTGTTGCCGACCAGTTGGTGCTGCGCGGGCGCGATTCACCCGAATCCAACTGGCGCACGGTGGTTTTGGTGCCGTTTGCCCAGCTCATGGCGACCGCTCGTGTCGAGTGGATCGGGCATTTTGGGCATTTGGGGCTGCCGCCGCGTTTTGAGTCAAGCACCAATTGGGCCTCTTCGATTGGCCCTTACGTTGCGGCGCCTGACGACTTTTCGGGAGATCCGGCTCAAGACTGGCCCACCGCCGTGCGTTTGCTGCGCGCCGCTGGGATGCAAAGCCGCTCGGACGCCTTGGGAGCTGCGCTTTGTCAAGCCGCGATGGAGTTGTCAAGCGTGGCCAGTGCTCAATTGCCCGCACTGCGCTGGGCGTGGGCGTTGTCGCAAATGGCCAAGCTGCCGCAGCCGGGGGCCGACTACGCCACCGTGCTGGCAGTCGAGGCTCGGCTGAGCCAAATTGCGCTGGTTTGGGTGGGGCAGTCACGCTTCAAGTCAGACGTGCTTTTCATGAACCGCGACTCGGTTGACGCGCCGGTGCAAATTTTTGCGCTGCCCGGTTTGTCGGTGCAGCCGCTGGACGTGGCCTTGAGTGCCCACTGGGGCGAACGTTATCGGGCATTGCCATGGGTTTGCGAGTCAAATCACGTGCCCGCGCCGGTGCAGATGCATGCTTGCATTGACCCCATTGACGAGGCATCGCGGTGCAGCGCCCAAATTAACGCGCTTTTGACGGCGCACCGCCACGTGGTGTTGGTGGCGCAAGACCGGTGGCTGGTGCGCCGGGTCATGGCGACCTTGGCCAGCACGCCAATGGCGTGTCGCCACACCGTGCGCGACGAGACGGGCTGGAAAATCAGCACCACGATGGCAGGGGCGCAAATCGTGGCGGTGTTGCGCGCCGCGCGTCGAATGGCGAGTTGTGACGACATGCTGGCGGCACTCAAAGCGGCCGAAATTGACGTTGACGCGCTTGAACTCAAGCTGCGAAGCCTGGGCGACGACCAGTGGCGGCGGGCTTGGGGCAGCGTGAGACGTCAGGCAGATTTTGAAGTCAGCACGCGCGTTGAGGCGGCAATTGCGGCGATTCATGACTTGGGCGATTCGATCTCCAAAGCCCGAACCCAAAGTGCACATGCGCTGGCCCTACAGCACGCCATGCAACGCGTCGCTGCGTGGCAAGCCGTGCCTTGCGACGCTGCGGCATTTGCTTGCGCAGCCGCGATGGGCTGGTTTGACGCGCCCGACGCACATCAGGCCGCGATGTCACCCACGCAATTTGGCCAATGGGTGTCGCATGTGCTGGAGTCGGGCAACTTTCAACCACCCGACTCGCAAATTGATGCGGATGCTGCGGTGCTCAGCATCGTGCCTTTGGCGCAGTTGCTGGGTCGGCGGTTTGATGCTTGCGTGCTGGCCGGTGCCGGAGAAGACACGATGAGCTCGCCCAACCCAGGGGCCAGTTGGTGGAGCAGCGCGCAGCGCGAAGCGCTTGGTTTGCTCAGTTTGGCTGACCAACACGCAGCCACTACCCAGGCGTTTTTGGGCGCATGCGCGAAAAACCATGCGCACGTGATGTGGCGAACTCAGCTCAATGGCCAGCATCGGCTACCCAGCAGTTGGGTGCAAGCTTGGCTCTTGGATGGCATGCATGAGCCGGCAGCCGACCCGCGCGACACCCGTGCGTGGCCCGTCGTCGCAAGCCTCGCGCCGCTGCCCGATGCCAGCCGGGTTGTGCCCAAGCGTTTGAGCGCGAGCGCCTACCGAGACTTGCGCACTTGCCCGTACCGCTACCACGCGCTACACGCCTTGGGTTTGCGCGAGGCACCCGAGCTCGACGGCACACCCGACAAGCGAGACATGGGCAACTGGTTGCATTTGGCGCTGAGGCTGTTCCACGAAGGCTTTGCCGTCGAATTGAGCGATGAGATTGAGCGAATCGACGCGTGCGCCGTGCAAGCTCAACGCGATTTGATGTTGGATGAGGCGGCATTTTTACCCTTTAGCGCCGCTTGGCCGCGCCTGCGCGACCGTTACTTGGCGTGGCTGAATGATCCAGGTGAGGTAAATACGACATTTGTTCGAGGCGAGTGGTCGCTGACGCGCGAACATGCGGGGCTTGATTTGCGCGGGCAGTTGGACCGGGTAGACCACACGATTGAGCAAAGCAAGACATTCACCCGTGTGATTGACTACAAAACCGACAGCGGACAAGCGGCAGATGGCCTGAGTAAGGCGCCCGAAGAGGATGTGCAGTTGGCGTTTTACGCCGCGCTGCTGGCAACCGAATCCGAGGCAGGCCGCGTGCAAGCCGGCTACTTGCACGTGACTGACGGCAAAGACGCGCCTGCAAAACTGCACCTGCACCCGGCCATTGAGCCTGCGGCTGACGCGCTTTTGGGCAGCATTGCCGAAGACTTTGAGGCCATGCGAGCGGGCAAAGCCATGGCGGCACTCGGCGAAGGGGCGGCGTGCACCCACTGCGCTGCGCGGGGCTTGTGCCGCCGTGACTTTTGGGCGGGGGAGGTTGAACGGATGGACGGACTAACCACTGCTGCAACCGATAGTCTCGCCGAGGTGGCCGCATGAGCACCTACGCAATCAATGGCTTGTCTGCCACGCCTGAGGCGTTCACCCAAGTGGCCTGCGACCCCAAACGCAATGTGGTGGTCGAGGCCTGTGCGGGGTCTGGCAAAACCTATTTGCTGGTGGAGCGCATGCTGCGAATCTTGGCCGACGGCGCGCAGCCCCAAGCCATTTTGGCCATCACTTTCACGAAAAAAGCGGCGGGTGAGATGCGCGAGCGCCTCATGGCACGCCTCAACGAGCCGCAAAACCATGCACTGTATCGGCGAGTGTTGGCCAGTGGTCGAAGCGTGGACATTCGCACGTTTCACAGCTGGTTTTCGTCGCTGCTGCGGGTTTGCCCGCAGGCTGTGCTCGATGAGCTGGGTCTGCCCAGCGAATTTGAGCTGGTTGAAGACAACGCCGACTTGCTGGCCGAGGCTTGGCCGGCGTTTTTCGCCTTCGTGCTCACCAGCCCCGATCACTTGGATGCGTTTAACGCAAGCGTGGCTGACATGGGCCGCGCCACAACGCTGAAGCTGCTTGGCGAGGTGTTGTTGCGCCGAAGTGAGTTTTGGGCCGCCGACGCAGCCCGCGTAATTGAGGCCAGCCAGCCTGACTGGCGGGTGACGCACGCTGAGTTTGCGGACGAAGCTGGCGGCGACGTGGCCCACGCCTTGTGGACGCGCTTGCCCTATGTGGAGCTCTTTGACGCGGCTTTGCGACATTTGTTGTCAAGCTCAGGCAAAACCCCGAACAAGCAAGGCTCGCTTGCTGCGGACGCGATTGCCGCTCGAAATTTTGACGGCTTGGCGGCCGCGATGCTGACCAAAGAGGGGCAGCCCCGCAAATTGGGCGAAGACTGCGACGTCAAAGCGGCGCAAGATTTGATCGTCGCGGCACGGGATGCCATGGATGCGCAGCGCCAATGCGAGCACCACCGGCGCACGCATGTGCTGGCCGGGGCGTTGGTGCGATGCTTTCGCGAGGTGCAAATCAAGCTCAAAAAAGTTGATTTGCAAGAAGTTGAGCTCGCAGCCAAGCGCTTGCTAACCGATCCGCTGTTGGGTGGCTGGATCGCCGAGAAGCTCGACGCCCGGCTGTCGCAAGTGTTGATTGACGAGTTTCAAGACACCAACCCCTTGCAATGGCAAGCGCTGAGCCAGTGGCTGAGCTCGTATGCGGGCGCGGGGTCCGACATGGGTGTATTCATTGTGGGTGACCCCAAGCAAAGCATTTACGGGTTTCGCGGTGCTCAAGCAGGTGTGTTTGAGGCGGCCAAGGCATTCATGTCTGAGCAAATGTCGGCTCAATTGCTGAGCACCGACAACACGCGCCGCTGCTCAGCCGAGGTGGTCAAGGCGATCAACGACGTGCTCATGCCGTTGGCGCTACTTCCCGCAAGTGATGCGTTGAGCTACAGCCAGTTCAGGGCGCATTCGGCCCAGCGCGGGCCCCTCGGTGGTCGAGCCCACGTCATCTGCCTGCCCAGAATCAACCGCCCGCCCAAACAAGCGCGGTCTGGGGTGGGGCCAATGGATCCCCATGCCGAGTGGGAGGAGCTGCGCAGCGCGTTTGAGTCGCGCCCAGGGCAGGGCGAACTCAGCCCAGCGCAGCAGGTGCGCGAGGCCGAACTCGCGCAGGTCGCCAACTGGATCGCGCAACAAGTCAGCGCCGGCGTGCCCGGTGGCGACATCATGGTGCTGGGCCGAACCCGGGCGTCGGTTGCTGGGCTCGGGCCGCTGCTGCGCGAGCGGGGTTTGGCCTTTGTGCAGCACGTTGACCGCGCGCTGGCCGACACCGTGGAAGTGCAAGATGTGTTGGCTCTTTTGGACGCGCTGGCCTCGCCAAGCCATAACTTGAGCCTCGCGCAGGCGCTGAAGTCACCGATTTTTGGCTGGGGCGACGAAGCGCTGACCGATTTAGCCCTGGTGGCACGTGAAGCGAGGGTGCAAAGCTGGCTCAAAATACTCCTAAATGATGAGCATCAAGCCCAATGGATACGCAGACCAGGTGCTGATTTGACCCAAAAAACAGGCTTTTTGCTGCGCCAATACGCCAAATGGGCTGCCCAGCTGCCGCCACACGATGCCTTGAGTCGCATTTATGCCGATGCGGGTGTTGACTTGGCGGGTGCAGACTTACCGACTCGGTTCGCGTCGGCTGCGCCCAGCATCGTTCGCGACAGCGTGCAAAGCAACCTCTACACCTTGCTGGGTGCCACGCTTGACGTGAATGCGGGCCGATTTGTGAGTCTTTACGCCTTGGTGCGCTCACTCAAGCGCACGGGTCTCAAGGCCGCGGCGATCAATGCGCCCGGTGCGGTGGTGGGCATGACGATTCACGCCGCAAAGGGCTTGCAAGCCCGCGTCGTGGTTTTGGTCGATGCCGATCCGCACGAACGCGCCGAGTCAACGGGCGGCATGAAACTTGACTGGCAGGCCGACAGCGACGCGCCAAGCCGCTTGGTGTTCGTGCGGCCCGGTCATTCGCCCGCGTTTTTGGCCGACTTGCAGGCGCGACAGGCCGCACAGGCTCAAACCGAGCAAATCAATGCCTGGTATGTTGCCATGACGCGCGCCGTTGACACCTTGGTCGTCAGCGCGGGCGAGCCATTTGTCGCTGGGCCGCTTCGCCCGTGGGTGCGCATGGCTCAGGTTGTGGCGACGATGCCGGTTGCCGCCCAAGTGCCGGGCGGTGCTCCCATGGCGGCCCAAGCCACATTTGACACAAAAATATTGCCAAATCTGCCATTGGTCGCCGAATCTATTGATGTTGATGCTATAAAAATTGATGATCTGGATGCCTTGAAAGCGTCACGGGTGAAGTCTGAACAGCAGCGTTTGGGCCAAGCCGTGCACACCTTGTTGCAGTGGTATTCGCCTCAAACCCAGGCGTGGCCGCCCGACGCGCAGCGCGCCGCCGCCACGCAACACGGCCTTGGCGCGGCGGTCAGCGAGCGCGCCATGCGCATGGCCCAAACCATGGTGTCGGGACAAGCTGCCTGGGTGTGGGACCTCAGCCAACTGCGCAGTTGCGTCAACGAGCTTGACCTGCACCACCGGGGTGAGCCTCTGCGCGCGGACCGGGTGGTGCAACACCAAGATGGCACTTGGTGGGTGTTTGACTTCAAAACCTCACTGAGCCAGCTGGCTGAGTCAGCTGCCCAAACGATGGCCATCGCGAAGGCAATCGCCCAAGTCGCAGCCTACAAAAGAGCCTTTGCGCAGTCGCTGCTTGCGATGGGCTGGGCTGACGCAGTCGTCAAGGCCGCATTGATTCGTGCAGATGGCAGCATTCACGTCATCGATGGGCTAGAGATTGGCTGATATTTTGATAGCAACAAACCCAATGAATTAGCTGACCAAGGGTGTATTTAGCAAAAAAAATGCTCAAATTCATCACTTCGCTGGGTGTTGCACAATGGCGGCCCATTGTTTTCAAAGGTGTTTGTGAATTTCTTGCGACGCGGCGTAACCTTCTCCATCGGCTTGGCCGGTGTCTTTGGTGTGCTTTTTGCCATCGTTGCTGCCGTGGGCACGTGGTATTGGTCCAATGAGTCGAGCAAACTCGCGCAAGTGGCGGCGAAACAGCGTTTTGAGCAAGTCGCGGCGGCGGTGGTTGACAAGGTTGAGCGTGCGGTCGAGCCAACGGAGCTTTTGTTGGGCTTGCTGGCACGTGATGCCGCCTCGCAAAACACGGGCGACGAATGCAATTGGTGCAGCACCTTGGCCTGGGCACTGGCCAAACAACCACACATTTCGTCAGCCTATGTCGGATATCCGAACGAGGATTTTGTTCGGGTCACGAGGTTTGCTGAATCGCGCATGCGTGACCGCGCCCGCGCGCCGGCGAGCGCCGATTGGGGTCTACAGGCGATTCGCACCGTTGGCGGCGTTCGCACCAGTCGCTGGTCGTTTTATCTTGACAACGGCACACCCGTCGGCACGCCGTGGAGCGAAGCTAACCCCAGCTTCAAGCCCAGCACGCGGCCCTGGTTCTTGGTCGCCAACGCGGCCAAAGCCAGCGCAGTGTTCACCCAGCCGTTTAAATTCAACTCGACCGATTTCGTTGGCATCACCATGGTGCGCACCTTGGCTGACGCCAGCACCTCGACCGCGGGCAATGTCGCTGTTGCTGGCGTGTCGATGAGCCTGAGCAACTGGTCTAAGTCGCTGCGCGATGTGGCGGTGCAGTCTGGCATCCCGCGTGCGCGCTTGGCCATCGTCAACGACGACCGGCGTCTGCTCGCCTACTCTGACCCCAAGGCCTTGGACACCGAATTGCATACCGGCAACGCTGCCGGTGCCAGCGGATCAGCTGGCGGTGAGGCTGAAATCCCGCGGATTGGCGAGGTTGACCCAGCCGGTGATGTCGCGTTGTCGACCGTTGTGCCCGAGAGCGCGATGCGCTTTCAGGGCGTTTTGCCGCAGCCCATGTTTGGCGGTCTTTTTTCTCTTAAGCGCCAGTTTGGAGGCCCAAGCTATGCGGTTGTCATTGTCGAAGAGCGCGAACTCAACCGCGAACTTGAAACCCTGCGCGAGCGAGCCACTTGGGCTGCTGGGCTTGCCGCTGGCGTGTTGATTCCACTGGTTGCATTTTTGGGCTGGTTGATCGCTCGGCCCATGCGACTGCTCGCAGTCCAGGCCAGAGGCATCGCACAACTCAAAGAACCCACTCGGCGACCAGAAAAAAGCGTCGTTCGCGAGGTTCGTGAGCTCAGCCACGCCATTCACAACGCGCAAAACACCGTCGCCCACTTTGGGCGTTTCGCGCCGATTGGCGTCGTGCGAGACATCATCAAGCGCGGGGTTGCGCCCAAACTGGGTGGCAAACGCCAAAGCGCATCCTTGTTGTTCACTGACATTGAGGGCTTTTCACTGTTGTCTGAGCAACTCAGCCCTGAAGATCTCACCCAGCGAATCACCGAATATTTCTCAGTCCTTGCGGGTGTGCTGATCGAGCACGGGGCGACGATCGACAAATACATCGGCGACTCGGTCATGGCGTTTTGGAACGCCCCACAAGCCCAGGCCAATCACCCGAGGATGGCCGCCAACGGCGTGCTCGCGGCCCGCGCCGCCATCAACACCTTGAATGCGCAATGGGCGTCAGAGGGCAAAGCCATCTTGCACACCCGTTTTGGCCTGCACATCGGTGATGTGGTTGTGGGCAATGTCGGGTCAGCTGACCGCATGAACTACACCGCTTTTGGCGAGGCCGTGAACATGGCCTCGCGCCTAGAAGGGGCCAACAAATCGTTTGGCAGCTCAATTTTGATGAGCGAAGCGTTTGCATTGGCCATTGGCGACGGCTTTGTCCAGCGAAGTTTGGGGGCCGTTGTGCCTGCGGGCACGACTCACGCCGTGGCGGTGAGCGAGTTGTGCTGCGAAATAATCACGTCATCCACAGCTGAACGCCTGCGAGCGCAAGGGTGGTCGCCAATCATCGCCGCATGGTCAAGCGCGCGAAACGCGGCTGATTTCGGGCAAGTGGCACAAATGATCGCAGCCTACGCCAGCGCAGATGACACCGACAAAGTGGCCGCAAAAATGCTCAAACGCGCCCAAGCGTTCGCAAGTGGCACCGAGGTCATGCACCCAGACGGGGCGCTTCGGCTAGGCAGTAAGTGACTTCCAGTTCGCGTCGATTTGACTGCGAAATTGGCCAGTGAGCATTTGAGCGTGTCCCGTTTCCAAGCCGCAGTGGCTTAGGCTTTTCGCAGCCTTGAGCCGCATCGGTGCGACCCAAACCATTGCTGAGCAAAAAAAAGGGGGTTGACGAGCCTTGACCCCGGCACTGACTCCACAGTTAGGGCTGCTTGGTTCCCCACCTGACCCGGTTGGCCGCTTCACCATGCGGGAAGGCCCGTCGGGCTTGATTTTAACCGCCTCAGCGCTCGAATCCGCTCAAACCCGATAGGCAAATTTAATGCCGCGTGGCATAACAGGCGAATTACTACACCCAGCGAGACATTGCATGCTCAGAATAGGACTCGTCATTGACAGCGCGGCCGAGGTGCCGCCCAGTGCGTTGGCGGACGCTTCAACCTGTTTGATCCCGGTGAAGTTGCAGGTTGACGACAAGTTCTTCTTGGACTCCAAAGACCCAGAATTCACGGCGAGCTTCAATAAAAGTTACCTCAACATCAAGGTCGCGGCCATCTCGCAGTCGCTACCTGTGTCAACCGCTGAGATTGCCGCGTTTTACTTATCGCAAATGGCGACGCGCTTTGACCACGTGTTTGGCCTGTTTGTGTTGTCGAGCCGTTCGCCGCTATTTAAGAACGCATCAGACGCGGCCAGCCAAGTGATTGCCGAGTCGATGAGGCCGCGCAACGCTGCTGGCATCAAGGGGCCGCTGTATGTTGAGGCCCATGACTCGATGAACATCTCCGATGGCTATGCCGTTCAGGTCCTCGAAGTGCAGCGTTTGATGGCCGCCGGTGCGACACCTGCGGCTTTGAGGGCGCGCATCACCGAATTGTCCATGGAGAGCTACTGCTATGTCGCGCCCAGTCAGCTGGATTTCATTGCAACCCGTGCCAAGGCTCGCGGCGACCAATCGGCAGGTGCGCTTGCGATTGCTGCTGCAAAACTGCTGGGCGTCATCCCAATCATCTTGGCGCACCGGGGCGACACCGGGCCAGTTCACCGGGTTCGCGGGGTCGAAAAGGCGCGGGATCACGTCATCAACCTGGCCCGCCGAGAGCTTGCTCAGGGGCTGAAGGCTGCGTTCATCAGCGCCAGCTTCTCGGGCGATATTGCGGTCATTGAGTTAATGGCGTCATGGCAAAAGCTGCGCGCCGAGGCCGCAAAAGCGGGGGTTTCGGTCTCGCTGAAAGAAATGTCACCGACAAACAGCATCAATCTGGGCCCCGAAGCGCTGAGCCTGGGGTTGGTGGCGGCGCGCCATTCGGTTGAACTTTGAGGCTTTTGGCGACTCACTTTGACGACTCATTTACACATCTTTGCAGTACGCTGTGCGCTGGCCTGTCAGCGACTTGCCTGACTTGGGCGTTGAACGGGTGCAGCTGCAAACCATGTGGCGCTTGGATGGGTTGGGGCTAGGCTCGGTAAATTCAGAAGGAATTGACATGACATCGTTTAAATTCAACGCGACTCGAACGCTGATTGGCTCGGCAGCCTTGATGTGCTTGGCCGTTGGGGTGGCGCAGGCTCAAGTGGCCAGCCCGCCAGCGGGTGGCGAGTACGGCCGCGTGATCTCCAGCATCGCCGTGGTTCAGCAAGTTGCGGTTCCTAAGCAAGTTTGCACCCCCGGACAAGTGATCGAGTCGCGCCAAAGCGGTGGCTCGGGCGCAGGTATCGCGATCGGGGCCATCGCAGGTGGCGCGCTGGGCAACGCGGTTGGGCACGGCAATGGCCGAGCTGCGGCAACAGGCTTGGGCATTTTGGGCGGCGCCATCGTTGGCAGCATGATTGGCTCGGGCTCCAACAGCGAAGCGCGAAGCACGCCGACGACTTGCACCACGCAAAACACATTTGAGAACCGCACCGTGGCGTTTAACGTCGTGTACGAATACGCCGGCAAGCAATACAGCACGCAAATGCCAAAAGACCCGGGTGGTTGGGTCCCGCTTCAAGTGCAACCGATCATTCAAGGTGCCGCGCCGTCGGTGCCTGTGCAAGCCGCCGTCACGACCGAGTACGTGCCGTCGCCCGTGATTTCGTCACCTGTCTCAGTCGCACCGGTCTACTACGGTGAGCAGCCCGTCGTCTATGCACAACCCGCCGTTGTGTACACGCAGCCGCGTGTCGTGGCTTCACCTGTGGTGCACATTTCGACACCCATTGTGTTTGGCGTGACTCGCCATGCCCACCCCGTGACGCGTGTTGTGTATGCACCGGCACCGGTGGTGGTGGTTCAGCGCGGACATGGTCACCATCATGGCCACCACAATGGCCACCACAATGGCCACCACAATGGTTATGCCCGCGCGGTTGCTGCGGCTCCTCAAGTTGTCCAAGTGGTTGAGACTCGGCCAGCGCGTCGCCACAGCTACACGCCAGTAGAGGCTTTGCCGGTGGCAGCGCCTGAGGTCAGCTATAAGCACATTAAAGTGGATCGCGATAGCCGCTACTATTGATCCGCAAAGGTTGGTTGCCAACCCATAAAAAGCCCCAAACAGCTGGGTCTGTGCGGGGCTTTTTTGCGTTTTGGGCCAACCTTGCTCACCTACAATGAGGCCATGTCTTACGTGGTCCTCGCCCGCAAATACCGCTCGCGCAACTTCAGCCAAATGGTGGGGCAAAGTCACGTCGTTCGGGCATTGTCTAACGCGCTGAGTTCTGGGCGGCTGCATCACGCGTATTTGTTCACAGGCACGCGCGGCATCGGCAAAACCACGGTTTCGCGCATTTTGGCCAAAGCACTCAACTGTTTGGGCGCAGACGGGCAGGGCGGCGTCACCGCCGAGCCGTGTGGCGTGTGTTCAGCCTGTACCGACATCGATTCAGGTCGGTATGTCGACTACACCGAGCTCGATGCTGCCTCGAACAGAGGCGTTGACGAGATCCAAGCGCTGCTGGAGCAAGCCGTCTACAAACCCGTCGTTGGGCGCTACAAAGTGTTCATGATTGACGAGGTTCACATGCTGTCTAACACCGCGTTCAACGCGATGTTGAAGACGCTTGAAGAGCCGCCCGAGTATTTGAAGTTTGTTTTGGCGACCACTGACCCACAAAAGGTGCCCCCGACCGTGCTGTCGAGGTGTTTGCAGTTCAATTTGCGCAGCATGGCACCTGAGACGATTTTTGAGCACTTGCAAGATGTGCTTGCGCAAGAATCGATTGGGGCCGAAGACGGCGCGCTACGGGTGATCTCGCGCGCTGCGCGTGGATCCATGCGCGATGCCCTCAGCTTGACCGACCAAGCCATCGCGTTTGGTGCGGGCAGTTTGACGACCGACGGCGTGCGACAAATGTTGGGCTCCGTCGATGGCACTCATGTTCAAGCGATTTTGACTTCACTCATCAACGGCGATGGCGCGGGCGTTTTCGCCGCAGTTGACACCTTGCGCGCCAGCGGCATGGGCGCGGCTTCGACACTTGAGGAGTTGGTCGCTGCCTTGCAGCGCATGGCCCTCATGCAATTGGCAAACATCAGCCCAAGCGACGAGGATGCACATTTGTTGCCTTTGGCGCAAGCCATGCCGCCCGATGAAACCCAGCTGCTGTACAGCCTTTGCCTGCATGGCCGAACTGAACTGGGGCTCGCACCGGATGAATATGCCGGTTTGACGATGCTGTTGTTGAGGTCGCTCGCGTTTCAGAGCAAAACCGCGCAGCGGGTCAAAGTTGACGGAGGTGCCGCCGCAGCACCAAAAAAGCCTGAGCCTAGGCCAACTGCGCCCGTTGTTGCGCCCGTTGTGGTGCCCATCCGAGATGTGGCGGCAGTTGCGGTGGTTGCGCCAGCCGCCCAAGAGCCTGAACCCACCGTTTTGCCGGTTGAAAAGGTCTTTTTAGAGCCAAATGTGCCCTTGGTCACCGAATCTATTGATGTTGTTGCTATCAAAATTGATGATCATACTCTTTGTGATTCGACCGCGGATTTGGCCCTTCATTGGGAGCAAAACGTCGCACAGTTGGTTGAGTCGGGCGAAATTGCCACATTGACCCGCGAGCTGGCCATGCAATCTCAGTTGATTGCCAGCAGCGGCGGTCACTGGCAGCTCCAATGCACCAGTGGCGCATTGGTCAACGGACAATCTCGCGACCGGTTGGTCGCGGCAATCCAGGCGCGAGGTTGGGCCACTCAAATTGACATCACCGTGGGCGCGGCTGTCGACACGCCCGCCATTCGCGCGCAAGCGGTCGCAACCGCACGGCTCGGTGCAGCCCACGCCGCCGCGATGGCCGACCCCGATATCCAGCATTGGATGCGAAAATTCGATGCGAAGATCGTGCCTGGGTCGCTTAAAGCGCCGTCCATTCAAGCTTAAATTACCCTCAACTCCAACCGAAAGACAACCATGTTCAACAAAGGCCAAATCGCGGGGCTAATGAAGCAAGCCCAAGGCATGCAAGACAACATGAAGCGCATGCAAGATGAAGTGGCGCAAATGGAGGTGATTGGCGAATCAGGCTCAGGCTTGGTCAAAGTCACCATGACAGGTAAACATGTGGTTCGTCGTGTCGAAATAGCGCCCAGCTTGTTGGCTGACGACAAAGACATGTTGGAAGACTTGATCGCTGCCGCGATGAATGCGGCTGTGCGCCGAGTCGAAGAGGTTGGCGCCGAGAAAATGGCCAAAATCAGTGCCGCTTACCCTGGCTTGGCCAACGCCATGCCCGGCGGCATGAAGATGCCGTTTTAAGCCGCTGAATCGAGCCAAACTTTGAGCGCGCCCGCATTAGATGCTTTGATCGAGTCGCTGCGGCGCTTACCCGGCGTGGGCATCAAATCGGCGCAGCGCATGGCTTACCACCTGCTGCAACACGACCGCGATGGCGCGGCCTTGCTTGCGCGCGCGCTCAGCCAAGCGTCGGAGTCGATTGGGCATTGCACCCAGTGCAACACGTTTACCGACGCGCAGATCTGCAGCACCTGCCTTGACCCCCAGCGTGACCGCAGCCGCCTGTGCGTTGTTGAAACACCAGCAGACCAAGCGGCCATCGAGCGCACCCTGTCGTTTAAGGGTTTGTACTATGTTTTGATGGGCAAAATCAGCCCACTCGATGGCATTGGCCCCAAAAGCCTGCATTTGGAGCGTTTGGTTGATCGGCTGGCCGACGGTTTGGTCAGTGAGGTCATTTTGGCGACCAATTTCACCGCTGAAGGGGAGGCCACCGCCCATGTGCTGGCTCAAGTCGCTCGCTCGAGGGGCTTGCATGTGACGCGAATCGCACGCGGCGTGCCGATTGGCAGCGAGTTGGAGTATGTTGACTTGGCGACGATTGCCCACGCGATGGTGGATCGGCGCTAAGGGTTTCGCTCAAAAGCCACCCAGTAAAATCCGGCAATCCTCGCGAGTCTGCTCTCGCAAAACCCCGGGCCACAAGCCTGTAATTCTTTGATTTTGCGGTTACCCCATGAAATTCACCCTCGCTTATTGGTGCCTCTTGTTTGCTGCACTCCTTCCGATCATGGCCGCAGGCCTTGGCAAATGGGGCATGTTCAACGTGTCTCGCAAAGACGGCGGATTTGACAACCACAACCCACGCGAGTGGTGGTCCAAACAGGGAGGGTTCCGGGCGCGGGCCAACGCGGCGCAACACAACACGTTTGAAGCGGTTCCATTTTTCTTCGCCGCCGTCATCATCGCCCACCAATTGAAAGCGCCCCAGGCTTTGGTTGACCTGTTGGCCTTCTTTTGGGTGTTTTTGCGCTGCGGCTACGTGCTGCTCTATGTGGGCGACATGGCCAAATTTCGCTCGATCGTTTGGGGTATTGCACTGGCGGTCAACATCGCGATTTTGTTGCTGGCGGCATTTCGATGATCGCGCGCCTCATGCCTTGGGCGGCTTTGGTCGCCGCCGCCGCGCTGCTCAGTGCCTGCAGCAACGACCCACACCCGAGCAACAAGGCGGCTGAAAACACGCTTTTTGACACATTTCAAGAGCGCAGCCCGCGCTATCTGGACCCAACGGCCAGCTATGCGAACAACGAGAGCAAGTACACGTTTCAAATCTACGAGCCGCTCTACAACTACCACTATTTCAAACGCCCCTATCAAATAGAGCCCCGCTTGGCGACAGAGTTGCCGGTCGCCAAATACCTCGACAAAGACGGCAAGGAATTACCCGCGACCGCCACAGCCGAACAAGTTGCTGAGAGCGTCTACGACATCAAAATTCTGCCCGGCGTGAAATACCAACCACATCCGGCGTTGGCGGTAGACGAAAAAGGTGTCTTGCGGTACCACGCCATGAAGCCCGGCGAAGTCGGCAACAAGCGCTCTCCACTCGATTTTGAGCACCAAGGCACGCGTGAGATGGTGGCTGAAGACCTCGTGTACGCCATGAAGCGCCACGCCACTCCGCGCATTGAAGCGCCAATTTTCGGCACGTTCAGCGAGTACGTCATCGGTCTAAAAGACTACAGCAAGCTCATCAAATCAGAAGACGACAAGTTGCGGGCGGGTCTCAAACCCAGCGACAACGACAAACCGTTTTTGGATTTTCGCAAGTACCCGCTGGCTGGCGCAGTCGCGCTTGACAAATACACCGTTCGCTACCGCATCAAAGGCAAGTACCCGCAGTGGAAGTATTGGCTGACCATGCCGTTCACGTCCCCGGTGCCCTGGGAGGCCGACTCGTTTTACGCCCAGCCGGGCATGAACAACAACGGCCTGAGTTTGACGAATTGGCCCTTGGGCACCGGGCCGTACATGATGACGGTCTACAACCGCGACCGCCAACATGTGCTCAAACGCAACCCGAATTTTCGCGGTGTGCCATTCCCGTGCGAGGGCATGCCCGCTGACGTCAAGGCGAATTTGCTGAGCGACTGCGGCAAGATGATGCCCTTCATTGACACGGTGGTGTCAAACAACGAAAAAGAGCCTTTGCCGCGCGAAGCGAAGTTTTTGCAGGGCTACCTCGACACCCCTGAGATGGAGCGCCCCGATACCGGGAACGAGTACTTGGTCTACCAACAAGACAGCGAAGAAACCCGCAAACTCTACGCCGAGCGTGGGTTCAAGATTCCGCGCATCGTGGACATCTCTAATTGGTATTTGGGTTTTAACTGGTTTGACCCGGTCGTTGGCAAGGGCGACACGCCCGAGCAACAACTTCGCAACAAAAAGCTGCGCCAAGCGCTGTCGATTGCCATCGACTGGGAAGAGGGCTACAGCAAGGTGTTTCCTAAAAAGTCAGGCGAAGCCGCGCACAGCCCGTTGCCGGGTGGACTTTTTGGTAGCCGTCACGGCACGCTCGAGGGCCACAACCCGGTCACTCACCAAGTCGTCAATGGCAAAGTGGTGCGCCGCAGCATCGATGAGGCCAAAAAGCTGCTGGCCGATGCTGGCTACCCAGCGGGTCGCGATGCCAAAACTGGCAAACCCTTGGTACTCAATTACGACTACCAACGACAACCCACAGCCGAGCTAAAGGCCGAGCTTGATTGGATGATTAAGCAGTTTGGCAAGATCGATGTTCAGCTCGATATTCGCGCCACGGACTTCAACCAATACCAAGAGAAAATGCTCAAAGGCAAACACCAAATCGCTTGGGGTGGCTGGCTTGCAGACTATCCAGACCCCGAGAATTTCTTGTTTTTGCTCTACGGGCCGAACAGCAAAACCAAGCACGAGGGCGAGAACAACGCAAACTACGAAAACGCCGAATACGACAAGCTGTATCAGCAAATGGCGAGCATGGAAAACACACCCGAGCGCCAAGTCGTGATTGACCGCATGGTCAAAATCTTGCAAGAAGACTCGGTTTGGGCGTTTGGCTACTTTCCGTATGCGGCGGTCGCGTACCAAAGCTGGCTTGGCAATGGCAAGCCCTCGATTTTGATCCGCGACTATGTGCAGTATTGGAAGGTCGATCCCCAAGCGCGAGTGATTGCTCAAGCGGCGTGGAATAAACCGCTTTATTGGCCTTTGGTCGCCTTATTGATTGGGTTCGGTGCTCTGTTTTACATAGCAAGACGAGCCTTTAAGGCGCGCGAACGCGCCGTTGCCTCGCCGGTTTTGAGCACAGGGAGCGCGTCATGATCGGCTACATCGTTCGGCGCTTTGCCTACGGCTTCATCATTTTGCTGGGTGTCAATTTATTCACATTCGTTCTGTTTTTTAACGTCAACACGCCGGATGACATGGCGCGACTCAACATCGGTGGCAAGCGCGTCACGCAGGTTCAGATCGACAAATGGAAGGCTGAGCGTGGCTACAACAAGCCGATGTGGGTGAATGAAGCACAAGAAGGCACCAAGAAGGTCACCGAGACGATTTTTTGGGATCGCTCGGTGTCTTTGATTGCGTGGGAGTTTGGCCGCTCCGACGCGCAACAAGCAATGGACATCAACCACGAAATCGGCCAGCGCATGGGCGTGAGTCTGACGCTGGCCGTGCCAATTTTTGTGTTGCAGGTGCTGGTCAGCGTGTGTTTTGCGGTGTTGCTGGCGTTTTTCAGGAACACCCGCATCGACTTTTGGGGCTCGGTGTTGTGCGTTTTGATGCTATCGATTTCGGCGTTTTTCTACATCATCGTCGGGCAGTTTTTGTTCTCGAAGCTCTTTCGTCTCGCGCCAATATCGGGCTACGGACCGGGCCTGGATTTAATCAAGTTTCTGGTTTTGCCGGTGTTGCTGAGTTTGGTCGTGCGGCTGGGCGCTGAGGCCAGGCTATACCGCGCCATGCTGCTAGAAGAAGCGAGCAAAGACTATGTGCGAACCGCTCGCTCCAAAGGCATTGCAGAGCATTGGGTGCTGTTTAGCCACGTGCTTCGAAACGCCGCGTTGCCGATTTTGACCAGCGCTGGCAGCTATTTGCCGGTGGTGTTCATGGGTAGCTTGGTGTTTGAGAGCATGTTTGGCATTCCGGGCCTGGGCAGCTTCACGATTGATGCGATCACCGGACAAGACTTTGCCATTGTCCGCAGCATGGTGTTCGTCGGCAGCGTGATCTACATCTTGAGCTTCATCTTGATCGACATTTTGTACACCGTGGCCGACCCGCGCGTGCGCTTGAGCTGAAACCGGGGTCATGAACATGTTCAAAATCGTCATCCTCTCCACCGATTGGGTCATCTGGATCCTCATGCTCGCAACCTTAGGGTACGGCGTTTGGGTTAGCCGCGTTCCTGAGCGACGCGCGAACTGGGTGAAGGTGTTTCGCGACACCGCACCGATGTGTGCCGCCGTGGTGTACCTGTGTTTTGCGTTGCTTGCCGTGGTTGACTCGGTGCATTTTCGCCGGGCATTGCCGGCTGCGACGGGTGCCCAAGCGGGCGGGGCGGTGGCCTACAGCCCACGAACCGAGTCGTTGCTCGATCTGGTTTTGGCCCGACCCATCGCGATGCGCGAGAAGTCTTACTCTGAGCCATTGGCGGTTTTTTTGTTTGGCAAGGAAACCATTGAGTTGCCAGACGGCAAACAGGTGCGCGAAGCGCCGCGCATGGAGTTTGCGGGTTCGCATCTCAAAAACCCCGTCGCCGATCACGGCGCGGATTTGGCTTTGCGGACTGTTATGGGTCTTGTCGGGGGCGCTTTACTGGCGGGGTTTGGCCTGCTCGCATTTGGGTGGATTCAGTCGCGCATGAGCCAGACCAACGTGTTGGCCTCGGTCAAAAATATCTTGCGCAACGACACCGATTTGCCCATGCGTGCCGGCTGGTTGACGTTCACGGTGGTGGCGTTGATTGCCGGTATGGCGTTTTCGTGGATGCAAAGCTACCACGTGCTGGGGACAGACCGCACCGGCAACGACGTGATGGTGCAGGCCTTGAAGTCGGTGCGCACAGCCTTCATCGTGGGTATCTTGTCGACTTTGGCCGCTTTGCCGTTTGCTGTGGTGCTGGGGGTGATGGCGGGCTACTTTCAGGGCTGGGTTGACGATGTCATTCAGTACCTGTACACCACCTTGTCGAGCATTCCGGCGGTTTTGCTCATTGCAGCCAGCGTGTTGATGGTCCAGGTGTACTTGGATCAACACCCCGAGTTGTTCGATACCAGCTTGGAGCGCGCCGACGTGCGGCTGCTGGCGGTGTGCATGATCTTGGGCTTGACAGGCTGGGCAACGCTTTGTCGGCTCATTCGCGCAGAAACCATGAAACTGCGCGAGTTAGACTTTGTTCAAGCGGCTATCGCGTTTGGCGTGACACCCGCCAAGGTCATGGCGCGTCACATATTGCCCAATGTCATGCATTTGGTGCTGATCACCACGGTGTTGGGTTTTTGCGAGTACGTGCTCTATGAGGCGGTTTTGAGCTACGTGGGTGTGGGCGTTGACCCCAGCATGAACAGTTTTGGCGGCATGATCAACCAAGCACGCGGCGAATTGAGCCGCGACCCCATCGTTTGGTGGAGCTTTGCGTCGGCCTTTGGTTTCATGGTGGTTTTGGTTCTGGCCGCCAATTTGTTTGCCGACGGCGTGCAAATGGCATTTGACCCCCGGGCTCGCACCTTCAAAGTGCGATTGAGCACCGAAAAACCTGCAAAGGCCTGATCCATGAGCACATCACTGTTGGATGCGCGTGATTTGCGCGTTGGTTTGGATTCTGAGACGGGTTTGGTCAAGGCACTTGATGGCATTGCCCTGAGCATCGAACGCGGCGAAACCTTTGCTTTGGTGGGCGAGTCTGGCTGCGGCAAAAGCATGACCGCGTTGGCGTTGTTGCGATTGCTGCCCGACAACGGCCGGGTGCGCTCGGGGAGTGTCAAATACCTCGATTTTGATTCAAAAGACCCGTTGGTCTCCGGATCCATTGACTCAGTTGCTACTGATTTGCTAGCGATTCCCGAGTCAAGCATGCGCAAGTTTCGCGGCGGCGGTATGGGAATCATCTTCCAAGAGCCAGCGACCAGCCTCAACCCAGTGATGAAAGTCGGCGCACAGATCATCGAATCGATCGAGGCGCACACCACACTGCGCGGGGCGGCCGCGCGCGCCAAAGCGCTCGATTGGTTGCGAAAGGTGGGTATTCCGGACCCCGAGGCTCGCATCGACAGCTACCCTTTTCAGATGAGTGGTGGCCAAAAGCAGCGGGTCATGATCGCGGTGGCGCTAGCCGCCGAGCCGCAGTTGTTGATTGCAGACGAACCAACGACCGCGCTAGATGTCACCATCCAAGCTCAGATTTTGGATTTGCTCAAGACCTTGCAGCGCGATCTGGGCATGGGCTTACTCCTGATTACCCACGATTTGGCCGTCGTCAAGCAAATGGCTGATCGTGTCGCGCTCATGTACGCTGGGCAAATCATAGAGACCGCGCCGGCGGCTGATTTTTTCTCGAACCCGCGCCACCCTTACGCACAGGCCTTGTTGCAGGCTCTGCCGGATGCCGCCAAGCGCGGACACGCCTTAGCAGCCATCGGTGGCACCGTGCCGCCTCTCACTCAGGACTTCACGGCGTGCCGCTTCGCGCCGAGGTGCGCGCACGCCACGCAAAACTGTCGCGACAGCGCGCCAGAGTTGACTGCTTCTTATCGAAACGGACATGCGGTGCGCTGCTTTCGGGCAGATGAGATACTTACAGACTCATCTAATTTGATAGCAACGAAGTCAATAGATTCGGCGACCAAGGGCGAAAAGTACATTAAAAATGTCCAAAATGCCCCTTTATTGAGCGTCACAGACCTTTGCGTCAGCTTCACCCAAAAGAAGGGCTGGCTGCAACGGCCTGCACCGGGGTTCAAAGCGGTCGACGGCATCAGCTTCACCGTGAGCCCTGGTCAAACGGTCGCACTGGTCGGTGAGTCTGGATGCGGCAAAACGACCACCGGCAAAGCCCTCATGCGTCTGCTGGACCGCACCGCCAGCGTCACTGGCCAGGCGACTTTGGGCGCACAAAACCTGCTCGACGCAAACGCCAGTGCCATGCTGAAGGCACGTCAGCAAATGCAAATCATTTTTCAAGATCCTTTTGCGTCGTTGAACCCGCGCATGCGGGTTGGCGAAATTCTGTCGGAAGGCATGCAGTCGCTTAGGCCCGAATGGAGTCTCGACGAGCGCGAAGTGCGCATCACCAGTTTGATTGAGCGCGTTGGCTTGCGACCCGATGCACGCAGCCGTTGGCCACATGAGTTCTCGGGCGGCCAGCGTCAACGCATCGCGATTGCGCGCGCGCTAGCGGTTGATCCCAACCTGATCATTTGCGACGAACCGACTTCGGCGCTTGATGTGAGCGTTCAGGCCCAAATTTTGAATTTGCTGGGCGAACTGCAGCGCGAATTGGGCGTCGCCTACCTCTTCATCACCCACAACTTTGCCGTGGTCGAGTACTTCGCCGACCACATTTGTGTCATGAACAAGGGCAAAATCGTGGAGCAGGGTGTGGCTGAGGCCATTCTCGGCGCGCCACAAGAAGCCTACACGCACAGGCTGCTGGCTGCGGTGCCCAGAATCTAAACCGCTATGAACGCCAGCATCGCACCGTCCATCGCCCTGTCGATAGTCGTCCCCGTCTACAAAGAAGAGGCCAACATCGGCCCGTTTGTGGCGCGCACGACGGCCGTCATGGCCAAGTTAGGCCTGAGTTACGAGATCATTTTCTCGCTCGACCCCAGCCCCGACCGAACCGAGGCGGTCATTCAAGAGCACATCAATGCCAACCCCAACATTCGTTTGATTGTGTTTTCTCGCCGATTCGGGCAGCCCGCTGCCACATTGGCGGGGCTTTTCATGAGCAAAGGCGATGCGGCTGTCGTGATCGATGTCGACTTGCAAGACCCGCCTGAGTTGGTTGAGCAAATGATGGCCAAAATGGTCAACGGCGTTGAGGTCGTGTACGCCACGCGCCAAACCCGCGACGGTGAAACCTTCATCAAGCGGGTCGTGGCCCACTTTGGTTATGCCGTGATCAATAGCATGAGCGACGTGAAAATTCCACGCAATACCGGTGACTTTCGCGTCATGAGCCGCCGGGTGATTGAGGAGCTCAGAAAACTCAACGAAAACCACGGTTTTTTGCGTGGTTTGGTCGCCTACGTCGGCTTCAAGCAAGATGTCGTCACTTACAACCGAGACGCTCGTTTTGCCGGAACTGGCAACTACAACCGCTGGATCGGCTCGATGAAAATTGGCCTCAACGGCCTGATCAGCTTTTCAAGCCGACCGCTTCAACTCATGTCAATCGCCGGATTTTTCTTGGCATTTTTGAGTTTTTTAATTGGCGCTTGGTACGTTTTTCAAAAAATCACCGGCGTTGATCTCACCCCAGGTTTGTCCACAACGGTCTTGGTGGTCACCTTTTTCTCAGGCGTGCAGCTCTTGGCCATCGGACTCATGGGCGAGTACGTTGGGCGCATTTACGACGAAGTCAAGCGCCGACCGCTCTACATTGTTGACCGCACCGACAACATGGGCATTGAGACGAATCCGAAGCGGGCTGACGCGTGACAAGCAACAAATGGCCGAAGACATTTGCGCCGTTGACTGCGGAGCAGCAATGGATCAGCGACGACTTCATGAAGCATTGGCACGAGGTTTTGCCTAAAAAATACGGCGTTGTTGATCGCTTCAATCACAACTACCCGGTTTTGAATGCGCCCCCTTCATTCAAACGCACGCTGGAAATTGGCGCGGGTAACGGGGAGCACCTCAAGTACGAGCACCTGAGCGCTGATCAAGAGGCTCAGTATGTGGCGGTCGACATTCGGGACAACATGGCCGCCGAGATTCGTCGTGGATTTCCCCGGGTACAGGTATTGGTTGCAAACTGCCAAGATCGAATGCCCGTCGTTGACGGCCATTTTGATCGGGTGTTGGCAATTCATGTGCTTGAACATCTACCGGATTTGCCCAAAGCGGTCGCTGAAATTCATCGTGTGATCGACAAACAGGTCGGAGTCTTGAGTGTCGTGATTCCTTGCGAGGGCAGTTGGGCCTACAGTTTGGCTCGCAAAATTTCGGCACAGCGGGTGTTTGAGCGTCGCTACAAGCAGCCGTACAAGTGGTTAATCGAGCGCGAGCACATCAACCTACCGGATGAGATTCGGCTTGAGTTGCACCCGTTTTTCGAGGAAGTTCACAGCAGCTACTTTCCATTGCTTGTGCCGTCGACCCTGGTCAACCTGTGCATTGGATTGACTTTTCGGCCACGTCAAACTGTGCTGGAGCATGGCTGAGCTTAAACCCCAGGCGAAAGTGTCCAGCACCCAACGTGAGTTGGCGATGTTTCTGCTCGTCGGTGGCGCGATCGCTGTGTGGTACGGCGCTTGGATTGCCGTGCTCCACCACGGACTCAAGCTGAGCTACCCCGCTGCGGTATCGGTGTCATACGTCGTGGCGGTAACCTCCCACTTCTTCGTCAATAAAGCGCTCACGTTCAAAACGCGTGCCGGGCAGACCGCACAGCAATTGCGTCGATACATCGTGTTTTTGATCGCGCACTACAGCTTCACGCTAGCTGTGGTGACGTTTGGCGTTGAGGTCATGGCTTGGCCCGTGATGTTGGCCAGTGCAGCTGCCATCGTTTTGGCCACTGGCTTTGGGTTTGTGGCTAACAAGTACTGGGTGTTTGCAAGTTGATGCGCACCGATTGCGAAGGTAGCCGCCGACTCGAATGCTTAATTCTTCTGTTGGCAACCTGCGTGTGCATGGCCCCGGTTTGGCTCGTGTCACGCGATTTGTGGGATGGTGTCGCGGCAGCCTACGCCATCGAAACCAATCAATTTGATGGATTGAAGCTGTGGCTGATGTCCAGCAATTGGTGGTTGCTATATGCCATGTACCAAGGCGTCGCTTGGCTTGCTGCTCAAACGGGCGTGGAGTGGTGGGTGTTTGTCAAGGCACTGATCCATTGCTCCGCTTTAGGCGTTGCCTGGGAAACGACACAATTGGCGCGCAACGCCTTGGACTTGCGCGGGCGGTCGCCGTTGATGGCTGGACTCATGGTTTGCGCCTTACCGGTTTGGCCGATGATGTATGACAGCGTTCACATGGTGTTCGTCTTCGTTTGGATGGCGCTTTTGGGCCACCGACTTTGGGCGACTTCGACACGCAAGCATGAACAAATGCTAGGCTTACTGCTAATCGCCGTGTCGTTGCAGCTGAACTCCAACGTGCTTTTCGTGCTCGCTTTAGAAGCCGTTCGGTGGGTCAAGCGGCGGTCAACCGGTCGGCGAGTCGACGCGGCGCAAAGTTTGTTGCTGCTGGTCGTGATCGTTGCTTACGCACTCCTGTCGCGTTGGCTCGCGCCGCCCGTCGGTCCAAACACCGGATACAACGCTTTGCTTAAACCTTGGCACTGGGGCGAGTTGAAGCGCATGCTTGGCGCAGTGATCATGTTTGCCACCTGGTTCATTTTTCCCTTGGCCGTCGCTGCTTTGGGTGCTGTCGTTTGTTGGATGGCGAAGTTGCGTCCTGGCGCTGTTCAAACGAACGTGTGGGTCAAACTCGCCGTGGTCTCATCCGGCGCGGTCGGTGCCTACGTTGCCGTTGGAAAAGGCCCCGCGCTCTTTTTCCCCGTCGGTTTGTCGGCCGACTACGTGTTTTCGCAGTTGGCGCTTTCGCCAGACTCGGCTTGGGTCAGCACAGCCGATCACTGGATTGGGCGGCACGCGTTTTTGTGGATTGTCCCTGTGGCGTTGCTATGCGCCACCTTGATGCGGTCGATTGCATCAGCGTCGCGAACGGGCGCTGCCGTGGTTGGTGTGTTGGCTTTGGCACATGCATTCGCTTGGCAGCTGCACGGACACAGCGCAAAAATCAACCGGGTTCTGGCAGAGGAGTCGATCGTCAGCGCCCTCAAAACACTGCCCCCCCCCCCCGCTGGCGACGTGAATTTGCGGATATCGCCTCGGCTGGGCGTGCTGTTCAGCACCTTGGAGAGTAATTACATGGTTTATCGAGCCTGGGGGGCTGACCAATACATGGCGACCACGGCGTACCAAACCGGGGCAACGACTGCATTGACTCAGGAGGGTCGGCGTGAAGTCAAAAAATTGGTTTCACTTTACCCACCGATGGGGCAGGCCAACGTCGCTGGCGCATGGTCTATCAACAACTCATCACAGCGCGCCTGCACCACTGCGATTGATGTTGTGATCAGCGCGCCAATCAATTTAATCTCCGTTTTGCAACTTGTTTTGTCACATCCGGTCACAACTGCAACCGCGCAGGTGGCAAGCACGGAATGCGCGCAAGCGACCGAACGATAATCACGCCTCAGCTCAATCGAATCCAATGGCAAAAAAGAAACCTAAATCATCTGCTTCGGTTACCGCAGTCGCGCCCGCAACTCCCACCGGTGAAACTCAAACCCGAGTCGTTGCGCCAAAAGCCATCCCCGTCGGTGCCTTGCCAACGGAGATGGGCAAAGGCGACTGGACTGCGATTTTGCTGGCTTTGATGATGTTTTTCACCCCTGCCGTCGGCGTGCCGCATGAGTACATGTTGCAAGACACGCTGAAGTCAATTGTGGTGGCTTGCGTGGCGTTTTTTACCTTGGGCATCTTTTTCTACCGCCAGCGGAACCGACGCGACGGGCTGCGCTGGCATTTCACGATGTGGCTTTTCCTGTCCCTTGCAGCATGGGCAGTCGGAAGCATGGTTTGGTCACACACCTATTTGGCAGGGGTCGAGGCATCTCGTTGGATCGTGTTGTCTGTCATCGTGTTTCTGTCGTTGAATGCATTCACCCGAGAGCGAGTGCCACTGCTTGCCTCTGGCGTCCACTTTGGCGCCGTGGCTGCCACGGTCTGGGCGGCAGCGCAGTTTTGGGGTGATTGGAAAGGCATTCCGCAGGGGCCTCCGCCAGCGTCAACCTTCGTCAACCGCAACTTTTACGCTGAATTCGTTGCCTGCACGATTCCGTTTGGTTTCTATTTGCTTTTAACCGCTCGCAAATCTGCGGCGGTGTTTGTTTTTTCATTGACCAATGCGTTCGTGTTGGTAGGCATCATGATGACCGGTACACGTTCGGCCATGATCGCCACGGGCGTAGGGCTGATCCTTGTGGGCATCGCCGCTTACCGCTATCGCAAGCAACTGGCGTTTTCTGGATGGAGCAGCGGCAAAAAAATCATGTCAATCACGTTGATTGCGATCACGATGGGTTTGTTGGGGCTGATTCCAAGCAAGGCTAAAGGATTCGAGTACGACGGAATCAACGCTTGGCAACGAGCCTTCTTCAGGGCTTCGCTGTTGGCCAAGCCCACTGAGTACACGTCGGGATCGGCTTCGGTGCGTAAGGTCATGTGGCTTGCTACGGCGCGAATCATCCAGCAACGACCCATCACTGGCGTCGGAGCTGGTGCGTGGGAGGTCGATATCCCCCTCTATCAAGATCCTGGCTCGCAGTTGGAGACTGACTACTACGTTCACAACGAGTTTTTGCAGTTGCTGGCAGAGTACGGCATTGTGGGTTGGTTCTTCTTGCTCTCGCTATTGAGCTATTTGTCGATTGCAGCGATTCGAACGCTGAGGGGTAAGTCCGCCGAGGAGAAAGCTGAAGCGCCTTTGAGGATATTCATCTTGATTACGCTGACGGCTTTCTTTTTGGTGAGCAACGCCGGATTTCCGTGGCGGATGGCTTCGACCGGTGCGATGTTTGCACTCGCAGTTGGCGCATTGGGGGCATCAGACGCGAGGCTGGGCTATCGCTCAATTTTTGCTGCGGTTCGAATGAATTGGTCGCCAACCTTGTCCCAACTGGGCGTGTCTGCGGCTGCTGTGTGCATGGCTGTCACGCTGTACATCACTTACTACGCCGCCGAATCTGAGCGATTGATCGTGTTGGCAACCAAAAACGCCTTGTCAATTACCGCCAGCGGCGAGCCCAATAACCCTAAATTTGATCGCGTCAAAAAAGAGGTGTTCAAAACCATCCGCGAAGGCATCGACATCAATCCGCACTACCGAAAGGTCACGCCGATGGTCGCTGACGAAGCAGCGAAGTGGGGCAATTGGAAGGAAGCGACCTGGATCTGGGAGTCGGTTTTGGGATCCCGTCCGTACGTTGTGGCGATCATGGCCAATGTTGCGCGGGGCTACGTCGTGACCGGCGAACCTGAAAAATCCTTGGTTTACATCGAGCGCGCGAAAAAGATTCAGCCTGCTGTGCCGTCCATCTGGGGGGCTGAAATCAATGCCTTGGTACGCATGGGCAAAATACCCGAGGCGATTGCGAAGTCCAAAGAGGCGCTCAAGCGAGACATCGTTGACACCGATGTGCTGAACATCAGCATTCAAGCAGCCATCTCCGCGAAGGACTGGCCATTTGCCATCGAGGCTTTGGAGGCCAAGAAAAAGCACTTGCCTGCGTCAGTTGCTGAGTCGGACGCGAAGATTGCGCAAATTTACGTCGCCGGGCTGGGCGACGAGAAATCTGGGATGAAGTTTTACAAATCCGCCGTTGAGGCAATGCCAACGCCGCAGGAGCGACTCAACTTCTTAAGCTCGCTGCCACCGCAGTTCATCATGAAAATCGGCGCGGACTACACCGCGCTGGGGATCCCGCCGGACGTCGTCGCGCGTCTGACGGCACTCAGGGTGCAGCCAGCAGTCGCCGCACCGGCCGCCGCGGCCAAGCCCGTGGCGCCAGCGCAATCACCACCGAGCGGCGGTTTTGTTCCCCAGCCGGCCAAACCCTGATATTGATGCCAAAGTTTTGCGTCAGTCCTGTTTAGATATCGTCTAGCAAAACGTAGGGCAGCGGGAGCGCTTGCGCGCGTCCGGCGTTAATCTCGATATTCTCAAGTCCCGCAGCGATTTGCATGGACGCAATGGCCACCCAGTTGCCGTCGGTGCATTGGGCTGCATTGCAAATGGTGCCGATCGCGGTGCTGAGATCGGAGCTCAGAAAAACCTCATCCCCGGCAGCAACGGGCCGATTGGGCTGTGCTACGTTTAATACGAAAGCACGGCGCTTGAGCGTGCCGCGAAATTGGCTTCGAGCGACGACTTCTTGGCCAGGGTAACAACCCTTTTTGAAATTCACGCCATGGGTTGACTCGTAGTTGAGCATTTGCGGCACATACGCGTCGACGGTTTTGGCAGTGACTCGCCCAACACCGGCCAACACCTCAGCAATGAGCCATGAATCAGCACCCAGCTCCTGGGCCTGAGCGTTCTGACTCCCCGCCCCCACCGGTATCAAATGCAGCATTCGAGACAGCCCGCAAACTGCTGGCAACGATGTTGAAACATGGCCGTCGGTGATCTCGACCGTTCCAACGACAGGTGATTCGGGTGTGTTGTTGGCCAATTCGCCGCAAATCAAAAACTCAGTGCTTGCAGCTGCCAACACCAACTTGGATCGCATCACAAACATCTTCAATCGCTTCAGCGTCGCTTCCAAAATGTCGGCGCTGATCACCCAAAGCAAGTCATCCGGCGCGAGTTTGATGACCCAGCCTGTCGCCACCATCCGCCCTTTGACCGAACATTGAGCGGCCAGCCTTGCGTGCTTTGGCTGGAGCAGCAAGACATCTTGGGTCAGCATGTTGTTGAGAAAGGTAGCCGCATCAACGCCAGTGGCTCGCATGACACCCAGGTGGTCAAGCCTGCACTGACCGGCGGTTAAGAGTGAGCGCAAGCCCTCGGTTTGGATGTCGTTCGTGGTCATGTGGCGATTATCATCAGTGCTCTCGATTTTTGCTGTCAACGCAGCTGCCGATTCGCTGTCCTACCTCTCAAATAGCTCTTTCGTGTCTTTTATCAAGTTTTCAATCGCCGCTTTGATCGTCATTGCGGGACTTGCGTTTGCTTGGACCCGCCAATCGATCAATTCGGGTAACGAGGCCATCAGTTTGGTCGTGACGCCAGGCAGTTCGGCTCGACAGATCGCGTCTGACATCGCCAAACTGGGAGCCGAGTCGTCACCCGTCATAACCGAGACATTGTGGTGGTTGCTGCTTCGGTTCTCTGGGCAATCGCGCAGCATCAAGGCGGGTGAATACGAGGTTGAGCCAGGCACGCAGCCAGCTCGGTTGCTGACCAAACTCATCGCCGGTGAACAGGTGACGCGCCAAATCACGTTGGTCGAAGGTTGGACTTTTCGCCAGATTCTGGATGCGTTAAAAAAACAACCACGCCTCAAATCCAGTATCCAAGGCTTGCCCGACGAAGATGCCCAACGCCTGATCATGCGCGTGATCGGCAAGCCTGACGTTCACCCAGAAGGGCGGTTTTTCCCAGACACATACTCGTTTTCAACGGGTCAAACCGATATCGATGTCCTGCGCCGCGCCGCGCTGGCCATGGACAAGCAGTTGGCGCTCGCGTGGGGTGCGCGAGATGCCAACACGGTGCTTCAATCCCCAGACGATGCCCTGATTTTGGCCAGCATTGTTGAAAAAGAGACGGGCAATCCCAACGATCGGGGTCAAATTTCCGGTGTTTTTCACAACCGACTGCGCATTGGCATGCGGCTTCAGACCGACCCAACAGTGATTTACGGGCTTGGCAGTCGATTTGATGGCAACCTGCGCAAACGAGATTTGCTCGCCGACACGCCCTACAACACGTACACCCGCGCCGGGCTGCCGCCAACACCCATCGCCACGCCGGGCAAAGCAGCGCTCGAAGCGGCCGTCAAACCCGCGGCTACCAACGCGATGTATTTCGTGGCAAAAGGCGATGGATCGAGCGCGTTCAGTGCCACGCTCGTAGAGCACAACCGCGCCGTCGACCAGTACATACGATTGCGGTAAATTCATGACCACGCCATCGCAACAACATGAGCAGCTGCGTCAGGCCCTGCAAGGGCGGATGCTGAGTTTTGAGGGCATTGACGGAGCCGGTAAATCGACCCACATCAACGCTTTAGCGGATGCTTTGCGAGCCCGTGGCGTCACTGTTGTGCTCACTCGGGAGCCTGGCGGCACGCCGTTGGCTGAAGCCATTCGCGAGTGGGTGCTGCATCAGCCGATGGACCCCTTGACCGAGGCGACCTTGATTTTTGCCGCTCGCAGCGACCACATCGAGCGGGTGATCGCGCCAGCGCTGGCTCGCGGCGACTGGGTTTTGTGCGACCGATTCACCGACGCGACGTTCGCGTACCAGGGTCATGGCCGAGATTTTTCAATCGAATCACTATCAAAACTAGAGCAACTGATTCAACAAAACCGGAGACCAAGTGCCGATTTGGCACAAAATTTGCCCTTGGATGCACTTTTGGAGCCCGATTTGACGATTTGGTTTGATCTGGATCCTGCGATCGCTGCCAAACGACTGGCTGGCGCTCGGGTGCCCGATAAATTTGAGTCGCAGCCCGAGGCATTTTTTGCCAAAGTTCGCCACGGCTACGCCGCTCGGGCTCAAGCCCAGCCAGATCGGTTTGCCGTCATCAACGCCGACGCCAGCCGCGAAATTGTTTGGGAGCGTGTGCTTGCCGCCGTCGACGCTGTCGCATGGTGGCCCAAACGCGAAGATGCCGCCGATGCCAGTTGATGCGCTTGCCCCGTGGTTGGGCGACCAATTGCAACCCTTGCGCCAACGCAAGGCGCATGCGCTGCTCATTGAAGGCCCCAGTGGGCTGGGTCAATGGGAGCTGTCATTCGCCTTAGTCAGCGCGTGGCTTTGCGATTCGCCGACCGACTTGGGCGCCTGCGGCGAATGTGCGAGCTGCCATTTGCTCGCGGCGCGGACCCACCCCGATTTGTTTGTACTCATGCCCGAGACCCACGCATTGCGCATGGAGTGGCCGCTGGACAGCGCAACCCAGGCCGAGTTGGACGACAAAAAGCGCAAACCCAGTAAAGAGATTCGCGCCGACGACGCGCTCAAGCTGATTGGATTTACTCAGCGGACCGCCGCGCGTCGCAAAGGCAAGTTCGCGCTCATCTACCCGGCGGAGCGCATGAACCCAACCAGTGCGAACAGCCTGCTCAAGGTGCTTGAAGAACCACAGGGCGAACTGCGGTTTGTTCTAGCCAGTGAGACCGCGGCCGCGTTGTTGCCGACGATCCGCAGCCGCTGCCAAAGCCATGTGCTGCAATGGCCAAAGCCACAGCTTGCAGTCGATTGGCTCATTCAGCAAGGCATGTCAGCCGAGTCGGCGCAGGTCTGGCTGCGGGCGAGTGGGGGCAGGGCCTTTGATGCCTTGGGCTACGCTGAACACCCGCCGCAAGCATGGCAAGACTTGCCGTCTCGGTTGGCAAGCGGGCAGGTCGAAGCGCTTGAAGACCTCTTCGGGGTTGATCCCACGCGGTGGATTCAAACGCTGCAAAAGCTTTGCCACGACCTGCTGGCGATCAAAACCGGAGCTGAGCCCAAATATTTTGACAAAGCCACGCTGCCTGAACTGAATCAAGTGTCGAGCCTCAACAAACTGTCTGATTGGGGGCATTTGCTGCATGGCCACGCGCGTCAAGCCAGCCATCCGCTGAATGCCAGTTTGCTGCTTGAACTGCTCGGTGCCCAAGCGCAACACGCAATCGGTCAATGACCACTACACTTACTACATGAGCAGCCCAACCACCGCCGCACGCCCCAGCGTCATTCAGCTGGCGATCAAAGAAAAAGCCGCTTTGTTTGCCGCATTCATTCCGCTGTTCACCGACGGCGGCGTGTTCATTCCCAGCACCCGTGAATATCGAATGGGTGACGACGTCTACGTCTTGTTGTCTTTGCCAGACGACACCCAACGCTACCCCGTCGCCGGCAAAGTCGCTTGGATCACGCCGGCAAAAGCCGCTGGCGGGCGCACCCAAGGCATTGGCATCAAGTTTCCCGCAGACGAAAAAACCAAGCTGCTCAAAATGAAAATCGAGAGTATTTTGGGCGCACATCTGAGCACAGATCGGCCGACACAAACCATCTAGCCACGCGCTGGGGTTGGCGCACAGCGTGCGCGTAGCAACCACGCAGCCTGCGACGTGCTGCAAAGGCATCGAAATGAGCATGAAGAGCAATATTTGATGACTTTTTGGCACTTGGTCACCGGATTCATTGGGTTTTTTGCTATCAAAATTGAATCGAGCGGTCAGAGGCTAAATCGCCAAAGCCAATGACCTGAACTTGGCCGTCGTTGTCGCGAACGCTGTAATTTAGGCTCGATACGGGACCGAGGTTTTGTTGCGCCCAACGGGTTGACGTTATCGCGCCACGGCAAAACCCAAACCCGTTTGCTTCGCATCAAACACGGCATGAAACACTACACTAGGCGGCGTTGATTCGTGTTCTCGGTTCGCCCGACTTCACTTTCGCGACTTTTCGAAACTTTCGCTCACTTCATGTTTGTTGACTCCCACTGTCACCTCAGTTTTCCTGACTTCGCGCATCAAATTCCTGAGTTGATGACCCGCATGGCGGCCGCGAAGGTCAGCCACGCGCTGTGTGTGTGCACGACGCTTGAAGAGTTTGACGCGGTGTTCGCCTTGGCTCACGCCCATCCCAATTTGTTTGCAAGCGCTGGTGTTCATCCAGATAACGAAGGCGTGCAAGAGCCAAGCGTTGCGGCCTTGTTGTCGCTTGCGAAACGAGACAAAGTGGTTGCCATTGGCGAAACCGGGCTTGACTACTATCGCCTCAATGGGCGAACCGTCGACGATATGGCGTGGCAGCGTGACCGCTTTCGGGTTCACATCCAAGCGGCGCGCCAGTGTGCCAAACCGCTCATCATTCACACCCGAAGTGCATCAAACGACACATTGGCGATACTGGCAGAAGAGGGTGGGTTCAACTCCGCTTCGGCGACGTCTGCGCGAGCAACCGGCGTTTTTCATTGCTTTACCGAGACTGCGGTCGTTGCGCGGGCGGCTTTGGATCTGGATTTTTACATTTCATTTTCTGGGATCGCCAGCTTCAAAAACGCTGCAGATATTCGCGATGTCATTGCGTTGACGCCCATGGATCGATTGCTGATCGAGACCGATAGCCCCTACCTTGCCCCCGTGCCGCACCGTGGCAAGACGAATGAGCCGTCATTTGTGCCGCATGTGGCGGGTGTGGTCGCGGCAGTCAAAGGCATTTCGGTTGAAGACGTTGCAGCACAAACGACCGACAGTTTCTTTCGACTTTTTACTTCAGCCAGTCGCTAAAAAGAATTGACGATGCTCACAAACTACATGAAGTGTCGCTCGCAAGCCATTGTATTGAGTGCGATATTCTGCGCGTCGATTGCCACAGCAGGGTCGTTCGACGATTTCTTCGCGGCGACGAAACGCAATGACTCCAGCACCATTTTGACCTTGCTGTTGCGCGGTTTTGATGCCAACACACAAGACGCCAAGGGAGACACACCGCTGCTGATCGCCGCCCGTGAGCCGTCGCCTAAAGTGATCGACGTGTTGCTGCTGGCTCCCGGACTCAAGCCCGATGTTCGAAACAACATGGGTGAAACGCCGCTCATGCTTGCGGCGCTCACGGGTAACGCGGGCCTCGCGAGGAGGCTCGTAGCACTGGATGCTGATGTCAACAAAACCGGCTGGACACCGCTGCATTACGCGGCAACCAATGGCCACACCGACATCATGAATTTGCTGCTCGATCGCCACGCCTACATCGACGCCGAGTCGCCAAATGGCAGCACGCCGCTGATGATGGCTGCGATGTATGGATCACCCGAGGCCGTCAAACTGCTGGTTGAAGCCGGAGCCGACACCCAGCTCAAAAACGAGCAAGGCATGACCGCGCTTGATTTTGCATTGACCGCCAAACGCCCAGACGCCGAACGCATGCTCAGGGCCAGCGCGACACAACCATCACCAAAACCCATGGCTGCAACGCCAAACGCAGCTGTGACGCTCATAGCACCGCAAGCGCCACAACCAGCGGTCAAGCAAAAACTGCCCCCCGGTTCGTGGTGATTTGATGTTGCACGATGTATATTATGTTAAATCAGATCGCCGCATCAACACGGCGAACCAACCTTTGATTGCGGCCCATGACCACTCGACTTGCTGAAAAATCTATTTTGGTCACTGGCGCCGGCGGTGGCATCGGTGAAGGCATTGCCAAGCACCTGGCAACTCACGGCGCGAAGGTGTTGGTCAACGACATCCGCGCTGATGCCTCTGAGAGAGTCGCGCTTGAAATTGCGGCAGCTGGCGGTCAAGCCGTTGCGATGGGTGGCGATGTCACGTCTTCACGTGATGTGGCCGCGCTTGTTGCAAAGGCGGTTGAAGCCTTTGGTCGATTGGATGTGATGATCAACAATGCCGGTTGGACGCACCGAAACCAAAGCGCGCTGGATGTCAGCGAAGCCGAGTTCGACCGCTGCTACGCCGTCAACGTCAAAAGCATCTACCTCAGCACGATCCATGCCGTGCCGCAGTTTCGGGCCCAAGGCGGCGGGAGTTTCATCAACATCGCCAGCACGGCCGGTTTGCGTCCGCGTCCAGGCTTGACTTGGTACAACGGCAGCAAAGGCGCGGTCATCATCACCAGCAAGTCGCTGGCAGCTGAGCTGGGGCCAGACAACATTCGGGTCAATTGCATCAACCCGGTGTTCAACCCCGACACCGGCATGAGTGCTGAGTTTGCTGGCGGCCCGCTCAATGACGAGCGGCGTGCCAAGTTTTTGTCGAGCATCCCGCTTGGGCGATTTTCAACGGCGCTGGACGTTGCGAACGCCTGTTTGTACCTGGCCAGCGACGAGGCGAGTTTCATCAGCGGCACTTGCATCGAAGTCGACGGTGCGCGCTGCGTTTGATGCCGCGCCAAGATAACGCCATGTCCAACCGAGTCATTCCGATCAGCGATCTGCGCGGATCAGCGTCAGCCGCTGAGACGGGTCCGCTCGTGTGGCGGCCGGGCATGCCCGTGGTGGACACCCTGCACCGCCCGCTGCGTGATTTGCGCATCAGCGTGACCGATCGCTGCAATTTTCGGTGCAGCTACTGCATGCCCAAGGCGGTTTTTGACAGAGACTATGCGTATTTGCCGCAGCAATCGCTTCTCAGTTTTGAAGAAATCACCCGGTTGGCACGCGTTTTTGTTGCCCATGGCGTGCAAAAAATTCGCCTGACAGGCGGCGAGCCGTTGTTGCGAAAAAACTTGGAGCGCCTCATCGAACAACTGGCCGCCTTGCGCACGCTCAGCGGTGATCCACTCGACATCACCTTGACGACCAATGCCAGTTTGTTGGCAAAAAAGGCTCAATCTCTCAAAGACGCGGGTTTGCAACGCGTCACGGTCAGCTTAGACGGCCTGGATGATGCGGTTTTTCGCCAGATGAACGACGTCGATTTTCCAGTGACCGATGTTTTGGCCGGGATTGAGGCCGCTCAAGCCGTGGGGCTCGGGCCGATCAAGATCAACATGGTCGTCAAGCGTGGCACCAATGATCAAGAAATCTTTCCCATGGCGCGGTTTTTCAAAGGGACCGGCATTGTTTTGCGATTCATTGAGTACATGGATGTTGGGCACACGAACGGCTGGCGCATGACCGAGGTGCTGCCCAGTGCTGAGGTGGTCGCCAAAATCCACACGGAGATGCCGCTTGTTGCCCTTGGCGCAACAACAGCCGGCGAAACTGCCGAGCGTTGGGGATATCTCAACTCCAGTGGCAAGCCGGATGCTCAATCGGGCGAAATTGGCGTGATTTCCAGCGTGACGCAGGCTTTTTGCGGCGATTGCAACCGCGCCCGCCTGTCGACTGAAGGCCAGTTGTACCTGTGCTTATTTGCCAACCGTGGGCATGACCTGAAAAGCATCTTGCGCGGTGGCGCAAGCGAGCAAGACATGGATGTTGCGCTGAGCCAAACGATTGGCAACATCTGGACGAACCGAAGCGACCAGTACAGTTTGCTTCGATCCGGGGTTCAAGAGCCAGCTGGCAGCGATCACCCGCCCGATACTGGCGCTCGCCGGGTCGAAATGAGCTACATCGGAGGTTGAGCTTGAACATCAGCAGTGACGACATCACGGGAATCGTGCTCGCAGGCGGGCGCGGCTCGCGCATGGGCGGGGTCGACAAAGGCTTGCAAAATTTCCGGGGTTTTCCGCTCGGGTTGCACGCTTGTTTGCGCATGCGTCCACAAGTGGCGCATTTGATGATTAATGCCAACCGCAACCTGAGCGCATACGAGTCGTTTGGAGTTGAGGTGTGGCCAGATGCCCTGCCCGACTACGCCGGTCCGCTGGCCGGGTTTCTCACCGGGCTTGAGCACTGCGACACACCTTGGCTGGCAGTTTGCCCGGTGGACTCGCCGCTTTTCCCGACCGATTGGGTTCAAACCCTGGCGTCGGCGATCGATGGCATCGACGGGCAAGCGGACATCGCTGTCGTCAGCGCGCCTGAAGCCAGTTCTGATGGTTCGGTGACGCTGCGCCCTCAGCCGGTGTTTTGTTTGCTGCGTGCGAGCCTGATGGAAGATTTGATCGCGTACACGCACAGCGGCGGTCGAAAGATCGACGCTTGGACTGCACGGCACTGCGTCATTCACGTGCCGTTTGATTCAGCGCAACATGCCCAGGCGTTTTGCAACGTCAACACCTTGGATGAACTCCAAGCCTTGGAGTAGCGCTAGCCCGCATATTTCACCGTGAACGTGTTTTTGCGGCGTTTTGTCGAGGCAAACGTGGTCATTTCTATCAAATCCAATTTGTACCGTCGCAAAAACACTCGGCACCCATCGCAGCCCCGCAGCGGGCGCCGCGCCGCAACGCCTGCCTTGCAGGGGCATTGAGCCCCTGACGCGCCATGCGGCACGCCGCTGCATCCCGCTGCGGGGCGCGCTGGATGCCGTCACGGTGAAATATGCGGGCTAGCTCCAGACCTTGGCCAGCATCAGCATCGGCCCCGAAAATGCTGCAACCGCAGCCCAAAACAATGGCCCACGCGGCTTGTTGGCGCTCAAAATTGAGGTCGCGACGGAGGCCCCAATGAGCGACAGTGGCAGTGCCAAAGCCGCCATCACATAGAGCCAAGTGCTTGCTGACTGCAGTTTTTCTAGCGTGTAGTAGGTGCTGCACGCCAGCATGGGCAGCAAACAAACGACGGCCAGCTTGATGATCATCTGTGTGTTGTCGGGCGCTTTATCCACGAGATGCAACGGGCACCATGGCCTCTTTGTAGACGCTGTTTTTAGGTGCGGCCATGAGGCGGCGCAGCATCGGCTCGAATTCCGACAGGGGCATCGCCTGGGTCTTTGGATTGAACGCGGGGTTGTCAAACAACTCAACAAACTCGGCTGTGTGTTCGTAGTTTGGGTTGGATTGAAACTGGTCGCGCATGTTGCGATCCAACCCGATGTGATGGAAGAAGTTGTAGCCCTGAAAGATTCCGTGATGCTGAATCATCCACAAGTTAGCGTCGCTTACGAACGGTTTGAGAATCGCGGCCGCAATGTCGGGGTGGTTGAAACTGCCCAAGGTGTCACCAATGTCGTGCACCAATGCGCAAACGATGTACTCCTCGTCGCGTCCCGCTTGCACGGCGAGCGTGGCCGTTTGCAAGCTGTGATTGAGCCGGTCAACCGGAAACCCGCCGTAGTCGCCATCAAGCAATCGCAAATGCGCCAAAACTCGATCGGGCAAACCCTTGGCCATGGCTCTTGCCTCAGGCACGATCGCGGCCCAGTCGCTTTGGGTGCATTGATCCATCCGGGTGAACTGAGCGCGGGCGTTCATGATGTTTCCTTTTTTTGATTGGTCTGTGGTCACTATACGGTCATTTTGAATTGTATAAAATGATAGCAACAAACCCAATGAATACGGTGACCACGTGGGAAAAAGTCTTCAAATCTGACCTCAAACAGGTTTAAACGTCAGTTTTGATCGTCGCCGCCAGAGCCGCCCGCTAAATGCCCTCAGTCAAGTCCCACTAAAACAAAAGAGACATTTGTGCGCTGCCTGTTTGTGGTGCGGCTCTGGTCTTGGGGCGGATGGCCTTCGCGGGTCGGTCGCGAGATGGGTTTCGGCTGCCGTGTTTTTCGTACACCGCCTGCGCGTCGGCTTTGACCTTTGGCTTGGCTTTTTGGGTGTAAATCGCGTCTTTGGCCGCTTGGGTGGCGAGTTTGAGGTCAACGACGGGCATCGGGTAATTGGGGGGCAGCACCTCGCAAAGCCACGGTGTGTGAATGGTCTCGTTGGTCAGGTACGCGAGCTCTGGCACCCATTGGCGAACAAAGCTGCCGTGCGGGTCTTGATCAATGCCTTGTTTGATCGGGTTGTAAATGCGTACTGTGTTGATGCCGGTTACGCCACTTTGCATTTGGCACTGGCTCCAGTGAATGCCAGGCTCGTAGTCGATGAACTGTCGAGCCAAGTGCAAACCGCTTTGACGCCAATGCAGCCAAAGCTGGTAGCTGGCGAAGCTCATCAACATCGCTCGCATGCGAAAGTTGATCCACCCCGTCGCGTTGAGGCTGCGCATGCAAGCGTCGACAAACGGGTAGCCGGTCTGACCCGCACACCACGCGGCCAAAAGCTGTGCCTCTGTCTCGCATGGATCCCCCTCGTTGCGGATGCCGTCAAAGCCCCGGTGTACGTTTCGCCATTCAATCTCGGGCTCGCTCTCAAGCTTTTGAATGAAGTGGCAATGCCAGTGCAGGCGACTCTCAAAACTTTTGATCGACTCCAAAAATCCGGCGGGCCGCTGCTCGGCCGGTTGCTTCAAAAGTGCCGTTCGCCTAACCCAGACCGCGTGGACGCATTCGCGCACGCTGATGGTTCCCCAAGCCAAGTGGGGCGATAAGCGCGAACACGAGTCAGCGGCAGTTAACGGGCTTGACATTTCGGCGCGGTAGTTTTGGCCGCGAACCATCAAAAATGAGTCGAGCAGCGCGTGCGCCTCGGTCGCGCCGGTTGCTGTTTGCGGCTGTGTTTGGCGATTGCAAACCCAATGCGACAGGTTTTTGGGTATCGCCGCCCAAAGAAGCGCGAGCGGCACCCCCAGCGGCGCGTGGCTCATTCGGTTTGCCCAGTGTTGGCTCCAACGGTCGCGGCTAGATAAACGCCGAACGACGCCGTTGCAGGGCGACTCGTGCCAAATGATTCGATTTGCGCGGCACCAGCTGGCCACGACTAGATCTCGCTCGTAGCTCCATGCGTTACCCGTTTCTTCAAAGCTGTGCATCACAAAGCTGCCAAAAACTGCCTTGAGATCGGCCAAAACGTCGATTGCGTCGCCGCATGGTGTGCAAAGGTGCGAGCCCTGCTCTGCCACCCAGGCTGCCAGCGACGCAACACAGCCCAATGCAAAGTCTCGGTGGCGCTGAGATGCGTCAGCTTGGGCCCACATTTGGGGCTCATCGATCCAAAGCATGAGCACTGGCCCGCTGGCAGCGGCGTTGACCAGTGGTGCATGGTCAAGCCAACGCAGATCGCGTTTGAACCAAACCACTTGCAAAACGGGTGTTTGTGCGCTGACTACGGCCAATGCGAGATCTCCATGGCTTTGAGTTTGCCCCATCGCATAGCCACGTGCAGGCCTAGCCGGCCGCAACCCACTCAAGAACTCGGGCAATGCTCAGATCTGCCCACCCAGAGGCAAACCCTGATGTCGACTTGGCACATGCTTTGCTATGGTTTGTGCACGCAGCCAAACAGGAATAGCCACGATGAGCAGCTCCGACCTTGTAGCCCCCGATTTAAAGGCCAACCGCTTGAGCGAGCCGGAGTACGCCGCTCGATTCGCCGATGCCACGCCGCCTCTCACCCACTCGCAAGCCTTGCTGGAGGCTGAGCGCTGTTTGTACTGTTTTGACGCGCCGTGTGCCACGGCCTGCCCGACGGCGATTGATGTCCCCGCTTTCATCAAACGCGTCGCTGATGGCAACTTGCGTGGCTCGGCGCGCACCATTTTGGATGCCAACCCGTTGGGCGGCATGTGCGCCCGTGTTTGCCCGACCGAAAACCTGTGCGAGGCCGTTTGTGTTCGCAACGCCCAGGAAGACAAGCCAGTCGCCATCGGCCGATTGCAGCGCCACGCCGTTGACGCGCTCATGCAAAGCGATCGGCCCCAAGTGTTCACGCGTGCCCCCGGTACAGGCAAGCGGGTTGCCATCGTCGGCGCGGGGCCAGCCGGATTGGCCTGTGCGTACACCTTGGCTCGCTTGGGTGTTGACGCGGTCATTTTTGATGCCAACCCCAAGCCTGGCGGCCTGAACGAATACGGTTTGGCCAGTTACAAAACCACGAACGACTTTGCTCAAAAGGAGATCGAGTGGTTGCTGGCACTGGGTGGCATCGAGATTCGACATGACCAGCGGCTGACCACGGCGCTGGCGTTGACGACGGTTCGAGCGGAGTTTGACGCGGTGTTTTTGGGCATCGGACTGGCCGATACCCACAACTTGGGGCTACCCGGTGAGTCGCTGAGCGGCGTTGCCGATGCGGTTGACTTCATCGCGCAGCTGCGCCAGTCTGGCGATTTGTCGGCCTTGCCCGTTGGCCGCAAGGTGGTGGTCATTGGCGGAGGCATGACAGCAGTTGATGCCAGCGTACAAACCAAGTTACTCGGCGCGCAAAGCGTACACATGGTGTATCGGCGCGGGCCGGGCACGATGACATCGTCGCGCGATGAACAAGACTGGGCGCAAACCCATGGCGTGACGATTCACCATGGGCTGTCGCCAATTGATATCGTGCCCAACCCGGTTGAGCCCGGCCACGTCGGCGCGGTGCAGTTTGCCCGGCAAACGCCGATTGACGGTGTTTGGGTTGCCACCGGCGAGACCGTGACGATGGCTGCCGACATGGTGCTCAAGGCAATCGGCCAAAAGCTCGGCAACCCCATGCTGGTTGAGGCTGGTTTTGAACTCGCCAATGGGCGAATTCGCACCGATGAGGCTGGCCAAACCAGTCTCAAAGGCGTTTGGGCAGGCGGCGACTGCCGCGCTGGCGGGCTGGATTTGACAGTTGAAGCGGTCCAGCACGGCAAGTTGTCGGCCCAAGCCATTTACGCACATTTGATGCGTTAAGCAACCCACTATTCGCACACAACATGACCAATCTCAGCACCACATTCGCAGGCATTTCAAGCCCCAACCCCTTTTGGTTGGCTTCAGCACCGCCGACCGACAAAGCCTACAACGTCAACCGCGCTTTCGAGGCGGGTTGGGGCGGCGTGGTGTGGAAGACGCTTGGCGAAGCCGGTCCGCCGGTGGTCAACGTCAACGGCCCGCGCTACGGCGCGCTGCTCACGCCCGACCGCCGCATGATGGGGTTCAACAACATTGAGCTCATCACAGACCGCGATTTGGAGCTGAATTTGCGCGAGATTGCCGAGGTTAAGCGCCGGTGGCCCGATCGTGCGATGGTGGTGTCCATCATGGTGCCGTGCGAAGAGCAAGCTTGGCGAGCGATCTTGCCTCGGGTTGAAGACACCGGTGCCGACGGCATTGAACTCAATTTTGGCTGCCCGCACGGCATGAGCGAGCGTGGCATGGGCGCGGCGGTTGGGCAAGTGCCTGAGTACATCGAGATGGTCGCGGCTTGGTGCAAGCAACACGGTAAATTGCCGGTGATTGTGAAACTCACGCCGAACATCACCGACATTCGGGTCGCGGCGCGAGCCGCCAAACGAGGCGGCGCCGACGCGGTCTCGCTCATCAACACCATCAACTCCATCATGGGCGTTGACCCCGCCACACTGACCATGAGTCCGTCAACTGGTGGCAAAGGCTCGCACGGCGGCTATTGCGGCCCCGCAGTTAAACCGATTGCCCTGAACATGGTTGCCGAAATCGCCCGCGACGCGCAAACCCGCGGCCTGCCGATCTCTGGCATCGGCGGCATTGGCTCATGGCGCGACGCGCTGGACTACATCGCGCTCGGTTCGGGCAATGTGCAAGTTTGCACCGCTGCCATGGTGTACGGGTTCAAAATCGTGCAAGACATGGCTGATGGCCTGTCAAATTACATGGACGAGATGGGTTTTGCAAGCGTCAGCGACATCGTCGGCAAAGCCTTGCCCACCGTGTCGGACTGGCAATACTTGAACCTCAACCATGTCTCCAAGGCGGTGATTGATCAAAAATCGTGCATCCAGTGCGGGCGGTGTCACATTGCCTGCGAAGACACGTCGCACCAAGCGATCACGGCCAGCAAAGACGGCATGCGCCATTTCGAGGTGATTGAGTCCGAGTGCGTGGGTTGCAACTTGTGCGTCACCGTGTGCCCGGTGCCTTCGTGCATCACGCTGCGCGACCTCGGCGCGGGCGACTTGGACGCCCGCACCCAAAAAGTAGTGACCGGCCAGCATGCGGACTGGACCACTCACCCCAATAACCCCATGCGCAAAGTCGCCGAGTCGGCCTGAGTCGGCCTGACTCGCCCTGACTTGCCGTTCAGCCCCCACTTTTCGAAAGACTCCAATGACCACCACCCTCATTCGCGGCGGCACTGTCGTCAACGCGGACCGCGCCTTTCGTGCCGATGTGTTGTGCCAAGACGGCCTGATAGCCGCCGTTGGCCCAGATTTGACGCCACCCGCCGGGGCGACTGTCGTTGACGCGGGCGGCCAATACGTCATGCCGGGCGGCATCGATCCACACACCCACATGCAGTTGCCGTTCATGGGTACGGTCACGATGGATGATTTTTACGACGGCACGGCTGCCGCGATGGCTGGCGGCACGACGACGATCATCGATTTCGTCATCCCCGGCCCGATGGAAAACATCATGGATGCCTACCGCACCTGGCGCGGCTGGGCCGAAAAATCGGCCAGCGACTACAGTTTTCACGTCGCAATCACTTGGTGGGACGAATCCGTTAAGCGCGACATGGGCACTTTGGTGCAACAAGAGGGAATCAACAGCTTCAAGCACTTCATGGCGTATAAAAACGCCATCATGTGCGACGACGAGACCTTGGTGAACAGCTTCAAGCGCTCGTTGGAATTGGGTGCGATGCCCACCGTTCATGCGGAAAACGGTGAATTGGTGTACCTGCTGCAAAACGAAATGGCGGCAGCGGGCATCACCGGCCCCGAGGGGCATCCGCTGTCGCGCCCGCCAAGGGTTGAGTCTGAAGCGGCCAATCGCGCCATTGCCATCGCCGACGTGCTGGGCGTGCCGATTTACGTGGTTCACGTGTCGTGTGCTGAGTCTGCAGAAGTGATTGCTTTGGCCCGCGCACGCGGACAGCGCGTGTACGGCGAGGTTCTGGCTGGCCACTTGGTGGTCGACGACAGCGTTTATCGCAACCCGGACTTCGCCTACGCTGCGGGTCACGTCATGAGCCCGCCGTTTCGACCCAAACTCAACCAAGAGTTTTTGTGGCGGGGGTTGCAATCCGGTAACTTGCACACCACCGCCACCGATCACTGCACCTTTTGCGCCGATCAAAAAGCGGCTGGGCGAGACAATTTTGCCAAAATACCGAACGGCTGTGGCGGCGTTGAAGAGCGGCTGGCCGTGTTGTGGGACGCTGGCGTGAATACCGGGCGACTCACGCCGAGTGAGTTTGTGGCGGTTACATCGGCCAACACCGCCAAGTTGTTCAACATCTACCCCCGCAAAGGCTGCGTGGCGGTTGGTGCGGATGCCGATTTGGTCGTTTGGGACCCCGAAGGCACCAAAACTTTGTCGGTCAAGACCCAGTTCAGCAAGGGCGACTTCAACATTTTTGAAGGCCGCACCGTGCGCGGTGTGCCCAGCCACACCATCAGCCAAGGCCAGCTTGTCTTCGCCAAGGGCCAGCTCAATGCCGTGCGCGGTGCCGGTCGCTACATCAAACGCCCCGCCTTCGGCCCTGATTTTGCCGCAAGCAAACTGCGTGCATTGGTGAATGTGCCCTCTGCCGTGACCCGCTAGACCTGAACATTGCCTGAACACTGAATGCCATGACTGACTCAAATCCCTCAATCGACAACCTGCGCATCAACGGCGAGCGTCTTTGGGCATCGCTCATGGAATTGGCACAAATTGGTGCCACGCCCAAAGGCGGCGTGTGTCGCCTGACGCTGACCGACCTCGACAAACAAGGGCGTGACTTGGTGCTGCGCTGGGCTCGCGAGGCCGGCATGAGCATCATCATCGACAAAATTGGCAACGGCTTCATGCGCCGCGCAGGGCGCAACAACGCCCTGCCCCCCATCATGACTGGCAGCCACATCGACACCCAACCGACCGGCGGCAAGTTTGACGGCAATTACGGCGTGCTTGCCGGAATCGAGGTCGTGCGCACCCTGAACGACCACGGTGTTGAGACCGAAGCGCCCATTGAGGTCGCTTTTTGGACCAACGAAGAAGGCTCGCGTTTTGTGCCCGTGATGATGGGCTCGGGTGTATTTGCCAAGGCCTTCACCTTGGCTCATGCCTACGCGGCGACCGATACCGAAGGCAAAACCGTTGAAGGCGAGCTAGCCCGCATTGGCTATGTTGGCGAGCAAGAACCGGGCGATCACCCCATCGGCGCGTATTTTGAGACCCACATTGAGCAAGGCCCGGTCTTGGAAGACAACGACATCACCATCGGCGTGGTCCAAGGGGTTTTGGGCATCCGCTGGTTTGACTGTGTCGTCACGGGCATGGAGGCCCACGCAGGCCCCACACCCATGGCGTTGCGCAAAGACGCGCTTCAAGTCGCCACCCACCTCATGCAAGAAGTGGTGGCCAGCGCGCTGCGCCACAAACCCCATGGCCGGGGGACGGTCGGCATGGTCCAAGTTCACCCCAACAGCCGAAACGTCATCCCCGGTCGCGTCAAATTCTCAATGGATTTGCGCAACAGCACCGATGCCTTGGTCGACGAAATGGTCACCGAGGTCAAAGCGTTCGCGCAAAAGCTCAGCGTCGATAGTGGGCTGGGCATCACCATCGACATGGTCTCAAGTTACTCGGCCATCGGTTTCCACGGCGACTGCATCGACGCCGTGGCACGAGCCACCAACAAACTGGGCTACTCCAACATGCCCGTCGTCTCAGGCGCGGGCCACGACGCGGTCTACATGGCCAAACTGGCACCCAGCGGCATGATTTTCATCCCCTGCAAAGACGGAATCAGCCACAACGAAATCGAAGACGCCAAGTTTGAACACATCGCTGCCGGTTGCAACGTGCTGCTGCACGCGATGTTAGAGCGTGCTGGGTGATCTGGATCGACTGTCGTCAAATGCGCCTGACCACACGCCTGACCACACGCCTGAGTTAGGCACGAGAAGGAAGCTTGGTCGCACCCATGTTGTCCATCGCGGATGATTGCTACGCAAACGCTGCAGGCAAGCAATGAAGGGCTCGAAAATTTCCTCAAAACCGACCTCGGCTACGTCAAGTGAACAGGTCAACTTTGTGCACTGATACCAACCCATGCGGTCGTGGTCGTCCGTCTCGCACGGCATCAGTGTCGCCCGCCGACACATCACCTCATCGGTAATTCTCGTAAGCGGGAGGACGGCTGGTTCAGCATGGCGATGATTTTGACATGGGCGGTTGGAACGGCTTTGGATCGTCGCAAACGGCTGAATTGGGCGGATTTTGACGACAAATCAGCCAGTGGTTACCGGATTTATTGGGTTCGCTGCTATGATTATTGAAGTTGGATTCGAAGTCAATTGCACACCGATGTGTCGACGAAAATCCGGCTACCTGTTTATCACCCTTCAGATTTAAGACCAGACCTTGGGTTATGGGAGCATAAATGATAATTTATCTGCAAAACCGAAAAGTCTAATTTTTCTTTTTGATATCAATTGCACGCCAAACTTGTTGCAGAAAAATTACTAAAAAGAGAAAAATCCACATGACTGCTGTCAAAGTGCCCATTTTGCAAGCTGTTCTACAAGCTGTAGGCAGGCCTGACAATGAGACAAAAGCCGGGAGCGTCGCCAATACGGAAAATATAGCTCCGCATACAGCAATAGTGCGATCAGACAACATTTCTATTTCCGAGTACGGTTGCGCATCAATCGACCCGCTATATCTAAATAATCATCCCAACTCATGTCAGGACGGTTAAATCCATTGTCATTTGCATCTGGTACCCAACTTGTACACCGGCACCCAGCTGGTGACCTGTGTGCATCGGTAGCTGGCGGCAAGAAATCATTAGGATTTTTTGTACCCATACGGGAACACTGATTATTCTTAAATGGACAGTTCCATTGCGTACATCGAATCGGCAAATTTGGAATATTTGGGATTGGAGCAGTTGGGCTGAATTTTTGGTACGGACTAAATAGCTCCACGCCGTCCTCGAAGGCTGGAAGATTGCTTGGTAACTCCCCTGGGCTTACTGGCGAACGAGATTTCTCCCCTGGTTGGGTTCGGCGTTCAGTTCTTCTCTGACGTGAATTGCCAGTCAGGCCCCAACACTGTTCGGTTTAGGCACCTCTCAAACCGGAAAACGGCGTAAGTCATTGATTCATATGAACTTCAGGTGACTAACCGAACAGTATTGAGTCAGGCCCTCCGGATCAAACAAACTCACCGGATCCCCACCCACATACCCATAAACATTCATGCCCCCAGCCAATCCAATCGGATCCTGCGAAGTAAACCGTTTGAGCACCGGGTCGTAGTATCTGGCTCGGTAGTACAGCGAGCTGGATTGGTCGCCTTCAATTGATGTGTATGGGTTGCGGCTGCCGGTCGCATCCGGCCCCCAAGCTGAATTTTTGAACGTAAGGGCTGTAGCCTTAGCTGGTTTGCAACTGGCCTGTGTCGGCTGGGTCGTCGTCGTCACTCATTTGCGCAATGACGCGGCTCGGTGCGTCGGTGAGGTCGATGCGGCTATTGGCCGCATCCTTTTGACCGCTTGCTGTGTCGTATTGCTCGCGATTGCAGCAGCGGCGAGCAACTATGCGTTTGAGCGAGGATGACCGGGTTAGCACGGCGATGATTTTGGTGTGTGCGGCTAGAAGGCTTCAAACTGGCTCGAAACCGGTCAAACGGCTGAACGAGGTAAATTCTTACGTCAAATCAGCCCGTGGTCTCCGGATTCATTGGGCTTGGTGCTATGATTATTGGGTTATATTCCACGTCAATCGCACGCCGATGTGTCGACGAAAACTCGACGACCGATCTGCCTCAGCCACAACGCAATCGAAGACGCCAAGTTTGAACACACCGTGGCAGGCTGCAACGCGCTGGGTGATTCGTCTGTCGCCTGCTTAAACCTGTTCTCCACGGGCGCGCCGCGCAACCAAACCGCCGGGTCTGGCGAAGCAGCTGGTCAGCCATTTGGATAAATGTGGCGTTGCGCTGAGGTCCATCCACATCGCGCGGTAGAGCGTGCAAGCGACGTTCAAATCGGCGACGGTGAAGCGCGCACCCAAAAGAAAGGCGTTCTTGCTCAAAACCTGTTCGAGCACCGCAAACGGTGCTGTCAATGCCCGAGTTGCGGCTTTTGCGACATCAGGGTCGCGCTCAGCCTCGGACTTGCCAGAGGTGTTGAGGTACCAATTGAAGGTGTGCTGCTCGCATTCAGTTAACACCCAAGTTGCCCACTGAACCACACCTGCCCGCTCTTGTGGGTTGGTTGGGCTGATCGCGCACGGGTATTGCTCAGCCAAATAGGCGGTGATGGCAAGCGACTCAAACACCACGAATCCGCCGTCTACCAAAAACGGTACTTTGCCGTTGGGGTTGATGTCGGTGTAGGGCTTGGTTTTTAGCGCGGGGTCAGCATAAGAGATGGGGTCGTGCTCATAGCTTTGCCCAACTTCATCAAGTGCCCAAAGCACCCGCATGGTGCGCGAGGCAGGAATTCCGTACAGTTTGATGGTCATCTCGGATTCTTTCTTGGGAGTTACGCAAAACCGCTCCAGCGGCGCTGCAGCTTCAAGCGTGCTGTTCGCATGGTCGTCGTCGCTGCGCCTTGCTAGGACAATTTTGCGTCAGTCCGACTTCTGAATTAATTAGTCACATTTTGATAGCATAAACCCCAATGGATCCGGTGACCAAGAGCGTATTTGGCATCGAATCCGCTCGAAAATACCGGTTTGAGGCGATTTTGCGGCATTCGGTCCTTAACCCAGATTGTCCAATGGGCGATCAAACCTGCGGTTTGGGTCTACAAGGGTGGTTGGCGGACGATTTGAACAATCTCGGTTTAAGTGCTGCCGCGAATGATTAGCTCGAATCCGAGATCCACAATTGCCACACTGGGCTCGCCTTTTCGCACGAGGTTTAGCAGCATGGATGCGCCCATTTCGCCGATTTGTGCCCTCGGGGTTCGCACGGTTGTCAAGCTGGGTAGCATTTGGTCGCTGCCGGTGAGGTCGTTAAAACCGGCAATCGCCACTTGGTTTGGCACATCAATACCCAGTCGCAGAGCCGCCAATAGCGCGCCCTGCGCCAAGTCGTCGTTGCAAAAGAAGATCGCGTCAACACTGGGTTGATCGCGCATGATCTGAGTCAACATGTGTGCGCCCAGCGCGATGGACGATGGCGTGGGGTCGAGCCACTCCAAGGCTGGGTCGTAGACGCCCGCTTCACTCAGCACGTCGCGCCAACCGCGCAATCGCTGCATCAGCCGTGGATCAAGCTGCGCGGCGGCAAAAGCGAGCCGCTTCCTCCCGGTTGTGAGCAGGTGGCGGGCCAGTGCCACACTGGCGTCGTATTGATGGAATCCAACGCAGTGAAGCTGCCGCCCCGCTTTGGCACGCTGGCTTTGCTGGTCGGGCGGCGGTAGGTCCATCAGGTGCACACACGGCACTTGGCTTGATGCGATCAGCGCCTCGGTCGCTGCGCTGTGGTCGAGCCCGGTGATGAGCAGCCCGGCGGGTCGATGCAGCAATTGCTCGCGCACCAATTGTTCTTCTTGCGCGGGGTCGTAGTGGGTCACGCCGATCAAGGTTTGAAAACCGGCCGCACGAAACACCTGCTGCGCGGCGTCGAGCAAGTCGACAAACAACGCGTTCGACAGTTTGGGGATCAGCATCACGATGTGGTCGCTGCGTTGCGTGGCCAGTGCCCTCGCAGCAGGGTCTGGAACGTAATTGAGGCGTTTTGAAGCGTCAACAACCCGGGCGATGAGGTCGGGCGCGACTGCCCGTTCGCCCCTCAGCGCGCGCGACGCGGTCATCGGACTCACGCCGGCACTTGCGGCGACATCGCTGAGCGTGACTCGTCCCGATGCCCGCTGGCGTTTGGGTGCGACCGCAGATACCCCCAACGGTTGTTGCGCCTGTCCTGCGGGTTTGTTCATGTTCGGGTATGTCCTCGTCGGTGGATGACGCATGCGAGTCTAAACTTGCGATAGGTAGATGAGATTGGGTTATGAGTAGTTTGGGGTTTTTTGATGCGGGGTTTGATGCCTCGCAATTTTTTCTTCGACTGGGATAGCGCTACCCGAATGCATGTGTTTTGAATAGGACTGACGCAAAACTGTCTCAGCTAGGCGCGGCGACGACCGTGCAAATGGCGCGGCGAGTAGCTGCAACGCCACTGGGGCGGTTTTGCATGCGTTCGATTGATTTTTTGCGTTGATTGGAGTCACGAGCTTGGACAAACTTGACATCATTGCCGTTGCCGGCATTCACCCGTTTTACCGCAGCGCCTTGGATGCCCGGTTCAACGTGCACGCAGCGCCACGGCTAGATAGCAGCGTCGACGAGTTGGCATCGTTTTCTGCGATCGCGGAGCGCGTTGTTGGCGTGGCCTGCGGCGGCGAATCCGTCATCAGCCGCAGCTTGATTTCGCAGCTCCCTGCGCTGAAAGTGGTGTCGGTCTTCGGTGTGGGCTACGACGGCGTCGATTGGCAAACCGCTCGCGAACGCGGCGTGCAGGTCGCCCACACACCTGGCGTATTGACCGAAGACGTGGCTGATTTGGCGATGAGCTTGGTGTTGAGCGTTGCGCGTGGCGTTGTGCGGGCTGATAGCCATGTGCGCGCCGGCAAATGGCCACAGGGCGGCATTGCGTTGGGCACCAAAGTCTCAGGCGCGCGGATGGGCTTGGTGGGTTTGGGGCGAATCGGCAGTGCAATCGCGCGACGCGCCAAAGCTTTCGACATGGTTGTGTCGTACCACGCCAGAAGCGAAAAGCCTGACTCAGGCTGCACCTATTACGCTGATGTGATTGAGTTAGCTAGACATGTCGACTTTTTGGTGCTCACCACGCCGGGCGGTGCACAGACCAAGCACATGATCAATGCAGGCGTTTTGAGCGCCTTGGGTGCCAATGGCTATTTAATCAACGTGGCTCGTGGCAGCGTGGTCGACCAAGAAGCGTTGGTTCACGCGCTGAGCACCGGCGTGATCGCCGGCGCTGGGCTTGATGTGTTTGACAAAGAGCCGCAAGTCCCCGAGGCTTTGTGGGGCATGAGCCATGTTGTGTTGACGCCGCACATCGCCAGTGGCACCGTTCAGACCCGCCGCGCAATGGCTGACTTGGCGTTTTCAAACATGGTGGCGGGCACGGCTGGCAAACCGGTTGCAACGCACATCCCTGATTTTGCGATCGCCACCTGAGCAGACTTGTGATCACGATCTTTGATCCCCGCTTCAACGCCGTTGCAACCGGTGCAACATCGCTTGAGTGCTTGTGCACGGGCGCAGTCTGGAGCGAAGGCCCGATCTGGATGAAAGAAGACGGCTCGGTGTTGTGGAGTGATATTCCCAACAACCGCATGCTGCGTTGGCACGCCAGCTGCGGGATGCAAATCTGGCGCGATGCGGTTGAGTTTTCAAATGGTCACACCCGAGAGGCTGACGGCTCGCTGTTGCAGTGTTCGCACGGCAAACGCGCCATCCTTCGCCTTCGCTTCGGTAGCGATTTGAGTGGCGTGAAAGAAAGCATCGTCGTTGACAACTACCTGGGCAAGCGACTGAACTCACCCAACGACGTGGTGGTGAAGTCTGACGGCACGATTTGGTTCACCGACCCGCCATACGGCATTGCCTCAAACCGCGAAGGCTATCAAGCCACAAGCGAACTCGGCGACTGTTACGTGTTTTGCTTTGACCCCGTCTCGGGCGAGCTGCGCATCGTCAGCGACTGGGTTGAAGAGCCAAACGGATTGGCGTTTTCGCCTGATGAGTCGGTTTTGTATGTGTCAGACACGTCAGCTGCCATTCGCACCGATGGCAGTGGCAACCACCACATAGCAGCCTTCGATGTCATCAATGGCGCCAATTTGGTGAATCCGCGAGTATTTGCCACGGTTGACGTCGGCTTGTCAGACGGGTTTCGCATCGATATCAACGGTTTTTTGTACAGCAGCAGCGGCGATGGGGTATTGGTTTATCACCCAGACGGATGCAAGCTCGCCCACATCGCGGTGCCCGAAAAAGTGGGTAACTTGACGTTTGGCGGCGCGGATCGAAACGAGCTGTACATCTGCGCCAGCACGTCGCTTTACCGAATTGTGCTCAAGACGCGGGGTTTGCAATGCCATTGAGCCTGGATGCGCAGCTGGCTTGGTGGCTGAGCTCGCTCAGCGGCTCAGACGTGCATCACCTGGATACCAAGGTGATGTGGCACGCGCGTTTGATGGTTTTGGCTTGGGGCGTTTTACTGCCCATGGGTGTGATCGCTGCGCGTTACTACAAAGTGACGCCAGGGCAAGATTGGCCAAAGGTGGTTGACAACCGCGCTTGGTGGCACGCGCACCAAGCCACGCAGTACAGCGGCGTTGTGATCATGTTGGCAGGTTTGTGGCTCGTTTGGGGCGTCGGCTCGGGCGCATCACTTGCGGCGCGGTGGCACGGCTGGGCGGGCTACATCGTCACGAGTCTTGGCGTGGCTCAAGTTTTGAGCGCTTGGTTTCGCGGCAGCAAGGGTGGCCCCAGTGAGCCGCAAATGCGCGGCGATCATTACGACATGACCACGCATCGCCGCTGGTTCGAGGCCTTGCACAAGCGTTTGGGCTGGCTCGCCATCGGTCTGGCAGTTGCCACGATCGGGCTGGGCTTGGTTGCATCGGATGCGCCGCGCTGGATGGCTTTGGTGCTGGGCTTTTGGTTGATTGCGTTGCTTGCCATGGCCACCCACCTCGAACGCTCGGGCCGACACGTAGCCACTTATCAAGCGATTTGGGGTGTCGACCCCAAGCATCCGGGCAATGCGGGCTTGAGCCCCACACCAACACCAGCAGCGCGATACAAACAGGAGAACCCATGACCGGACTTCAATTGCAGGGCATCGTCAAGCGGTTTGGCGACGTGACCGTCGTTAAGAAGCTCGATTTGGCCGTTGAAGAAGGCGAATTCATTGTCTTGCTGGGTGAGTCAGGTTGCGGCAAAAGCACCACCCTTCGCATGATTGCTGGGCTTGAAGAGCCAACCGAGGGGCATGTGCTCATTGGCGGGCGCGACGTCACCCACTCGCACCCCATGGAGCGCGACATTGCGATGGTTTTTCAAAACTATGCGCTTTACCCGCACATGGACGTTGCGAAAAACATGTCGTTTTCGCTCAAGATTGCAGGCTGCCCTGAGGCTGAAATCAAATCAAAAGTGGCAGCTGCAGCGCAAATCCTAAACATTGAGCATTTGCTGTCACGCAAACCCAAAGACCTGTCAGGTGGCCAGCGTCAGCGTGTGGCCATCGGGCGTGCAATCGTGCGAGAGCCCAAAGTCTTCTTGTTCGATGAGCCGCTATCCAACTTAGACGCCAAGTTGCGCAGCCATATGCGCGCTGAGCTGGCCATTTTGCATCGACGCTTGGGTAAAACCACCATTTACGTGACCCACGACCAAGTTGAGGCGATGACGCTTGCGACGCGAATTGTGATTTTTGACAAAGGACAAATTCAGCAAGTCGGCACGCCCACCGAAGTCTTCAATAAGCCAGCCAACCTGTTTGTGGCCAGCTTCATCGGTGTTCCCACCATGAATATGTTTGACGTGACCGCCCAAACACATGCAGGTGGCGTTCGCCTTCAAGCACCAGGGCTTGACTGGGCAGCGCCGGACTGGCTCACGCCTGCACGCGTAGCAGCCGGCAAAAAACTCACCGTTGGCGTGAGACCGCAGTCTTTGCAACAAGCCGCCTCATTGCCCAACGCGATGTCCATCCAAGTCGAAGTCGTGGAGTATTTGGGCACCGAGAGCCAAATTGTTGGTTCGATGCCTGCGCAAGCCAGCGCTTCAAAAGGCGCGCGCATTTGTGCAATCGTTAACCGCGACGCCAAGGATTTGCTGGGGCAAGCGGTGGATTTGAGTTTTGACCCCAATGCGTTGCACGTTTTTGACCCGGAGTCGGGCTTGTCGTTGCAGCCCTAGTTTTATGGTTTCAGTGTGTCAGCTATTTTTTCAATCAGCCATATTTTGGAGAGACAAATCATGAGTATCGACCGTCGGGATTTAATCAAGCAAGCGGGTATCACCGTCTTTGGTGCCGCTCTGCCCTTCAGTGGCGCAGTCGCCCAAAACCGCTATGCGAAGTACGCGGGCAAAACCGTGACCATCAACATCCCCGCGCATCCGCATTACGACGCGATGACCAAGTTGTTGCCCGAGTTCACCAAAGAAACGGGCATCAAAGTTGAAGTTGACAAGCTCGCGATCGGACGCCTCAAAGAAAAGCAGCTGCTCGAGATGTCCAAGCCCCAAGGCGATTACGACTTAGCCTGCTACATCGTGATGTGGAAGGGTGAGTACGTTGCAAAAAATCTGGTGCAGCCACTGGAGCCGTTTTTTGCAAACGCAGCACTTGCTGACCCAGCCTACGACATGAAAGACATCATTCCGATTTATTTGGAAAACTTAGGCATGGTGGGTGGCCCCAAGGGCTATTTGGCCGGTGCTGGCGCAAAACTGTACGGTTTACCGTACGGTGCAGAAACATCGGTTTTGGCCTACCGCCGCGACGTGTTTGCCAAGCTGAACCTCAAGGTTCCAGAAACATACGACGACTTCACCAAGGCGCTGCGGGTTTTGAAAGACCAGTCGGGTATGGGTGCGTTGACCTCGCGTGGACAGGCGGGGCATCAATGCGTTCACGCCTGGTTGCTCCACCTGAATCCGCTTGGCGGCAGCGTGTTTGATGACCAATGGAAGCCACGCTTCAACGACAAAGCGGGCGTCGCTGCGTTGAAGTTTTTGCAAAACGTGGTGGCTACTGGCCCTGCCGGCATTCCAGGGTTTGGCCAAGGCGAAGCAAACACCGCGTTTTTGCAAGGCCAAGCGGCTATGTACCTTGATTCAACCTCGTTCGCTGGTGTGGTCAGCGACCCATCACGCAGCAAAGTGGTTGGCAACGTCAGCTGGGCGCTCCACCCCAAAGGCACGCGCCGGGCGTCGCAGTCGGGTGGGTTGGGTCTCACGATTCCAAAGAACGCCAAAAACGCTGAAGCTGGCTTTTTGTTGATGCAATGGCTGACCTCAAAAGCGCAGGACAAAGCCGTGACCGCCTTGGGCGGCGCACCGATGCGCAACTCGACCCTGAACGACGCTGATTTGGTGCGTAAGTACCCCGAGTTCATCGTGTTCAAAGAGGCATTGAAGTACTCCAACCCCGACTGGCGTCCGATCATTCCGGTTTGGGACCGCATCAATGTCCAAGCGCTCGGTGTTGGCATCTCTGAAGCCCTCACCGGCAAGAAAAGCGCCGAAGATGCCCTCAACGGCATGATCGGGCCGGTGACCCAAATCATGCGAGAGGCGGGCTACAAAGTCTAAACACGGTCCTGACGTCGGACCCAATCAGACAAAAGTAGACCCACTCAAAGGCTTACCCATGCGCGTTTCCAAATGGACCATCGCTTTGTACATCGGGCCAGCAACGCTGGTGATGGCATTGGCGTGCTTGTATCCTGTGTTCACCGCCTTTCAGTTGGCGGGCTACCAGTGGGAAATGGGCACGCCGTGGGGCGATGCCAAATGGATCGGTCTGAAAAACTTTGCCGCGGCCTTCAGCAACGAGCAGGTGTGGTCGTCTTTGTGGACCACCCTGCTCTTTGCTGCGGTTTGCGTGACGGCGGAGATGGCCTTGGGCATTGCATTGGCGCTGGCACTTGAGCACCCGGTGCGAGGCATGGCGATTTTTCGCACCATTTTTATCTTGCCGATGATGATCGCGCCAATCGCTGTAGGGCTCGCGTGGCGATACATGTTTGACGCGCAGTTTGGTTTGATCAACGCGATCTTGGGCAAATTTGGCATTGCCGCGATGACTTGGCTTGCCGACCCCACACTGGCGTTTATCGCCATTGTCATTGCCGACATTTGGCAATGGACGCCGTTTGTTTTCATCATGATGCTGGCCGCACTCGCTGGGGTTGACAGTGCGGTGCTGGAGGCTTCTCGCATCGACGGCGCGAATTGGTGGCAGCAGATCTTTTTGGTGAAGCTGCCCATGATCATGCATGTGATTGCGATCACGCTGATGATGCGGTTGATCGATGCGTTTCGGGTGCTAGAAGTGATCTACGTGCTCACCTTCGGTGGGCCGGGAAACAGCACCGAAATTTTGGCGCTGCACATTTACAAAACCGCGTTCGTTGGGCAACAAATGGGTGTTGCGGCAGCCGTGTCGATTTTGCTCTTGGTAGTCGTTGCGTTTTTGTCGTGGGCAGCGCTGCGGCTGTCCAACCCCATGAAGGGCTCATCATGAAGCGCAACCCTGCTTTGGTCTTTTTTCACTATGGGGTGCTGATATTTTTGGCCTTCATGTGCCTGGCACCGATCTTGGTGATTTTTGCCACCAGCTTGCGCCAGCAGGTCAATATTTTTGCCGAGCCGCTTAACTTCTTCTTCGTCCCGACGCTGGAAAACTACCGCGCGGTTTTGAATGAAGATCGCTTGGAGGTGTACCTTGGCAACAGCCTGTTTGTGGGCGTTATCTCAACGGTGTTGACGCTGACTTTGGGTTGTATGGCCGCGTATGGGTTGGCCCGATTCCGTTTCAAGGGGCGCACCTCGCTTGCCTACACCACCTTGCTTTTGCGAACCGTGCCGCTGGCGGTGTTGGCCATTCCCGTGTTTGTGATCTGGAACCAATGGGGCATGGTGAACAGCCTGTGGGGCTTGATCTTGCTCTATGTTGCGGTGAATTTGCCCTTCACGATTTGGCTGCTGTATGGCTTTGTATTGCAAGTGCCAGCGGAGCTCGAAGAAGCGGCGGCAATTGATGGTTGTGGCCCGTTTCGGGTGTTTGCGACCATTTTTTTGCCGCTGATGGCACCAGGCTTGGCAGCAGCGTCAATCTTCACTTTTCGAATCGCCTGGAACGAGTTCATTTTGGCTTTGGTGTTGACTGATCGGCACACGCGAACATTGCCCGTCGCCGCCTCGCTTTTCATCACCGACATGGGTGTTGACTGGGGCAAAGTCATGGCGATGAGCAGCTTGATCGCGATTCCGCCGCTGATTTTCACGTTCATCGCCGCACGGCAAATTATTGGCGGGTTGACCGCTGGGGCTGTCAAAGGATGAGCGACAGAGCAACGTCGGTGGTGGTGATGGGTGTGTCTGGCTGTGGCAAGTCGACAATTGCGCAAGCCTTGGCACAGGCGCTGAGCTTGCAAATGATGGATGGCGACGATTTTCATTCGCCGCAAAACGTCTCAAAGATGAGCTCGGGGGTGGCGCTCGATGACGCGGATCGGTGGCCATGGCTCGACGAAATCGCGCAGTACCTGGCCGACGGCACCACCACAAGCGAAGGCCACACTGGGCGCATCGTGGCCTGCTCTGCGCTGAAGCGCGCCTACCGAGATCGAATTCGATATTCGTTGCCCAATATCCGTTTCGTTTTTCTGGACGGCGACAGCGAACTGATCCGCAAGCGCATGAGCGAGCGCACGGGCCACTTCATGCAGCTTGATTTGCTGGCCAGCCAGTTGCAAACCCTCGAGCGTCCCACCACTGACGAGCGCGACACCGTGCGTGTGAGCATTGATCAACCTGTGCAGGCAATCGTGCGTGCCGCGTCTGAGTTTGTGCTCACCGCGCCTTAAAAGAATTTCAGTCAACAGACTATCCCCATGAACAACGCTTCAGCCTCAATTTTGAACAGCTTCAGCTTGGCCGGGCGCAATGCGCTCATCACTGGCTCTTCGGGGGGCATCGGCTTGGCCATCGCGCGCGCGCTCGGCCAAGCAGGCGCATCGGTCTTTTTGAACGGACGCAGCGCCGATAAGCTCTCACAAGCGGTGTCGACGCTAGACAGCGAAGGACTCAACGCCCGAGGTTTCGCTTTTGATGTGACCGATGCCAGCGCCGTTCGTGCTGCGGTCGATGCCATTGAGGAGCGCGGCACGCCGATCGACATCTTGATCAACAACGCCGGCATGCAAATCAGAGGCTCGTTGGAGGGTTTTGACGAAGCAGATTGGTCGCTCCTGATGCGCACCAACTTGGACAGCGTGTTTTTTACCAGCAAAGCGGTCGCCAAACACATGATCGCCAGACGCAAGGGAAAGATCGTGAACGTCTGCTCAGTTCAGAGTGAGTTGGGTCGCCCGGGCATCGCGCCCTACACCGCCAGCAAAGGCGCACTCAAAATGTTCACCAAGGGCATGGCGATTGACTGGGGCCCACATGGCATCCAGGTCAATGGGCTTGGCCCCGGCTATTTCAAAACCGAATTGACCGAAAAGCTGGTGCGTGACGAGGCCTTCACGCAGTGGTTGGTAGGCCGTACACCCAGCCGCCGCTGGGGCGATGTGGAAGATTTAGGTGGCGCAGCCGTCTTTTTAGCAAGCGACGCATCCCGATTTGTCAACGGTCATATTTTGTACGTCGACGGCGGCGTGACCGCGACCCTATAACCCAGATAGGACTTACGCAAAATTGTCCCAGCAAGGCGCAGCGACGACGACAGTGCGAATAGCACGGTTAGGAGCTGCAACGCGGCCGGGGCGGTTTTGCGTAAGTCCCACTAGATTCAATTAGCCAAGGAGTTCACCATGCAAGCACTCGTATGCCACGCGGCGCAGGATTTGCGCGTTCAAGCCACCGATTTACCTGAACTGGGGCCCAAACAGCTCGAAATTCGTGTTGCGTACGGCGGCATCTGCGGATCCGATTTGCATTACTTCCAACACGGCGGCTTTGGCGTGGTGCGAATCAAAGAGCCCATGGTGCTTGGGCACGAAGTGTCGGGCACCATCGCGGCGGTTGGCGCACAAGTGAGCCGTTTTGCGGTCGGGCAGCGCATCGCAATATCGCCATCGCGGCCCTGCGGCACGTGTCGATTTTGCCAAATGGGTGCCCACAACCACTGTTTGTCCATGCGTTTTTATGGCAGCGCCATGCCCACGCCGCACATTCAGGGCGCGTTCAGCCAGCGGTTGGTGATTGATGACACCCAAGCCTACGCCCTGTCTGACAAGCTCAGTTTGTCGCTTGCCGCGCTTGCCGAGCCGCTGTCTGTCGGGCTTCATGCGATTCAGCGTGCCGGTGGCGTCTTTGGGCAAACCGTGTTGGTGACGGGCTGTGGCCCGATCGGCTCTTTGCTCATTGGTGCCTTGCGACGCGCGGGTGCCGCCAAAATCGTGGCGGCAGACATTGCTGATTTGGCGCTGCAGTGCGCCAAGCGCATGGGCGCGGACGAAGTCATCAACCTCAAAACAAACCCAACTGGCCTAGATGCCTACAAAGCTGAAAAAGGTCAGTTTGACAGCGCTTTCGAGGCCTCGGGCAGTGAGGCGGCGTTGCTGACCGCGCTGGATGTGCTGCGTCCGCGAGGCGTGCTCGTAACCGTCGGGCTTGGGGGTAGCATCTCATTGCCTATGAATCAAATTGTGTCCAAAGAGATTGATTTGCGTGGCACGTTCCGGTTCCACGCCGAATTTGCGACCGCCGTGCAGTTCCTCAATGAGGGGTTGGTCGATGGACGTCCCGTGATCTCCAACATCATTCCGTTTGAGCGTGCAATTGACGCGTTCACATTAGCGGGTGACAAATCACAATCGCTGAAAGTTCAAATCGCATTCGATGCCGAAGCGGTTTAATTCAATACCACGCACCCAGTCACCATGAAAAAAATTGCTTTGATCACTGGCGCCAGCTCTGGCATCGGTTTGGCTTGCGCGCAGGCAATGCTTCGCGACGACTGGACGGTGGTGATGGTCGGTCGCCGCGCTGATGCGTTGAACGAGGCGCTTGCACAGGCGCCAGAGCACGGCAAGAACGGCATCGTCATGCCCGCAGACTTGTCGGTTGAGTCCGAAGTGGCGCGTTTGTTTGCGCAAGTCAAAGACCAATGTGGGCGACTTGATCTGCTGTTTAACAACGCCGGCATCTCACTGCCAAACACCTTGCCAGGCGATTTGCCGGGCGAAGACTGGCGTCGCGTCGTCGACATCAACCTCAATGGCGCGTTTTATTGCCTGTCGCATGCGTTCAAACTCATGCAAAACCAGTCGCCGCAGGGCGGGCGAATCATCAACAACGGCTCCATTTCTGCCCATGTGCCGCGCCCAGGCTCCATCGCCTACTCGGCAACCAAGCACGCGATCACGGGTTTGACCAAGGCCGCATCGCTCGATGGCCGCGCGTTTGGCATCGCGGTCGGTCAAATCGACATCGGCAACGTCACCTCCAACATGACCGCGCAAATGACCAAGGGCGTGCCCCAGGCCGACGGCAGTTTGAAGCCCGAGCCATGCATGGACATCTCAGCCGTGGTCGACACCTTCATGGGCATGGCCCGGCTACCGTTGTCAGCCAACGTGCTGTTTGCGACCGTCATGGCAACCAACATGCCATTTGTTGGTCGCGGCTAGCATTCAAAAATAATAGCAACAAACCCAATGAAACCGGAGACCAACGGCCAAAAGCAATCAGAATTGCGTGTTTTTTCGGTCAATACCCGTGCGGATGGGTCGTGATAGCGCCAGGTCGGCACATGGCCATTGAGTCTGGCGCTCGCAACACGCTTGATGTCGTGACGTTTGGCGAGGCGATGGCGCTACTGACCGCCGAGACGCCGGGCTCGCTTGATTCGGTGGATCGGTTCACGCGACACATGGCGGGTGCTGAAACCAATGTTGCGACTGGGCTGTCCCGCTTGGGGTTGAAAGTGGGCTGGAGCAGCCGACTCGGCACCGATTCGTTGGCGAAATTCATGCTCTCGACGCTGAACGCTCAGGGGATTGACTGCTCGCGCGTGGTCTGTGACCCAACCCAACGCACCGGGTTGATGCTCAAAGGCGTGGTGACCGATGGCTCGGACCCGCCGGTCGAGTATTTCCGAAAGGGATCGGCCGCGAGCTTGTTTGGCGAAGGCGACATTGACGTGGCATGGATGTTGTCGGCCAGACACCTGCACGCGACCGGGATATTCCCGGCCCTGTCCGCCAGTTGTTCGTCGGCTGCTCATCGATCGATGGCGTTGATGCGGGCGGCCGGTCGCACGATTTCATTTGACCCGAACTTGCGGCCTCGGCTGTGGTCATCGGTCGACACGATGCGTAGCGAGATCAACCGCTTGGCAGCAAAAGCAGATTGGGTGTTTCCGGGTTTGGCGGAGGGGCAGCTTTTGACTGGGCTTCAAGTGCCCGATGCAATCGCTAAGGCGTTTCGGGGCATGGGCGCGTCACTGGTTGTCATCAAGTTGGGGGCCGAAGGTGCCTACTTTGACTGCGAGAGCGGGTGCGGCTACGTGCCAGGTTGCCCCGTCGACCATGTCGTTGACTCCGTGGGTGCGGGCGACGGTTTCGCGTCAGGCGTCATCAGCGCTTTGTTGGAGGGGCTATCGGTTGAGCGCGCAGTTGCACGCGGCGCATGGATCGGCGCACGGGTGGTGCAGGTTTTGGGCGACACCGATGGGTTACCGACCCGAGCCGAAATGCTGGCCGCTGGGTGTTGAGTACGGCTTACTGAGTTTCGTGCGACCGGTTGAGCGTCGACTTCTCTAGTTACTCACAAAAATATAGCAACAAACCCAATAGATCCGGAGACCAAGGGCCACCAATGAGCTCGAACCCCGCAAAACCATTATTTTGATGGATTTTTGGCCCTTGGTCTCCGGATCTATTGGGTTTGTTGCTATATTTTTGTGAGTAACTAGAGAAGTCGACGCTCAACCGGTCGCACGAAACTCAGTAA
>JANOPN010000220.1:0-10032 GCA_031421855.1 Comamonadaceae bacterium
CCACGCCGATCCCGACGCCGACCCCTCAAAGCAAACCCTGGGGCACTCAAGGCCCCCCCCTGCCTACCGGTGGTGGATTTACGGTTATGTCAAACAGTCCTCCCAAGGATCTGGCGTTCGGGGGGGCTTACGGATACATCAACGATGGCGTTCTGGTCCCGAATCCGGTCACGGGGCAAGCGTCATGTCCGGCGGGGTACACGAACACCAACGTCTACGGCACGTATGGCAAGGACCATGCTGTCCACATCTGTTCCAAGCCGATGAGCGCAACGGAACCACCGCTACTCGACTTTGGCGGCATGTACGGCTATGTTGAAAAATCGCCCTCGGTCAATCCAGCTACGCAACAGTCGAGCTGCCCCTCCGGTTACTTGGCCCAGCAATTACTCGGCACGTACGACCTGGATTACGACCTGTTCATTTGCTATCGAAAGCACAACGGGGAAAAGCCAGCTTTGATTTTCGGGGGCATCTTGGGTACCGTGGCGAAGCTGCGCCGCTTCAATGACTTTGGTTTGTTTTTCACTTGCTCCAAAGGCTTCGACCAGAAGTTAATTTTGGGATCTGATAACTTCGATTGGCCCTTGGAGCTATGCTACCGTCGGCCGAACTGATTGGTTCGGTGCCCCATCAGATTTCCTCTGGAGTTGTGTCAGTGACTTTTTGGCACTTGGTCTCCGGATTCATTGGGTTTCTTGCTATCAATTGAGGATGGATCCTGCGTCATTCGGACGCCAATCTATCGACGAAAAACTGGACTTGGTGTCTGCTGCCCTTCAAATTTTTAACCCGACCCCATCTCCGTGCCGGGCGCTTCTTGCCGGCTGCCCCTCGCTTCCACGTTAAAAGACGAGATACCACTTCCCTGATAAAGCCTTTAAAGGTATACTTTTTATACCATGTATGCTTTTAAATTTGATGCCGCAAAAAGCGAAGCCAATCGCACGAAGAACGGCATCGATTTTGTCGATGCGCAGATTCTCTGGAACGACCCGATGCTGCTGGAGATTCTGGCTAAAACGGATGATGAGCCGCGGTATCTGGTGATTGGTTTGATTGATGGGAAGCATTGGTCGGCAGTCATGACCTACCGAGTGGCCAATGTTCGATTGATATCCGTGCGTCGCGCACGCACAGAAGAGGTGGCACTTTATGAAAGCTGAAAAGTTCGAGCAACAGTTTGATGAGGGCGTCGACATCACGGCCTCTTTGGACTTGTCTAAAGCCAAGCGCGTGCTACAAGAACAAAAGCGCGTGAATGTCGATTTTCCAACTTGGATGATTGACTCGCTAGATCGCGAAGCCAGCAAACTGGGCGTTACACGGCAGTCTGTCATCAAGGTTTGGCTCGCCGAGCGTCTTGAGGCGACCACTTCAAACTTGCCATTCCAACGGACGCGCGCAGGTGCCACGCACCGCTGAACTCTAGGTTAGGCCGCACAGTCACCACTTTCGCGATGTCGTCCGACGCATTCGATGCTCTTGTCCAGGCCTTCCCAGCGAGGGTTTTGGAGGGACCGATTTCGCCGCACGAGTGCGACGAATGCGCAGCCATCCGAGCTGCCCTGACTGGCCGAGCTTGGGTGGAGGTTCCGGACAGCTTCGCTGAGGAGTTCTCTGGCTCCTTGCCACTCCTAACCGAGAATGCCTACAACGCATACCTGCCAATTTGGCTGCGAGCGGCGCTCAATGATTCAAGCTGCGAGGCCGCAAACATGCTCTTGATCAATCTCGCTGACGATCCACCAACGACAAAGTTCAGCAGTGAGCAGGCGCGCGCAATTCTCTTGGTAGCCCGAACCGTCGTTCACCAGAACTACTGGGGTCCGGAAGACGAGGGAAATACCACTAACCTCCGCGCGATTGAGGCTGCTTGGGGCGCCTAGAGTGCGGCCTAACGAATAAGGTTAGATCGCGCTTGCCGCGATCTAAACCGGTTGTTGGACAAGCCCGGTTGCAAGCATGGACTCTCTGGAAATATCTGTCGCGATCCCACCGGAGGGTCAAGCATTGAATCTGGGGTCGCGTCTTGCATTGCGACATTGCTGTCGCTCCCACGGATCGAAACGCGGGCTATCGGGCCGGGTCTTGCATCAACACAGGTTGGCTTGAACTCGCCTTTTGATAGCAGCGAACCCAATGAATTCGGTGACCAAGTGCCAAAAATGCCTGACTGGATACATACCTCAGACCGAAATGGCCGTCATCTCAAGCGAAGGCTGGGATCCAGTGGCTGTTTGCCCGCGAACCGATCGCGCCTGGACTCCATGCCTCCGCTGGAATGACAGCCTTACATCTGAGGCAGGTATCTAATCAGGCAAAAATGCACTGGAATCACCCCCAATCCTGCTTCTCAGCCCTCTGCGGCCTCTGCGCCTCTGAGTTGAACTGCCCCCATCAAGCAACGAGTTCCAAGTCACACGGGAAGTCTGGGGTCGCGTCGTGCATTGCGTCATTTCTGTCGCTTTTGTGGGTCAAATCTAATCAATATTCATAGCGAAGAAGCGAATGAATCCGGTGACCAAATGCCAATAACTCACAAAAATATCGTTTCCGCGGCCTGAGCGGGCAACTTCACCTTGCGATGCTGATTTTTTCAAGCTCGGGCGGTGTCGGCTTGTCGCGTCCCTAAAATCAAGCAATGTTTGTTCACCTGCGCACCCACACCGAGTTTTCTATTGTTGATGGCACGAACCGGGTCGATGACTTGGCGCAGCGCGCCAAGGGGGATGGGCAGGCGGGTTTGGCCATCACTGATTTGAGCAATTTGTTTGGGGCCGTGAAGTTTTACCGGGCGTGTCGCGCCAGCGGCGTCAAGCCAATCATCGGTGTTGAGGTGCTGATCGAGCCACACGCCAGTGGGTCGTCGGTGGTGCCCATGGCGGGGCCGCACAGTGGCCCGGCGTATGCGTCGTTTGAGCGGATTGTGCTGTTGGTGCAAAACAAGCAAGGCTATCTCAACATTTGTGAGTTGTTGTCGCGCGGCTGGACGCGCAATGCCAAGCAAGATCAGGCCGTCATGCGCTGGGATTGGCTGGAGGAGCTGTCGGCTGGCTTGATTGCGTTGTCGGGTGCGCGCATGGGGCCGGTGGGTGCTGCGTTGATGCGGGGCGACTTGGGCGCGGCGAGCGGTTGCGCGCTGGAGTTGGCGCGGATTTTTCCGTATCGTTTCTACATGGAGGTGCAGCGTGCCGGCCGAATTGACGATGAGGCCCATGTGCACGCTGCCGCTCAGCTCGCGGCGCGCTTGCAGTTGCCACTCGTTGCCACTCATCCGGTGCAGTTCGCGGAGGAAGGCGATTTTGAGAGTCACGAGGCGCGGGTTTGCATCAGCGAGGGCGAGATTTTGGGCAACGCCAAGCGGGTGCGGCGCTTCACTGAGGCGCAGTATTTCAAGTCGCAGTCTGAGATGGTGGAGTTGTTTGCTGACTTGCCCAGCGCCGTGGCCAACACGGTCGAGATCGCCAAGCGTTGCAATTTGAGTCTGACCCTGGGTAAAAACTACCTGCCTGACTTCCCGTCGCCCCTCGTTAACGGTGAAAAGTTGTCGCCTGACGACTATTTTCGGCACGTGAGTTTTGAGGGCTTGGAAGAGCGATTGGCGATGCTGTACCCAGCCGCCGGTCTGCGCGATCAGGAGCGAGCGCGCTACGTGGCGCGTTTGGAGTTTGAGATCGCAACCATTGTGAAAATGGGCTTTCCGGGCTACTTTTTGATAGTGGGTGACTTCATCCAATGGGCCAAAGCCAATGGCTGCCCGGTTGGGCCGGGACGGGGCTCTGGTGCGGGGTCGTTGGTGGCGTATTCGCTCAAGATCACCGATCTCGATCCTTTGCAATACAACTTGTTGTTTGAGCGGTTTTTGAACCCTGAGCGGGTGTCGATGCCCGACTTTGACATTGACTTTTGCCAAGCCAATCGCGACCGAGTGATTGATTATGTGAAGCTCAAGTACGGCAAAGACGCGGTGAGCCAAATCGCGACGTTTGGCACCTTGGCACCCAAGGCGGCCATTCGCGATGTGGGCCGTGTGATGGACATGAGCTACGTGTTTTGCGACACGATCAGCAAGTTGATTCCGGGTAAACCCGGCTCTACCGTGACCTTGCAGCGCGCGCCGGCCAAACGCGACAAAGAAAAAGACAAAACCGTCTATGCGCTGGACGACGAACCCGAGTTTGGGCGGCGGTTTGAGGCCGAAGAAGACGTTCGCACCTTGGTTGAGATGGCGCAAAAATTGGAGGGCTTGGCCCGCAACATCGGCACCCACGCGGGTGGCGTGTTGATTGCGCCAGGCAAATTGACTGACTTTTGCCCAGTTTATGCCCAGCCCGGGAGTGAATCGGCCGTCAGCCAGTACGACAAAGACGATGTTGAGGCTGTGGGCTTGGTGAAGTTTGACTTCTTGGGTTTGGCCACGCTCACGATTTTGGAGATCGCCAAGGACTTGATTCGCAAGCGCCACGCCGACCGCGCCGACTTTAATTTTGAGTCGTTGCCGCTGGATGATGCCAAGGTCTACCAATTGTTTGCCCGTGGCGACACCGAGGCGGTGTTTCAGTTTGAAAGCCGTGGCATGCAGGCCATGCTCAAAGAGGCCAAGCCCACTCGGCTTGAAGATTTGATTGCGATGAACGCGCTGTATCGGCCAGGGCCCATGGACCTGATACCGGACTACATCGCCCGCAAACAGGGCCGCGAGACCGTCACTTACCCTGATCCGCGCATGGAGCCGTTTTTGTCGGAGACCGTGGGCATCATGGTCTACCAAGAGCAGGTGATGCAAACCGCGCAGGTGCTTGGCGGCTATTCGCTGGGCGGTGCCGACATGCTGCGCCGAGCCATGGGCAAGAAGAAACCTGAGGAAATGGAGCAGCAGCGCGGCATTTTCAGGGCGGGCGCGGCCGTCAACGGCTTGGATCAAATCAAGGCCGACGAGGTGTTTGACTTGATGGTCAAGTTTGCGGGCTACGGCTTCAACAAGTCGCACTCGGCCGCTTACGCGCTGTTGGCGTATCACACGGCTTGGATCAAGGTGCATTGCACGGCCGAGTTTTTCTGCGCCAACATGACGGTTGAGATGGGCGACACCGACAAACTCAAGGTGCTGGTGAGTGATGCGAAGAAGATGAAGCTGGCGTTTGAGCCGCCAGACGTGAACCGGGGCGCGTATGTGTTTGAGCCGGTGAGCGACAAGTTGATTCGCTATGGGCTAGGCGCCGTCAAGGGCACGGGCGAGGGCGCGATTGAGGCCATCGTTGCGGCGCGAGGCGGCCGAGGCGGCGGGCCTCGTGGCAGCGACACCGGGCCGTTCAAGAGTTTGTGCGATTTTTGCGCCCGAATTGATCGCAGCAAAGTCAACAAACGTGCCATTGAGGCGCTGATTAAGGCCGGGGCGTTTGACGTCCTCAACCTCAACCGGGCCGAGATGCTGGCGCATTTGGAGCTGGCGATGAACTACGCCGATGCCCAAGAAGCCAACAAGCACCAAGGCGGGCTGTTCGACATGGACGACGACTTTGCCTCCAGCGCTGCCGAGCCGCCCATCGTTCGCACCTTGCCGTGGGGCGTGCGCGAGCGATTGATTCACGAAAAAATCGCGGTTGGCTTCTACTTAACCGGACATTTGTTTGATGAAGTGGCGCTGGAGGTGCGCCGCTTTGTGCCCAAACCGCTTGAAGACCTACTTGACTCGCGCGAGCCGCAAACGGTGGCCGGCATCATCAGCGACTTGCGCATCGTGAACGGGCAGCGCGGCAAGGTGGTGATTTTTAAGATCGATGACAAAACCGACTCGATTGAGGCGGTGGTGGACGAGGCTTTGTACAACGCGAACCGCGACCTCATCAAAGACGACGAGTTTGTGGTGCTGAGCGCCAAATTGCAACCCGACCGCTTCTCGGGCGGCTCACGGCTCAACGTGTCGCAGTGCTGGGCGATGGGCGCGGCGCGATGCCGGTTTGGCAAGTATTTGCGGGTGGCGGTCAACGGCAAAGCCCCCGAAGTGGATCGGTTGGTGAGCGAGTTTCCGGCGCAGGTGGAAGAAACCGAAGCCGGCACGGTGCATCGAGGCTTGGGTGTTCGACTTGTCGTGCAGCGCGACGGCTTTAGCCTGGAGCTGGCGCTGGGTGAGTCGGCCAAGTTCTACCCCAGCGACGCGGCATTGGCCAGCTGGATCGCCCAGGCCGAAAAAGGGCGTGCCGAGGTGGTGTTTTGATCAAATTATTGGACTTTTTGGCTCTTGGTCACCGGATTCATTGGGTTTGTTGCTATATATTTGTGAGTACATGAAATGCCTGCTGATGCTTTGTTGATCGAGCGACCGACTGCCGCTGTGATGCGTCTGACGCTGAATCAACCGCAGTCGTTTAACGCCTTGAGCGCCGACTTGATGACCCAGCTGCTTGCTGCACTGAACGCGGCGGACAGCGACGAGGCGGTGCGCGTGGTGGTGATTGCCGCCAAAGGCAAGGCGTTTTGCGCGGGGCACGACCTCAAGCAAATGATGGCTGACAACGCACTCGCCTTGCACCGGGCGCTGTTCGCTCAGTGCAGCCGCCTGATGTTGCGCATCACCGCCATTGCCGTGCCCGTTATCGCCGTGGTCGACGGCATGGCGACTGCTGCGGGGTGTCAGTTGGTTGCGCAGTGCGATTTGGCCATCGCGTCAGACCAAGCTCGGTTTGCGGTAAGTGGCGTGAATTTGGGTCTTTTTTGCGCCACCCCAGCCGTGGCCTTGAGCCGAAACTTGCCGCGAAAGGCGGCGTTTGAGATGCTGGTCACCGGTGAGTTTGTTGACGCGCACACGGCCATGAAGCAAGGGCTGGTGAACCGCGTGGTCGCAACGGGCGAGTTGGAGGCTGAACTATCCACGCTGTGCGCACAAATCATGTCCAAACCCAGGGAGACGGTCGCCATGGGCAAGGCCCTGTTTTACCAGCAGCTTGAAATGGGAGCCGCGCCCGCTTACCAGCTTGCTGGCGAGACCATGGCCTGCAACATGATGCACGCGAGTGCGCAAGAGGGCGTGGCGGCATTTGTCGAAAAACGCCCGCCCAACTGGGGTGGTTTGACGTGACGATCATGAACACGATCCGAGAACTGGTGGTTGACGCTTGGGACATCGTCGATAGTGTCTTGGGCTTTCATTTTGCACTCGGCAAAAGCCGCATCAGCTTGCAAAACGTCGTCGAGGCCGTCGGGGCGTGCATCGTGGTGGTTTTTGTGGTGCTGTGGCTGACGGCGCTGTTTGAGCGGCGGGTGCTGCGACGTGCGGTTGACGACTTGTCGTTGCGCAAAATTCTGGCCAATGTGCTGCGCATCGTTTTGTTGGCACTGGGTTTGGTCATGACGCTGTCGGCCATTGGCGTGGATTTGACGGCGCTGTCGGTGCTGGGTGGGGCGATTGGCGTGGGCATTGGCTTTGGTTTGCAAAAGCTGGCTTCCAACTACGTCAGTGGCTTCGTGATTTTGTTTGAACGGTCGCTGCGCATCGGTGACAACGTCAAGGTTGACGGGTTCGAGGGCAAGATCACCGACATCAAAACCCGCTACACGGTGGTGCGCTCCATCAGCGGGCGCGAGTCCATCGTGCCCAACGAAAAGCTGATCACCGAGCGGGTCGAAAACATGTCCTTGGCCGACGCAAAGGTGCTGATCACAACGACTGTGCAAGTCGCCTATGGCACCGACGTCGATGTTGTTCGAGCGATTTTGATCGAAGCGGCTTTGAGCTCCAGCCGAGTGTTGCGCGACCCGGCTCCAGCTGCACACCTGAGCCTGTTTGCGGCAGATGGGCTGGAGTGGACGGTCGCGTTTTGGATTGCCGACCCCGAAAATGGCCAACTCAGCGTCAAGTCAGACATCCACATCGCGGTGTTGAAAGCGTTTGATGCGGCCGGTGTGGTGATTCCGTACCCCCAGCGGGTGGTGCAGCTGCTAGAAGCGAAAAAATGATCGAAATGTGCTCTTGGTCACCGGATTCATTGATGTTGTTGCTATGAATAAATGACCGACAAACGGTCATTTCATCATCGAAGGCAACCACAAACTGATGCCCGGCACGGCCAACAAAATGATCATGGCCACGATCTGCGCGACGACAAATGGCCAAGTTCCCTTGAAGATGTTGGCCAAACCCACTTGCGGCAGCAGCGAGTTGAGCACAAATAAGTTCATGCCGACTGGCGGAGAAATCAAGCCAATTTGCACGACCATGACGATGAGAACGCCAAACCACACCGGGTCAAACCCCAAACTCACAATGATTGGGAAGAACAGCGGGATGGTGAGCAAAACCATGGTCAGCTCTTCCATGACGGTGCCCAAAAGCACATAAATCGCCATCATCGCGCACACCACCATCAGGGGCGACAGGCCAGAGCCGGTGACCCACTCTTTGAGGTCAAATGGCAAAGACGTGAAGTTCACAAAATTGGCAAAGATCGTGGCGGCAATGAGCAGCGCGAAGAGCATCGCGGTCGTGCGGGCCGATTCAATCAACACCTCAACCGTGCTTTTGACCGTCAACGCGCGGCGCGCCAGTGCGAACAAAAACGCGCCGGACGCGCCAATGCCCGCGCCCTCGGTTGCCGTGAACACGCCGCCATAAATGCCGCCGAGCACAATCAAAACGAGCAACAAAACGCCCCAAATGCCCCTCAGCGCGGCCCAGCGCTGTGCCCAAGTTGAGTGCTCGCCCGCAGGCGCGTGAGCGGGGTTTTGCCAAGTCAAGTACGCCACAGCACACATGAGCAAACCGGCGATCAGCAAGCCCGGCAACACGCCAGCGGCGAACAACTTGCCAATGTGGGTTTCTGTGACGATGCCGTAAATCACCATGATGGTTGACGGCGGAATCATGATGCCCAAGGTGCCGCCTGCGGCGATGGTGCCCGTGGCCAAGCTGTCGCTGTAGCCGAGCTTTTTCATGCTGGGGTAGGCTACCTTGCTCATCGTCGCAGCCGTGGCGATTGAAGAGCCACAAATCGCCCCAAAACCGGCGCAGGCAACAATGGTGGCGTGGGCCAGCCCGCCTTTTTTGTGGCCCACAAAGCTGTTGGCCGCCGCAAAGAGTTCGTGCGCCAGGCCCGCGCGGGCGACAAAGTTACCCATCAAGATGAAGAGTGGAATCACGCTCAAGGTGTATGCAAACCCAGTCTCGTACACCACTTGCGCGGTGCTCGCAAGCGCCGGTGACCAGCCGCGCATGACACCCATGCCTGCGATGCCCACAAATGCCATGCCAAATGCGAGCGGCACCCGAATGAGGGCTAAAAAGAAGATGGCCAAGAAACCAAGCAGGGCGGCGGTCATGCGCCCACCTCGGACTTAGCGGATTCGTCAAATGGTTGAAAAACCAGCCAAGCATGGACGGCCGCTGTGAGAAAGCAAGCCACCGCCATGGCATAGATGAAGGGTGCCTTGGCGATTTTGAGCTGGGCGGTGGTTTCGCCGTTTTGCGCAAACTGTGAACCTGTGTCAAACATCAACCAAGCCAGCGCGAGCAGGGCCACCGCACAAATGAAGTTAACCGCGGCCTGTTGCAGTCGTTTGAAACCCCGAGGCAAGTAAGAGTCAAGTGAGTCAAACACAACGTGCTCGCCGCGCAGACTGACCAGCGGCAGGCCAGCAAAAATCACGATCACCATCAGCAACTCGGTCAACTCGAGCGAGCCGGGGATCGAGTGGCTGAGCAGCTTTCGACCACCGACATCAAAAAACGTCAGCGCCATGATGGCAAAGAGCGCCATCGCACACAGGGCGCCGCAAATGGTGTTGAGTGTTTTTGTCATGCGTTGATTGTCGGGGCGAGTTTGCCGGGTGGACAAAACAAAAAAACGCGGACATGCCGCGTTTTTGTGTGGTGACCGGTTGGGTCGCGTTGGCGTTATTCTATTTCCACTTCGATAAGATATCAATTATCCAAGGCCAGTTGGAGATCGACTTGATCACCTCGGGGGTATTTTCCATTGCAAGCAAACCCATCTCCAAGTCGTCTTCGAGTGCGTCAAGGCTGGCGAAGACCTT
>JANOPN010000221.1:0-4220 GCA_031421855.1 Comamonadaceae bacterium
GTCCTGGCCATCGCGATTTTCGCGGGGGTTTGTTTTCAACCGGTGCACGCCCAGACAAGCGCCGAGACCACAGTCACCGCAGTGATCGAAGCGACCACGCCCACGACGCCCATCGACGCGACCACAACCGCGCCTTTGTCACCTTTGTCACCTTCGAGCGCCAGTGGGCAAGCCAGTGCAGCGTTTGGGGTGCAAGCGGTGGATGCGCCTGCCGACTTGTGGGATCGCATTCGCCGGGGTTACGGAATGCAAGATTTGGCGACGCCCTTGGTGGTTGACCGCGAGGTTTGGTATGGCGCGCGGCCAGACTATTTGGGGCGCATCAGCGAGCGCGGTCGCAAATACATGTTTCACATCGTTGAAGAGCTTGAGCGGCGCAACATGCCAACGGAGTTAGCCCTGTTGCCGTTCATTGAGAGCGCGTTTGTCACCCACGCGGTCTCAAGCGCCAAGGCTGCGGGCATGTGGCAGTTCATGCCGGCGACCGGCAAAGACTTCAATTTGAAGCAAAACCTGTTTCGCGACGACCGCCGCGACGTGCTGGCGTCAACCCGCGCGGCGCTGGATTATTTGAGTCGCCTGCATGGCATGTTTGGCGACTGGCACTTGGCGCTGGCTGCCTACAACTGGGGCGAAGGCTCGGTTGGGCGCGCAGTGGCAAAAAACAAGCGCGCTGGCTTGCCAACGACCTACCTTGACCTCAACATGCCCAACGAAACACGGCTCTATGTGCCTAAGCTTCAGGCGGTCAAAAACATCGTTGGTGACCCAAGCCGCTTCAACATCAAGTTACCCAACATCGAGAACCACCCGTTTTTTCAGAGTGTGGACATTTCTCGCGACATCGACGTGGAGGTCGCTGCGCGTTTGGCCGAAGTCAAGCTCGACGAGTTCATAGCCCTCAACCCTTCAGCGAACAAACCCGTCATTTTGGCGGCCGGCACGCAGCAAATATTGCTGCCGTGGGACAACGCCGAGGTGTTCTCACGCAATTTGGCAGCGCACACCGGCAAATTGGCGAGTTGGACTGCGTGGACGGCCCCAAGCAACATGCGCCCTGCCGAAGCCGCCACCCGAGTGGGCATGACGGAGGCGCGTTTGCGCGAGATCAACCGGATACCGCCGCGCCACAGCATTCGCGCAGGCTCCACCTTGTTGGTACCACGAGGCAATGCTGGCAGCGACGTTGGGGCCAAGATCGCGGATTTGGCTCAACTCAGCCTGGCTGCCGACGCGCGCAAGGTGTGTCGCAAGGTCAAAGGCAAAACCGTTTGCAAGATGGTCGCGGTCGCTGGCAAGTCGAGCGGCAAAAAAGCGACGCCGACTGGCGGGAAAAAGTCAAAAGCGGTGGTGAAGCGAACCAGCTCGAAGAAGCCGATTAAGAAAGCGTCGAAGCGCTAACGAAGCATGAATCTCGCGCTCAATCGCTGGCGCTGAGCAGCGCGCGGATGTCGTTGAGCTCCGTGCGCAAAGTGCGCCACGGATCCGAGGCGGATGAGTCAGACCGCGAAGGCGTTGATCCCATACTGGCCAATTCAGACGCGGTCATTGCAAAGGCTTGCTCGGCATCGGAGTCGGCAAAATCATCAAAGCCACTGTCCGCCACGCCGTCAAAGCCCTCGTCGGGGTCCATGCCTTCAAGCATGACCTCGCCTGATCGGCGCTTGTCGCGCTCGGCTTGAACGACCTCTTGCATTTTGTTGCGAGCACCGCTGATCGTGAAGCCTTGGTCGTACAAAAGATCACGGATGCGTCGAATCATCAACACCTCATGGTGCTGGTAGTAGCGGCGATTGCCGCGTCGCTTCATGGGTTTGAGCTGAGTGAACTCTTGCTCCCAATACCGAAGCACGTGTGGCTTGACCGCGCAAAGGTCGCTGACCTCGCCGATGGTGAAGTAGCGCTTAGCGGGTATTGACGGAAGGGATTTCTCCATTGAAATCAGAGCCTTAGATCCATAAGCTCCAAGGTTACTCGAACAAACCCGGTTAGTGCAAGCTAAAACTCAAGTAAAACGCACGAAAAACGCTGCAAGTGGTTGTCGGGGTTGAATTTTTACCTAAATGAAATTCGCGCCAATCAGCACAATCCGTGCAGATCGATTGCCGTTGCTGGCGACATAAAACACCCGAGTTTCCGCCGACTGTCGCATCAACAATGGGTCGGGCGCTATGAAATTCAATCCAAAATCACGCGCTTTGCAAAACCCAACCAGCTGCCAAATGGGCAGCAGCCATCACTTCTGTTGCTGGTTGACCTTTGCGTCGGTGATCGCTCCAGACTTGGCGCCATTTGCGCGCACCGCCCTGCCCGTTGTACAAGCCCAACATGTGGCGTGAGATGTTGCTCCAGGGCGTGCCGCGCTGCGACAACTCGCGCGCCATGTAAGCCACCATTTCGCGCTCGACATCAACCCGCGTGCGCTGCTTGGGCGTGTCCCCAAAAAACCGCTCATCCCAATCCGCCATCGTCCAAGGGTTGTGATACGCCTCACGCCCCACCATCACGCCGTCAACCGACGCCAATTGCTCGCCGATTTGCTCAGGCGTTTTGATGCCGCCATTAACGACAATGCTCAAACTCGGGAAATCCTGTTTGAGCCGATGCACCAATTCGTAGCGCAGCGGCGGAATGTCGCGATTTTCTTTTGGGCTTAGGCCCTTTAGCCACGCGTTTCGGGCATGCACGATGAACACTTGGCAGCCGCCATCCGCCACCGTACCGACAAAATCGCACACAAACGGATAGCTTTGGGGCGTGTCTTCGGTGTGATCGATGCCGATGCGGTGCTTGACGGTGACGGGCAAATCAACCGCTTCTACCATCGCCTTGACGCAGTCACGCACCAAATCTGCCTCGCGCATGAGGCAGGCACCAAACGCGCCGCGCTGCACGCGCTCGCTCGGGCAGCCGCAGTTGAGGTTGATTTCTCGGTAGCCCCATTTCGCGCCCAAAGCCGCCGCAATGGCCAAGTCTTTGGGCTCGCTGCCACCGAGCTGCAAGGCAACCGGGTGCTCCGCCGCATCAAAATCCAGGTGCCTGGGCACATCGCCGTGTACCAAAGCGCCGGTTGTGACCATTTCGGTGTACAGCAGGGCCTGCTGCGTCAACAGGCGATGAAAGTATCGACAGTGTCGGTCGGTCCAATCCATCATCGGCGCGACCGACAGCCGCCACCGCTTGTCATCAACCATGGCGTCAGTGCCCGCGTTGGCGAACCGCTTCGTACACGCACACGCCGCTGGCAACCGACACATTCAAACTCTCAACTGCACCTCGCATGGGCAGTTTGACGAGCAAATCACAGGTTTTGGCAGTCAACTGGCGAATTCCAGTGCCTTCAGCCCCCAAAACCAGCGCAATCGGGCCGCGCAAATCGCTTTGGTACAGGGTTTTTTCGGCTTGATCCGATGTGCCGATGATCCAAATGTTGCGCTCCTTTAACTCGTTGAGGGTTCGCGCCAAGTTGGTGACCATGAAGTAAGGCACGGTCTCGGCCGCACCGCTGGCGACTTTGGCGACCGTGGCGTTGATGCCCACCGCGTGGTCCTTGGGGGCGATGACCGCATGCGCCCCAGCTCCGTCGGCGACTCGCAAGCAGGCTCCCAAATTATGCGGATCGGTCACGCCGTCCAGCACCAAAATCAAGGGGTGATCTTTCTCATCCGCGCCCAGCAAGGCATTGGATTCTTCTAAGTCGTCAAGCAATTCGTCGAGCGTGCGGACATCTTTGACCTCGCTGACTTTGGCAACGACTCCTTGGTGCCCGTGGCTGCCACAGAGCTTGGCCAATGCCATGCCGTCACGCTCAAGCAAACGAATGTTGTGTTCTTTGGTGCGGTCAATGAACTGACGCATCCGAGCGTCGCGGCGAGTGGGGTCGAAGTACACCTCGGCCACCGATTGCGGCGCGGTTTTGATGCGCACGCCGACCGCGTGAAAGCCAAACAGTATTTTTTGTGGGGTCATGCCCCGATTATCGGCGGCGATTTCTGAAGCGGCTTGAAGCGGCTTGAAGCGGGTTGTGGCGGGTTGTGGCGGGTTGTGGGCCATGGAAACCGCCGTTTTATGCTCAAATCAGCCCTTGGTCACCGGATTCATTGACTCTGGTGCTACTATTTTAGGACTATCCTGTGATGTAGCTTTGCAGTTGCGAAATGGTGATTTCGTGGTCAGCGATGATGTCGTCCATCAAATCGCGAATCGAGATCAGGCCCAAG
>JANOPN010000222.1:0-5511 GCA_031421855.1 Comamonadaceae bacterium
ATCAGCCGTTCGCCTGGGCAACCAAACACAGCGGTCATGCTGTGCGCCCCGCCTTTTTCAAGGACAACATCATCATGTTTGATCGCAATCACCTCGTCGCCCAAGCCGACCCCGATTTGTGGGCCGCCATTCAGGCTGAAAACACCCGCCAAGAAGAGCACATCGAGCTCATTGCCAGCGAGAACTACGCCTCACCTGCCGTCATGGCAGCCCAAGGCAGCCAACTCACCAACAAATACGCCGAAGGCTACCCCGGCAAACGCTATTACGGCGGCTGCGAACACGTTGACGTGGCCGAGTCGTTGGCCATCGAGCGCGTCAAACGCCTTTTTGGAGCCGACGCCGCCAACGTGCAGCCGCATTGCGGCGCCAGCGCCAACCAAGCCGTGTTTTTGGCATTTTTGAAGCCCGGCGACACGATCATGGGCATGAGCTTGGCCGAAGGCGGCCACCTCACGCATGGCATGCCATTGAACTTGAGTGGTAAATGGTTCAACGTGGTCAGCTACGGCTTGGATGCCAACGAAGCCATCGATTACGACGCAATGGAGCAACTCGCGCGCGAAAAGCGCCCCAAATTGATCATCGCTGGCGCGTCAGCCTACAGCTTGCGCATTGACTTTGAGCGCTTTGCCAAGGTCGCCAAAGAGATCGGTGCGATCTTCATGGTCGACATGGCCCATTACGCCGGTTTGGTCGCCGCCGGGGTGTACCCCAGCCCGGTTCCGCATGCGGATGTCGTCACCAGCACGACCCACAAAAGCCTGCGCGGCCCACGCGGCGGCATCATTTTGATGAAGGCGGAGCACGAAAAAGCCATCAATTCAGCGGTGTTTCCCGGCTTGCAAGGCGGCCCGCTCATGCACGTGATCGCTGCCAAGGCGATTGCCTTCAAAGAAGCGCTTGAGCCCAGTTTCAAAATCTACCAAGCCCAAGTGATCGCCAACGCCAATGCCGTGGCCCAAACCCTGACCGAGCGCGGCCTTCGCATCGTCAGCGGTCGCACCGAAAGCCATGTGATGTTGGTTGATCTGCGCGCCAAAGGCATCACCGGCAAAGAAGCCGAAGCGGTTTTGGGCCAAGCGCACATGACGATCAACAAAAATGCGATCCCCAAAGACCCCGAAAAACCGATGGTCACCAGCGGCATCCGCATCGGCACTCCTGCCATGACCACCCGTGGGTTCATGGAGGCCGAAGCTCGTGCCACGGCTCACCTCATTGCCGACGTGCTCGACAACCCACGCGATCCAGCCAATATCGCCCAAGTGGTGGCCAAAGTCAAAGCGCTGACCTCGCGCTTTCCGGTCTACAGCTGATTCCATGCGCTGCCCTTTTTGCGGCCACGGCGAGACCCAGGTCATGGAGACCCGCATCTCTGACGATGCAGCCTCCATCCGACGCAGGCGTCAGTGCGCCAGCTGCGAAAAGCGGTTCACGACCTACGAGCGACCTGAAATCAGCTTTCCAAGCATTGTCAAAAAAGACGGCCGGCGAATCGACTACGAGCGAGGCAAATTACTGGCCTCACTCAACATCGCCCTGCGCAAGCGCCCCGTGGGCATCGAGCAAATCGACGGCATCATCGAACGCATCGAGGAAAAACTGCTGAATTCGCCCGGTCGCGAAGTCACCAGCCAGCGCGTGGGCGAGTTTGTGATGCGAGAGCTCAAAAAGCTCGACAAAGTGGCCTATGTTCGCTTTGCCAGTGTGTATCGCAGCTTTGAAGACGTCGATGAGTTCAAAACCTTGGTCGATGAGTTTCGGCGCTGACAGTCACAATTAAATAGCAACAAACCCAATGAATCCGGCGACCAAATGTCGTCATGCCAGCGAAGGCGGGCATCCAGTGCCCCTGAGTGGCATCAGGCGAGCAAAACGGCGAGTTCACAGGGCTGGTGCGCACAAACTGGTTCCCGGCCTTCGCCGGGATGACAGCCCAGGCAGCCGAATAGTGGCACCCATACTGGCACAGCGACGAATTGAGTTACTTCAAAATAAGTAGCAACAAACCCAATGAATCCGGTGACCTAGAGCACTTTTTCATCAAAAAAAAGCTTTTTGACGCCCGGAAAGCATCATTTGCCGACCGACATCCACTTGTAGAGCATGAAGCCATCGGCGCGCTGGTAGGCGGTGATGTTTTTCTTCATCGCCCAGCCCAACATTTGTTGGTGCAACGGCACATGCCCCACATCGGCGGCATGCAAGTCAAACGCCTCTTTGATCATGGCGTTGCGCTGGGTGTCGTTGAGTTCAGATTGAATGCGCACGGTGAGCGCGTCGAGTTTGGGGTTGCTGTAGGCACCGAAATTCCACTGCCCCTGTGCGCCGCTGGGCGTTGACATCACCGTGTACAAGATGTTGTGCGAATCGTAGCCCGCAGGCGACCAACCCAGCATGAACAAACCCACCTCGCGCTTGAGCGCCCGAGGAAAATAGGTGGTTTTTGACTCAACCTGCATCTTGGCGGTGATGCCCACTTTGGCCAAATACGTTGCAATGGCTTGGCAAACGTCTGAGTCGTTCACGTAGCGGTCATTGGGGCAGTTGAACCCCACCTCAAAACCGCTGGGGTAACCCGCCTCGGCGAGCAGCTTGCGCGCCGCGTCAGGGCTGTACGGCAATCGCTTGGTCAGCTCAGCGGTGTAGCCGCGCACGCCAGGCGTGATCATGGCCCCGGTAGGAACAGACGCGCCGCGCATCACAACCGAGCGAATCGCCTCGATATCGATGGCCTGATACACGGCTTGGCGCACCCGCCGGTCTTTGAACGGGTTTTTGCCTTTGATGTTGGACACCAGCAACTCGTCACGCTTTTGATCAAACCCCAAAAATACCACCCGCGACTCCGGCCCTTCTTGCACTTTGAGGGCGGCGACGGTTTTGAGGCGCGGAATGTCTTGCAAGGGCAACGGATCAATCAAATCCAAGTCCCCGGCCACGAGTGCCGCGACCCGAGTCGCGTCGTTGGCGACCGGCGTGAAGATGACCTCATCGATATTGCCTTCGTTCTTGCCCCACCAAGGCAAATAGCGGCTCGCCGTGGTGCGAACGCCCGGCTGGCGCTCACGCAAGCGATACGGCCCCGTGCCGACTGCCCGAAACGACGCGGCGTTTTCGATGCCACGCCGGCGGTCAACCGGCTTTTGCGCGCCATTCGTCTCGGCCCAAACCCGGCTCATGATCATGATGTTGGTGATGACGTCAGGCAAGATCGGATTGGGCGCGCTCGTCTCAACCTCCACCTGATACTTGCCCGTTTTGCGCACGTCTTTCACCGAACCCAGCTGCGCCCGAACGTCTGAGCCATCGCCTCTGGCGCGGTTGAGCGAAAACACGACATCGTCTGCATCAAAGACCGAGCCGTCATGAAACGTCACGCCTTGGCGTAATTCAAACCGCCACACATTGGGCTGCACCGCTTTCCAGCTGAGCGCCAACGAGGGCACGACGTTCAATGCTTTGTCGCGGGTGACCAATGCCTCAAACACATTGTTCAAAAACCCCAACTGAACCGCCTCGTTCAGCGAATGCGGATCCATCGACAAAATATCGCCCTGATTGGCCACCCGGATCGAAGCTGCATGCGCAGTTGGCAGCGCGAAACCGCCCGCCAAGATCAAAGCGGCTGAAAATTGACCCAGGCGATGCGAGAAACTGAATTTAGCCATGTGTTGCGCACCAAAGTGATGTGTACTGAATAGGATTTACGCAAAACAGTCCCAGCAAGGGGCAGCGACGACGACAGTGCGGACAGCACGGGCAGTAGCTGCAACGCCGCTGGGGTTGTTTTGCGTGAGTCCTGCTGAATTGAAACACAGCAAGCACCCATCGCACCAAGCTCAGTGAAAAGTCCTAAAGTCGCACGAGGCTTACTCAATCGTGGCCATCTTGAACATTCCATTTTGATAGCAAAAAACCCAATGAATCCGGAGACCGGAGGCATAAAAAGCATCAAAAAAGGCGTTAAAGCGGCATTTACGGCCGTTTGCAAGCCACGGTAAAGCCGATGGCGCAAGGTGAGATTGGCTGGCATTGCGACTGGTGCGTTTGGCGATCTGTCGAAGGCGAGGTTGTAGCAACTGCCCGGCCGAAAATATTCGTCGGCAAAAGTCGACGATGCGTAATGAGGAGATTGTGTGAATTCAAGACCCCGGCGACTGGGCTGCTTGCCGTCTACGGCCGCTGGGAACACGAAGTGGACTCCGGCGGCCAAGTCCGCCATCTGGTCGCCAGCTTTTTTGCAAGACATGGGCCGCTGTTGATGCCTTCAAGGCGAGATTTGACGCTTTATCGCCCACCTGTCCCAGTATTTGTTACACGCCGTGCTATGAATTTTGATCTATCTGTTAAATGTGATTGCGTGTTGCGCAATGCGCAACGTTTTGTTAGGATTGCACGGTGATCAAGTCGTTCAAGCACAAGGGTTTGGCCAAACTCTACCAAACGGGAAGCGTGGCAGGCATACAACCCAGTCATGCCAAGCGCTTGCGCATGCTGCTTATTGCCTTGAACACCTCGCAAACCGTCGATGACATGGACTTGCCAGGCGCTCGCTTGCATCCCCTGCAAGGGCAAGACAAAGGCCGCTGGTCAGTTTGGGTCAATGGCAATTGGCGAATGACTTTTGAGTTCGCAAACGGCGACGCTCACGTACTAGATTACGAGGATTACCACTGATGTTGATGCACAACCCACCCCACCCCGGCGAATTCATTTGCGACATGTACTTGGATCCTTACAGCATCAGCGCGCGCGAGTTGGCCGCCAAGTTGGATGTGGCCGCATCCACCCTGCATCGCATCTTGAACGGCTCAAGCCGAGTTACCCCAGAGATGGCGCTGCGCCTCTCAATCGCCCTAGGCCGCAGTGCTGAAAGCTGGCTCGCCATGCAGGATCAACACGATCTTTGGCAGGCGAGGCAGACGGTAGATTTGCAACGAGTTCGGCGGCTGGAAGTGCAAGCGGCGTAGCCCAGCCCCCATCCATCGATCGCCACCACGCCGCTTTGCGATCGACTGCCGCGCATTTAGCACCGACATATGGCAAGCGACCTGATTTGACTCACGCTTTGATAGCAACAAACATTGTAAAAATATGGACAAATGCGGGAAATGTCTTGTAGTCCAGTCGCCAAAGCCATGGGCTTGGCCACGACGCTATTGGCCCTGCCGTTTGAGCTGCCGCCCAAGCGGCATCCGCTGCCATCGCTGCGCACGGGCAAAGCGCCCGATCCAAAGACAGATTCGCCACCCGCCGACGATGCCGTGCTCAGCGCGATCAAAGCCACCCTGAGCCAAGGCGGGTTTGAGCGGGTGGTTTCAACTGCGACTCAAAACCCGGTGAACCCTTTGAACTCGGTGAACACGCAGGCAACAGCAAAGCCAAGCCTTCAAATTGACCAACTGCACCAGCTCTTTGATGCCGATCACACCTACCTCATGACCATCCCCCAGCTGGACCTTTGGCCGCGTGAAGCACATGTAAGGTACATCGGCGACTGGTTGT
>JANOPN010000223.1:0-9358 GCA_031421855.1 Comamonadaceae bacterium
GCAGCATTTTCAGGGCCGATGCTGATGCTGGCCAAGGTCTGGGGCTAGCCCGCATATTTCACCGTGACGGCATCCAGCGCGCCCCGCAGCGGGGCTGCGATGGGTGCCGAGTGTTTTTGCGACGGTACAAATTGGATTTGATAGAAATGACCACGTTTGCCTCGACAAAACCTCGCAAAAACACGTTCACGGTGAAATATGCGGGCTAGCTACTCCTTGGAGCCTTGCACCATCTTCATTGCCGAGCCAATTAGGGCCGCGACTGGTGCCATGTCGCTTGGCACGATGAGTGTTGTCGTGGCGTTTGCGGCCACGCGTGCGTAGGCCTCGACGGCTTTTTCAGCGACTTTGAGTTGCACGGCTTGTTCGCCACCGGGCATTTTGATGGCTTGGGCTACGCGGGCAATGGCTTCTGCGTTGGCTGTCGCCACTGCGCGGATGGCTTCGGCCTCGCCGATTGCGTTGTTGATTTGCGACTGCTTTTCCCCTTCCGAGCGTGCGATGTGCGCTTGGCGCTCGCCGTCCGCCAGATTGATTTGTTCTTGGCGTTTGCCTTCTGACGCGGCGATCATGGCTCGTTTTTCGCGCTCAGCCGTGATCTGGCGCTGCATGGCGTGCAAGATTTCTTTGGGCGGCGTGAGGTCTTTTATTTCGTAACGCAAGACTTTCACGCCCCAGTTGAGGGCGGCTTCGTCAATGGCCGCGACTACTTGCGAGTTGATGATCGCGCGCTCTTCAAAGGTTTTGTCGAGCTCAAGCTTGCCGATTACGCTGCGCAGCGAGGTTTGCGCCAGCTGTGTAATGGCCATCTCGTAGTTGTTTGATCCGTAGCTTGCGCGCATGGGGTCAGTGACTTGAAAATACAAAATGCCGTCGACCTGAAGTTGGGTGTTGTCGCGCGTGATGCAAACTTGGCTGGGGACATCGAGCGCAATTTCTTTGAGCACATGTTTGTACGCCACGCGCTCGACAAACGGCACGACAAACGCCAAACCCGGTGGCAAGGTGCGATCAAATTTGCCCAAACGTTCGACAACCCAAGCGTGTTGTTGGGGCACGATCTTGATGGCTTTGAAGACGAAAATGACGACCACCAGGCCGAACATCAATGCATAAACGGTCATGAATTGCTCCTTAAGCAGCGTTGATTGGACTGATCATGAGGCGACTGCCGACGACTTCGTCGATTCGAAATGCGCCAATTTGGGTTGGCGACACATCGGTGGCCATGCTGGCTTGCCACTTCGCACCCCGGTAGTTGACTTGCGCGCTGCCGTCGTGCGACCAAGCTTCGACGATGACGGTTTCACCGACATCGAGGTTGATGTTTTTGTTTGCGGTGGTTTTGGGTTCGTGGGTCGTTCGCTGGTGGTGTGCGTGCCAAAGCCCGGTTGCGACAGACATCACCACCCCCGCAATCGCAATTTGCCAGCCGATACCCAAACCCGCGTGCGCGCTGACAGCGCCTGATGCCAGCCCCAAGGCGATCATCAGCAAGTAGAGTGAGCCTGTCAGCAACTCCGCCGCGACCACCAAGCCCGCGAGAACCCACCAAACTGTGGCGTATTCCATGCACTTTCCTTTAAAAAATGGCCCTATCTGACCAGTAGATGACATTTGCATGTCAGTTTGGTGACATTGTGGCGCGAATGCCAAAAGGGCGAAAAGTTTATTCGTACACTCGCCACAAATTTCTCTCACTTTCACACCCAGCCGCCCCATGAAATTTCGCTTCCCCATTGTGATCATCGACGAAGACTACCGCTCCGAGAACACCTCGGGCTTGGGCATCCGTGCCCTGGCTGAAGCGATTGAAAAAGAGGGCATGGAGGTCTTGGGTGCCACGAGTTACGGCGATTTAAGCCAGTTTGCGCAGCAGCAAAGCCGTGCCAGCGCGTTCATTTTGAGCGTTGACGACGATGAGTTCACGCCAGGGCCAGAATTAGACCCCGCGGTTTTGAACTTGCGCACCTTCATCACCGAGGTGCGGCGCAAGAACTTGGACGTGCCAATTTACGTCCACGGCGAGACCAAAACCAGCCGCCATTTGCCCAACGACATTTTGCGCGAGCTGCACGGCTTCATTCACATGTTTGAAGACACGCCCGAGTTTGTGGCGCGCCACATCATTCGCGAAGCCAAAAGCTACTTGGAGGGCATTCAGCCGCCGTTCTTTCGCGAGTTGTTGGACTATGCGGAAGACGGCTCGTACTCTTGGCATTGCCCCGGGCATTCTGGCGGGGTCGCGTTCTTGAAGAGCCCGATCGGACAAATGTTCCATCAATTTTTTGGTGAAAACATGCTGCGCGCTGACGTGTGCAATGCGGTTGAAGAGTTAGGCCAGCTGCTTGACCATGACGGGGCCATTGGTGCCAGCGAACGCAACGCGGCGCGAATTTTCAACGCCGACCATTGCTTCTGTGTGACGAACGGCACCAGCACCCGCAACAAGATGGTTTGGCACCACGCGGTTGCGCCCGGTGATGTGGTCTTGGTTGACCGCAACTGCCACAAGTCGATCTTGCACGCGATCATCATGACCGGGTCGATCCCGGTTTTCCTCAAGCCGACCCGCAACCACTTCGGCATCATCGGCCCGATACCCAAAGAAGAGTTTGAGCCGGCCAATATCAAGGCCAAGCTCAAAAATCACCCACTGCTCAAAGGCGTTGATGTGCGAAACATCAAGCCACGCGTGCTCACCATCACACAAAGCACCTACGACGGGGTCATTTACAACACAGAGATGATCAAGGGCATGCTCGACGGCTACGTTGAGAACCTGCACTTTGACGAAGCTTGGTTGCCGCACGCCGCGTTTCACCCGTTTTATGGGCCGTACCACTCGATGGGCAAGCGCCGCCCGCGCCCCAAAGAGGCGATGGTCTACGCCACACAATCCACGCACAAATTGCTGGCCGGTATTTCGCAGGCCAGCCATGTGCTGGTGCAAGACAGCCAAAACCGCAAGTTGGACCGCAATTTGTTCAACGAAGCGTATTTGATGCACACGAGCACCAGCCCGCAGTACGCCATCATCGCGAGCTGCGACGTGGCGGCGGCCATGATGGAGCCGCCCGGTGGCACCGCCTTGGTTGAAGAAAGCATCGTCGAGGCGCTTGACTTTCGCCGTGCCATGCGCAAAGTCGATGCCGAGTATGGCAAAGACTGGTGGTTCAAGGTCTGGGGCCCAGACAAAATTGCCGACGAAGGCATTGGCCGCGCGGACGACTGGATCATCAAAGGCGAAGCGCGAACTGCCAAATGGCATGGTTTTGGCAACTTGGCGGAGGGCTTTAACATGCTCGACCCGATCAAGTCGACCATCGTCACGCCGGGCATGGATTTGAAGGGTCGATTCGCTAAAACCGGCATTCCGGCCAGCATCGTGACCAAGTTTTTGGCTGAGCACGGCGTGATCGTTGAGAAAACCGGGCTCTACAGCTTCTTCATCATGTTCACGATCGGCATCACCAAGGGCCGGTGGAACACCTTGTTGACCGCTTTGCAGCAGTTCAAAGACGACCACGGCAGGAACCACCCGATGTGGAAAATCATGCCCGAATTTTGCAAAAAATACCCCAAATACGAACGAATGGGGTTGGCCGACTTGTGCCAGCACGTCCACGACATGTACGCCAAATACGACATCGCGCGGCTCACGACTGAGATGTACTTAGACGACCATGTACCGGCCATGAAGCCCAGTGATGCTTATGCCCACATTGCGCTGCGCAAGACCGATCGCGTGGAGATTGACGACTTGGAAGGGCGCATCACCGTGGGTCTGGTTACGCCTTACCCGCCGGGTATTCCGCTGTTGATTCCGGGTGAGGTGTTCAACAAGCGCATCGTGGACTATTTGAAGTTCAGCCGCGAGTTCAACCAAAAATGCCCAGGTTTTGAGACCGACATCCACGGGTTGGTGGAAGAAGAAGGCGAAAACGGCGTGAAACGCTATTTTGCGGACTGTGTGGCGGCTTGAGTTTGCAAAGCGATGTCGAGCGCCGTCCAAAACTCGGGCTCGGGGTTGACCTCAAGCGGCACAGCCCACACGGTTGGGTGAGCTGCCCACAACTTCACCGCGTCTTTTTCAGTGCAAAGCCATGTTTCTGAGTCGTTTTTAAGACTTTTTAGAGAATGGTCACCGGATTCATTGAGTTTGTTGCTATCAAAATAGAAGTGATCGGGTAGGGCTAAAGCGGTATTCAACTGAATGTTGGCCGCCTTCAGCATGTCGAAAAAGCCTTGTGGCTTGGCAATTGCGGCCACCGCGTTGACGCTTTGCTGGCGGGAGAGTGCGGCCAGGTCGCCCAGTGTGATGCGGGTACCGTCGGCTTGAACGGCGTAGCCGCTGAGCACGCGTGGCGCGTCAAAAACCGAGAGCGAGTTCGCATCGAGCTCAACAGGCTTCTGGGGAAACTCCGCGCTGCGCAACACCAATTGAGTCGACCCAGGCATCGCGGTGCGGGGCCATGCCTCTCGCATGGGGCCTGCTGGCAGCGGCCAGCCGTTGCCAACACCGCGTTCATCAAAAACGACGACCTCGACCCGGCGTTTCAAGGCCCAGTGCTGCAAGCCGTCGTCGCTGACGATGACTTGGGTTGCCGGATGCGCCGCCAGCAAGGCTTTGGCAGTGGCCACCCGGTCCGCGCCGACCCAAACAGGCGCGCGGCTGCGCCGCGCGATGAGGGTGGGCTCATCACCGCCGATTGAAGCCAGTTGGCCTGGATCGACCGGCCGAGGCTTGCCATCCGCATTTTTGCGGCCAAATCCACGCGAAATGATGCCAACTGGGTACCCGCGCTGCTGTAAGTGCGCAACCACAGACAAACAAACCGGGGTTTTGCCCGCACCGCCCGCGATGACGTTGCCTACAACGATCACCGGCACGCCGACATCAAAACTGGCGCGCTTACCTTTGGCAAACGCATCTTTGCGGCGCTGAACCAATTTGCCGTAGAGCATGGATACGTCGCGCACGGCCCAAGCCCAAGCCCCGCGTTTGGCCCAGCCGGTCGACACCAAATACTGCTCAAACTTTGCGCGCAATGTCATCGGGTCATCTGGTCATCTGGTCATCGATCAGGGGGTTCGTGCGCTGCTTGGTCGGCGCGCTCAACGGCCGTCGCCGGTTCGCTGGGTTGCGAACGTGATTTGCTGTAAACCCACACGTCGGGCGGCTTCCATCACGGTGATGACGTTTTGATGTGCGGCGGACGCGTCGGCGCTGATGACGACGACCGTGTCCTTCACGCCTTTTGACGTCGATTTGGAGCCTTCTGCCAAAGCCATGGCAAGCACATCGACGCTGCGACCCTCGACCACGACTTTGTTGACCGCGAATCGGCCGTCTGCACCCACCGCCACGATCAACTCTTTGGGGTAGTCGCGCTGCGTGTCGGTGTCGGCCACGGGCAGCTTGATTTGTAATTCGGTGAACTTGCTGTAGGTGGTTGACAGCATCAAAAAAATCAAAATCACCAGCAAAACATCAATGAACGGGATCAAATTGATCTCGGGCTCATCCGGCTTGGCGTACTTGGATCGGCGGCGAAAGTTCATGGCGGCTGCGCGCTTCAGTGCCGACCGCGCAGGCCAATCAAGTGGCGCGTAAACCGCTCGCTGCCGACCTCGAGCGCCAATAAGTGCGCGTCAACCCGTGAACGAAAGTAGCGCCAAAACATGAGTGACGGAATGGCGACAATCAGGCCAAACGCGGTGTTGTACAGCGCAACCGAGATGCCGTGAGCGAGTTGCGCTGGGTTGCCGCCACCGACAGCCCCACCAGCCGCGCCACCGCCTTGGCTGCCAAAAATTTCAATCATGCCGATGACGGTTCCCAAAAGGCCCAAGAGCGGTGCGGCAGAGGCAATGGTGCCCAAGGCGCTGAGGTACTTTTCAAGCTGTGCGGCGGCTTGCCTGCCCGCACCTTCGACTGCACTGGTGATGTCGCTCTCGGACGCGCCAGGGTGGTTTGAAACAGCGCGAAAGCCAGTTGCCAAAACACCGCCCAAGAGTGAATTGGCCTCCAGCTGGCTGATCACATCTGCCGTGGGTAGCCCCGTGCGCGACACGGTGATGGCTTCGTCAACCAACTGCGGGGGGGCGATTTTGGCAGTTTTGAGGCTCACAAAGCGCTCAATCACCAACGCGACGGCGACGATTGAGCAGACAATTAACGGCCAAATCGACCAGCCCGCGGCTTGTATGATTGAAAACACCCAGCGCCTCCACAAGTAAAAAAATGGCGTCACGCCACACCGAGCCACGATGATACCGACGAATTTCAAGCCAACTGGCCCAACCATCCCTGACGAAGCGGTATCGGCGTCAGGGGTTTCTCCCCGTGCTTGGGGCGTTGGGGCCTTGGTTCGTGCATTGGCCGAAGCGCTGGAGGCGCGATTCAACCCCATAACGGTTCGCGGCGAAATCACCGGGTTCTCAAAAGCGACGAGCGGGCACTGCTATTTCACGCTCAAAGACGCCGATCCGCGCGCTGATTCGTCCATCAGCTGCGCGATGTTCCGCCGCGTCGCCGGGATGCTTGATTTCTCTCCAAAAAACGGCGACGTGATTGAGCTGCGCGGCCGGGTCACCGTCTATGCGGCCCGAGGCTCCTTGCAGTTGGTGGCCGAGCACATGGCCAAAGTGCAAACCAGTCAGGGCGAATTGTGGGCGCGGTTTGAAGCGCTCAAGCAGCAGTTGGCGGCCGAGGGCTTGTTCGATGCCGAGCGTAAGAGAGCCGTGCCACGCTTTGTTCGCCACATCGCCGTAGTGACGTCTTTGCAAGCAGCGGCGCTGAAAGACGTGCTCGCGGCCATGGCGCGCCGCGCGCCGCATGTCGTGGTGACGGTTTTTGGCTGTGCCGTTCAAGGCGGCAGTGCGATTCGGGAGATTGGTGATGCGCTATCAAATGTAGAGCAACACAATCAATGGATACGGAGACCAAGTGCTAAAAAGTCATCAGATTTGATCAAATCAGCCCATCCAATCGACGCCGTGCTGCTCGTCAGGGGTGGCGGCAGCTTTGAAGACTTGTGGGCATTCAATGAGCAATCCGTCGTTCGCGCAGTGGTGGCTTGTTCGGTGCCGCTCATTTGCGGTGTGGGGCATGAGACCGATTTCAGCCTGTGCGACTTTGCGGCCGACTTGCGCGCGCCCACGCCGACTGCCGCTGCCGAGCTGGTCAGCGAGCCGACAGACGTCTGGCTCGCCGCGTTGGACTTGATGAATGACCGGTTGAGCAACGCCATGCATCGCCGCATCGATGAGCGTGCGCAGCGGCTTGACCAATTGGCTGTTCAAGTGTCGCGGCCTCAACATGTCGTGCAGCGGTGGCGACTGCATTTGGAGCGCTTGCAGGGTCGGGTGCGGCATGCGGTGCTATCGAATCTACAGCAACAAAGTCAACAAATGCGGCGACCAGAGGTCGATTTTTTGTCAAAGTCGCTAGAAATGATTGCCCGACACCGCGCCCGGCTAGACACATTGTCGGCGCGCCTGGATGCGCTCAACCCTCAGCACGTGTTGGCGCGGGGCTACGCCATGATCACGTCGACAAACGGTCATGCGATCACGTCGGTTGCATCACTTCATGGCGGGCAACATGTGGTGGCGACATTGAGCGACGGGCGGGTTGGCATGGTCGTTGGCCCCTGATTTGTTCGACCCATCGCGTATTCCGAAACCGAAGTTTTTATCGCCCAATAGATAATCTCGGTTGAAGCACCCAGCGGCAAAAAACGGTGAGTAGATACCTTGAAGGCCGCAGAAATGAGATTTTTTGAATGCAAGATTTGACTGCACAAGAGCTGCTGTGCAAGGCGCAGAGCATGGCAACCAAAGCGGCATGGCGCACCAACCCAGCCCTATTCGCGTTCCCCCGCATCGCGGTCAGTTTGTTTCTATGCGCTTTGACTGGCTGCAAAGGCGCGGTGACCAACGCACCGCCAGCTCAGGGCATTGCTGATCAAGCACCCATCGCGCCCGCCGGCGGCCAAAGCGACGCCTCGCCAAACACAGCCAGCCCAGACACCGACCCACTGTTCAATGGCCCGTGGACGCCCAGGCTCATCAACGAAACCCGCTCGCCCATTGCGCAAAGCTCGGCCATGCTGCCTGCGCTTGAGGGCATTCAGACGGTACCCCAACCCGCCTTGCCGCTGCCCTATTTGCCAGAACTGCCTTCGTGGCAACTCAAGGTGCAGGCTGAGGAGATGGCCGACACCCTTGACACCAAACCCAGCCTCACTTACCCAGAGTACTTTGCGCTTGGACCGAAGGTCTGGTCGCAGCCGGGACGCTTGTATCGCGCCGTGCTGGAGCCCCGATCGCGCGGCTCGGCCACAGAGGCCGTGGCGCAAGTTGAGCGCGCCTGGGTCGCAGCTGGAGCCACACTCGTCACGTCGCGACTGCACCCCGCCATGTTCAATGGCCTGCCCCTGGCTTACTGGCCGCGTGTTTGCGCGCACGACATGCGCGCAGGCCCGGCCTGCAGCATGTTGCGAACCTACGCAATGCGCATTGCCGATGCCGAAACCGCACCCCACAACCCAATGCAAGTGTGGCTGCAAGTCGGCGTGCATGAGCCCAGCAGTCGCGCCTGGATCAGCGCCATGCAGTTTGGCGCGCCTGAAGCGCTGCTCGCACCGCCTGCGCGGCCATTGGTGGTCGCAGCACACAGTGCGTCAGCGTCAGCCGACACCGCTTCGCCACCGGCCGAAACCGAGTCACCACCAGTGTCCTCTGGGCCAGCCGAACACATCACGCGGGCCTACACCCGCAACGAGCTGTTGCAGCGCTCAGACCCAAACTCAACCATTGTCTGGACCATCAGCGGCCTCTACCAAACCCTTGGTCAAGTCAATCGCATGCCAATTGCTCGGTTTCAACACAGCAATGTGCAATTCACCGACGCCGAAGGTCAGCAAACGGCAGCCTTGCCGTTTCATGTGCAGGGCAACTTGGTCGTCGTCGACACACCGCAGCTTAAGCGCCTGTACCTCATTCGAAACAACCGCGAGATCATCCCCATCCCCGCGTTGGGTGGCGCTCCGAGTCAAACCATGTTCCGCTACGGTGGCCCTTGAGTCGCCTGGCTTCGAAAAGAGTTTCGGGGGCCGGTGGGCTATTGCGCAATTTCAACCAGCGGCGGTGAGTAGCAACCCCAGAGCAGGCACGGTTGTGAGTGATCAGCGCGACTTAGGATGGATTCGTTTTTACAATACGGGAGATCGCAGATCATTCATTCACCAAAGGACGTCCCCATGGAACACACCCTGCCTGCATTGCCCTACGCCATCGATGCGCTAGCGCCCCACTACAGCCAAGAGACTTTTGAGTTTCACCACGGCAA
>JANOPN010000224.1:0-2855 GCA_031421855.1 Comamonadaceae bacterium
ACTTCCCCCACCGCTTCCACCCCCGCTTCCCCCTCCACTGCCGCCGCCCAGCGTCGCGCTGTTACCACTCGCTTTTGGGCCGCTTAGCGCGCCGATGTTTGATGGATCTGGCATGTTGACTCCTTTGGTCGTTGATGAATCAGGTGAGTCCGGCGCGCTTGAGAGCACGTGCGTATCGCTCACGCACCGGGTTGTCTTTCGCGCTTCTAGACATGAAACTCTTGAGGCTTAAATCGGGTTGGAGGCGGCGTGCCGAATCCAGGTACTTCTTTGCGAGCGGCAAATCATCGATTTCTGCATGGGCCATTGCCAATATGCGCGCCGTGTGAGCGTGATTGCGGTTCAACCGCCACGACGTCTTACCGATTTCGATGGCGCGTTCGTGCTGACCCGCACCCAGATAAACACTCGCGCCGATCGTGGTGTAGAGGTAGCGCATCGGATCAATGGGAGAAAACGAGTGCGCCCGCTCATACGACTCAATCGCCTGCGCATGTTCGCCTCGCAAAGTCAACACCACCGAGCGAAACAGCCATGCCAGCGATTCATTGGCATCCACCAAGAGTGCATCCTCCATGCAGTCGAGTGCTGAGCTGTAATCGCCCTCGAGATGCAAGTAAACAAAACCCCTTACCGCCAATGCAAACGCCTCTTGAGCGCCGCCAGGTTGGATCTGATCAAGCGCGCCAAAGGCGGCCCGGCGCGCCTGCGAGGGATCTCCCGCGCACCCCTTGGTGCTGGCCAAAGCATGCCACTTGGCAAGCCAAACGCGGGGCGCGGCGATTCGAGGTTGACGATCAGCCAGCGCCGAGAGCAGCTCACGAGCCTGCACGAACGAAGCCAAATCGGTGCTATGTACCAGCCGAGTTCCGGCCAGCAAAAGGGTGTAGTCCGGTAAGGTGTTTGCAACGCTTAAGAGCGCTTGGCGGACTTGGTTCTCGCCAACTGCGTTCAAGGCCACACAGGCCATTTCGTGGGCCGCATGCCCATTTCCATTTAACAATGACGCAACCGACTCAACCACCCGCCCAGTGCTGAGCACTTCGGAGCTTTTTACATTCAAAAGCAAGTAGTCAATGGTGACGTTTCCAGCGTTCGTGTGGCACGCACCTTTGAGTAAAAAATCGATACCCAGAGCTGCGTCGGCGCTGCGAACAAGCGAGTGTCCAGGAGATGCTCGCAATGCGGCGCTGGAGTGTCGAGAGATGACGCGAAAGCCACTGCTTGCGCACAACGCTGCAATCACGCCTTCAGCGACGAGATCTCCGGTCGCGGCGCTTACTTCGCCGCCGCCAAAGTGCGCAAAAGGAGCGACAGCAATCACGGGTAAAAGTGAGTTGAGATCGACGCTCGAAGGCACTGCGTTGCTTTTGTGCCCCACCAAGTCTATACGCCACGCGTGAACCGGCAGCGCCACATGCTTCAAAAAGCACTCACCCAAATCTTCTACATCCGCATCGAGCCCGTCGGTGAGTTCGTCTCGTACGGTGCTGCTCACCACCGTTTCGCCCGGTCCAGCCAAGCTGGCTAGGCGGGCGGCTAGGTTGACGCCTGCGCCGTAGATGTCGATGTCGTCGGCGTAGACCTCGGCGCTGTGGGCACCGACTCGCAGGGCAAAGGTTTGTTCGGGCGGGCAGCCGTGGCTGATGGTTGCAGCGATTTCGTGCATCGCCTTAGCCGCACTGGCGGCTTGGCGGGGGTGCTCAAACTCCAGCATCAAGCCGTCGCCGAGGCTCTTGACAAGTCTGCCCTGCGCATTGGGCAGCACCTCGCCCGTGACGCGCAGCAAAAACGCGCGCCAGCGCTTCACAGCGAGTGCTTCGTTGTCTTCCATCAAGCGAACCGATTCAACCAAATCGACCACGAGCACCACCTTGTTGCTGCGACGCAACCCCATCGCTAACCAGATGCTGTCGTCAGCAGGGGTTGGGGGTTGTTGATTAGCAATATTGGCGGAGGTTGGGTCTGAAGTCATCCACAAAACTAATGAAAAGTTGCTGGGTCTTGAGCGATGAAACTTTGTACTTCAGTTGTTGCGGTTGTGCAAGCAATTGTTTCAGTGACTTTCGTGCGTTTGAGTCGGTTTGAGGTGCACTTTTGCCGCAACAAGCCGAAATATTGGCACTTTTTGCCACTTGGTAACCGGATTCATTGAGTTCATTGCTATTATTTTAATAGTACTTGCACAAACTTCGAGTGGTGCGGTTGGCTTCTCAGATTGGACGTTGGCAAGTCGCAGCATGCCTTGCGGAGCTACGCCCTCGAAGAAAACGTTTCGCCCGCATCAAGTTGTACACATGTGATAATCATGATGTACATGACATGCGTACACAACAGGAGCGATATGACCCATTCGATTGCCCAATCTCGACAACAGCTCACGGCCCTGATTGCCGCCGCACAACTGCAGCCGCAGGTGATCACCAACCGCAACACGCCAGTTGCTGTGTTGGTATCGACCGACTATTTTGCCCGCAGCGAGGCCGCCATCAAGCCTGTGAGTGCGAGCCTGTGCAGCGAAATCGTTCGGCTGCGCGCCGCCTATGCCCCTCAAGACGATCTCGGTCTCGTCAATGCAGAGCCTGATGCGCGCCAAACGGCGTGGCAGCGAGCGAACGCATTTGCTGACCCCGCTTGACCCAGCCCGACATGAGCGCTTCAGTCGTCTTGGTCGACACCAACGTCATCAGCGAATTTGTCAAGCAAACCCCGAGCGCAGCGGTCATGCATTGGCTGCAGAGCGTGCAATTGATGGCGATATCAGCCGTCACCTTGGAAGAAGCCCATTTTGGGCTCGCTTGGCAGCCCAACGCGAGAAAACTAGCACTCTTTGAGGCACTGGTTGAGCGACTGCA
>JANOPN010000225.1:0-39799 GCA_031421855.1 Comamonadaceae bacterium
AACTGCTCGACAGTTACAGCGTTGGCGATGACTTGCATCGCATTATCGACAGCATCTTCCCCGCGTGCAATCCTGGCCATGGTGAAATCTTCGGTTGTTTGGATTTCATATTATAGCTCTATTGATATGGAAATAGAATTAGACATGCCTTCCCATCCGGAGTCAGCCGGATGCGACGGATAGACCGAATTCAACCAGTGCCGACCGGGTCATTTCGCGGGACAGACAGGCCAAAAAAGCGCATTTTTTTGACGTTGCCACATGAATATTCATAGCAACAAACCCAATGAATCCGGTGACCAGATGCTAAAAAGTCATGAAATTCAAGGTTTCAGGGCATTCGGTGGCATCTGACCATCAGATTGAGGACAACCAAGGCAAAGACACGCTGAAACTGGAGCCGCGCCCCACTTCGCTTTTGACCTCGATCGTGCCGCCGTGCGCGTCGACTGCGCGCTTGACAATCGCCAAGCCCAGACCCGTGCCGCGAATTTGGCCGATGTTGCTGGCCCGGTGAAACGCATCAAACAGCCGAGGCATGTCTTGCGCAGGAATGCCAATGCCCGCATCGCTGACGGTCAAGTCGAGCCAGGCCGCACCCTTGTCCGCGTTGGCGGTCTCCCGTCGGCCAACTTTGAGCCAAACGGGGCTGCCCACCTCCGAGTATTTGCAGGCATTGCCCAGCAAGTTGCCCACGATCAAGCGCAAGAGCACCTCGTCGATCCGCAAAATTTGCGTCATCGACACCTGTGGGCTGACGTCTAGCATCACCAAATGTTGCTGACCGTCTGCGCCGGCACATTCGCTGGTGATTTGACCCAAGGCCCGAGCGATCACGACATCGCTGGGCGAGAACCGCATCTCATCCACCGACATTCGGCCCAGAGTCAAGAAGTTGTCAATCATCGCCTGCATGCGCTGCACCGCTTGCTGGATGTCGCCGACCGCCTCGTCACGCTCATCCCCGGTGAGGCGGTCGGAGTAATGCTGCAGCAACTCTGAAGCAGTCTGGATGGTGGCAAGCGGCGTACGAAACTCATGGGATGCCATCGACACAAAGCGGGTTTTCAACTCACCCAGCTCCTTTTCTTGGGCCAAGGCCTTGCGCAGCGCCGCCTCAGACTCGCGCTGAACGGTGATGTCTTTCAGGAAAATCAGGGCCGCGGCCGAGCCATCCCAATCGACCAAAGCCTGTGAGATTTGCACGTGTTTGATCGTTGACTCTGCTGGAATCTCACCCAAATGACCGTCAGCCAAAGGCGGGCAAACAACCCGAACCTCGTATCGATGGTCAGGCGACGGCAGGGCCCGTTGACTTTCTCGAACAAACTCTCGGTCAAGCGGATGCGCCAAACCGACCGTTCGCGTTCCTAAGAGCTCATCCACCGGTCGCCCAAACAACGCAGCAGCAGCCGGATTCGCGTAGGTCACGCGCCGACCCTGCGACAAGACAATCGCCTCGGTTGCGTTTTCGACCAGTGCCCGATACCGAGCCTGTGATCGAAGCAAAGACTCGCTCACACGGTTGAGCTGAGACATGTCTTGCACACTGGCGACATGCAAGGTGTCGCTTTGCCAATTCACGACTCGCCCATTGATCTCGACGTCCAAAGTGCTGCCGTCCGGGCGCAGCAACTTGGCGGGGTAAGGGGCGACACGTCCCAAATGAATGTGGCGCTGGGCAACTTCGTGGTCAGACTTTGGGAAGAACTCCATCACCCGTCGACCAATCAGGTCGTCTCGCCCACGCCCCAACATGGTCGACATCGCCTCGTTGCAGTCCACCAAAACGCCGTCTTTGTAAAACGCAATGCCCTCTCGACTGGCCTGAGAAAACTGCTCGAGTCGGGACCAAGCCGCCTCCAAAAGCCGATCTGATACGGTGCGCTTGGATATGTCATTGACAAACACCAACAGGCCACTGAGTTGCCTTTGCGCATCTCGACTCGGCACCAAATGCACCTCAAGCCAGCGCTCATCAACCGCACCAACGTTTAGTCCCCGCTCATAGGAGACGTGCTCGCCCAGGAACGCAGCGTCGATGTGATGCCCGACCGAGGCCCAAGACTCAGCACCGATCACGTCTGAGACGTGCCGACCCACGAGGGTATCGGCGACTTCGTCGGTCGCGTACATCGCCAAGTACGCGTGATTCGCAAACGCGCATCGCCGATCAAGCCCATAAAAACCGATCGCAACGGCCAAGCCAGAAGCGAACTTGGCAACCAATGCCAGTGAAGAGCCCGTTGCGGCTTGCGCCAGGTTGGGCTCGTTCGTACCGGATTTGTCAGGTCTGTTCATCGGCAAAAGTACAGTGGTCGGCGGGCTGCCATTTCGGGCTACCATTGCACCACACAAACCCCAACCCAACCAGCCACTTCAGCCTGGACACAGGCATGGGTCAAAACAAGAAATGCCTACAGCCCTGATCGTCGACGACGAAGACAGCATCCGCAAAAACATCGAGCGCCTCCTCACTTTAGAGGGTTTTGATGTGGCCACCGCACCCAACGGCAAGCACGGCTTGATTTTGGCGAGGTCAATGATTCCTGACGTGCTGATCACCGACATCAACATGCCGGTCATGGACGGCTTTGCCTTGGTGCAGTCGGTTCGCAATTTGCCTGAGCTGGCCAACACCGTCATCATCATGCTGACTGCCGTGGAAGACCGCGCCAACATGCGAAAGGGCATGAGCAGTGGGGCTGACGACTACATCACCAAACCCTTTCGCCGCGAAGAATTGCTTGATGCGATAGCGGCGCAGCTCAAGAAAAAGGGCGTGTTGGCCAAACAAACCGCTAGCGCGGTGGCGGCAGCGGTCGCGGTTACCGAAGATCGCCTGGGTCAAATGTTTCGCGATCGGTACAGTGACACGGGCACAAACAACGCCACCGGGATTGCCGCGCGAGGTGCCGAAATCGCCACCCAACAAGGCGACTGCGACACGATTGATGAGGCGACTGTTTTATTTGCTGACATTCGCGGCTTCACGACAATTGCCGAGCGGCTGTCGGGTGACGAGCTGGCAAGCCTGTTGTCGGCCTACTTCCAGCATGCGTGCCAGCCCGTGGTGTCGTATGGCGGCAAGCACCTGAAGTTGCTCGGCGACGGCTTGATGGCGGTGTTTGATGATCAAAATCAAAACCAAAATTGGGGGCATGCCAAGCGAGGTCTTTTGGCGGCACTGGCCTTGAGAGATGTGGCGCAAGAGTTCAAACAATGGGTGCAAGATCGATTTGCTGACCGGGGCTTGAATGCGTTTGCGATCGGGGTGGGCGTGCATTCGGGACCCGTAACGCTCAGTCAACTCGGCAGTGGCACGGGGGTCGAAATCACCCCGGTTGGCGACACGGTCAACGTCGCGGCTCGGCTTGAAGCTGCAAGCAAAGAGTTGACCTGGACCATCGTGGCCAGCTCGGACGCGGTCGCTTTGGCGGGCGTGGGCATCGAAACAGGCCGGGTGCAACTGGTGCCCATTCGTGGCCGAGGCTCAAGCGTCCAGGCTTGCGAAGTCAAGGGCTTGACGCAGAAAATGGACCTGGAGCTGCATCACGACCCCAGAAGCGACGCCGCGCACGTCCCGGCCAGCACCAGCATGGCCGCAAGAAGCAGCGCCATTCGGGTTGCGGCCGAGCGAAACTCTCAGGCCACCGCTCGCGCTGCCAAAGAAGCGATCAAACAATCCCTTTGGAACCTGCAGTCGGGCTCATTCCATGCGGGGATTCCGCTGCGATTCAAAGGCTACAAAGTCGAGCGCAAGCTGGGCGAAGGTGGCATGAGTGACGTGTACTTGGCTTACTCAGACGCACAAAAGAGCCAAGTCGTGCTCAAGGTCCTCAAGACCGCTGACAGTTCTGACCCAGAAATGCTGCGCCGATTCATTCAAGAATACGCCGTGCTGGGCAGCATCAGCCACAAGCACATCGCCCGAATTTTTGACCAAGGATTCACCGACGAATATGCGTACATCGCGATGGAATATCTGTCGGGCGGCGAATTCAAGGCCTTGATCCCACAGCGCATGACGGCGGACAAGGTGGTCATTTACATGCGCCAAATCGTGAGCGCACTGGCTGAAATTCATCGCTTGGGCTTGGTGTACCGCGACCTCAAACCCGACAATTTGATGTTTCGCTCGGCTGACGAGTTGGTGTTGGTTGACTTTGGCATTGTCAAAAGCACCCGAACTGGGCAAGCCAGTCTGGTGCGCACGCAACACGGACAAATTGTCGGCACGCCCTACTACATCAGCCCTGAGCAAGCCAGCGACCGAGAAATCACGCACCGCTCAGACTTCTACAGCTTGGGCGTATTGATGTTTGAGATGCTCACGGGCGACAAACCCTACCGCGCCGAGTCGCTCGATCTGCTGCTGGCTCGCCACTTGTACGGTGCAGTGCCCGAACTCGCACCGGAGTACGCCAAATTTCAGGCCCTGCTCAACCGCCTGATGGCTAAAAATCCGGCCGATCGGCCAGACTCGTGCATTGAAATTTGGGAAACCCTGAACAAATTGAGCTCAACGCCTCGTTGATGCGACGCTGAACCGGCGCAAAACTAGCCTTTTGCGCGGGACGCTGCGTATGACGCCATGCCGTCGGTGATCTCGGTGTGCGCGGCATCGATGCCGGCCCAGCCCAAAACCTTGACCCATTTGCCTTCTTCGAGGTCTTTGTAGTGCTCGAAGAAGTGCGCAATTGTCTTCAGTCGCACGGGGTTTAAGTCTTCGATGGTCTTCCATTGGCTGTAGATACCCAGGATCTTGTTGGTGGGCACGGCAATCAGTTTGGCATCGACACCGGCTTCGTCCTCCATGCGCAGCATGCCCAATGCGCGGCAGGTCACGACCACGCCAGGGATGAGTGGCACAGGCGTGATCACCAACACGTCAACCGGGTCACCGTCACCCGAAATGGTCTTGGGCACGTAGCCGTAATTGGTGGGGTAGTGCATGGCCGTGCTCATAAAACGGTCAACAAAAATCGCCCCAGAAGCTTTATCGACCTCGTACTTGATGGGGTCAGCGTTCATCGGGATTTCGATGATGACGTTGAATTCGTGAGGGGCGTTTTTACCGGGGTTAACCAGATCGAGGGACATGTCTAGGCTCGCTTGATGAAGTGACCGCCACAAAAGGCTTTGCGGCTCGGGATTAACCCTGATTTTACTTTTCGATTCGCCACAAAGCCAGCTGCGTGCGTTTTTTCACGTTAGATTCCGCACGTTGGCCAATCCTCTCTGGGCAAATCGCGACACTTTTACCGCGACAGAGAAGAGGAAGCAACGCGGCGGGGGTTGTCGGCGTTGCAGTTTGTGATGCAGTTGTAACCCCTACTTCGTCAAGACTCAGGAGAACTCCATGTCAACCACCCAAGCGCTCATTTTCGCGCTCGTGTGCGGACTCATAGCTGTTGGTTACGGCTTTTGGGCTCGCGCTTCCATTCTGCGGCTCCCCGCAGGTAACGCCCGCATGCAAGAAATTGCAGCGGCCATTCAAACCGGTGCAGCGGCATATTTGTCGCGGCAATACAAAACCATTGCCATCGTTGGCGTGGTGTTGACGGTTTTGATTTTTTTCTTCCTTGACTCACAGTCTGCCGTCGGATTCGTGCTCGGCGCCGTGCTGTCGGGTGCCTGCGGTTTCATCGGCATGAACGTGTCGGTGCGCGCTAATGTGCGAACGGCTCAAGCCGCAACCCACGGCATTGGGCCAGCCCTTGACGTCGCGTTCAAAGGTGGTGCCATCACCGGCATGCTGGTGGTGGGTTTGGGTTTGATCGGTGTCGGCGCTTTTTCGTGGTTCTTGATCGGTAACGGCGCGCTGACGCCCGACAAAAACCTGGCGTCACTGCTCAACCCATTGATCGGCTTTGCCTTTGGCTCGTCGCTGATCTCGATATTTGCGCGCTTGGGCGGCGGTATTTTCACCAAAGGCGCTGACGTCGGCGCTGACTTGGTTGGCAAGGTCGAAGCTGGCATTCCGGAAGATGACCCGCGCAACCCAGCCGTGATCGCCGACAACGTGGGCGACAACGTCGGTGACTGTGCTGGCATGGCCGCCGACCTGTTTGAAACCTATGCGGTGACTCTGATTGCCACGATGGTGTTGGGCGCGCTTGTCGTCACCGCTGCACCGATGCAAGCGGTGATGTACCCACTGGTGCTTGGCGGCGTGTCGATCATTGCGTCGATCATCGGCTGCTTCTTCGTCAAAGCGTCGCCCGGCATGAAAAACGTCATGCCGGCGCTGTACAAAGGCTTGGCAATCGCTGGCATTTTGTCGCTGATCGCGTTTTACTTTGTGACCGTGGCCATCATGCCTGACAACGCCATCACGGCAACCGGCAGCCAAATGAAGCTGTTCGGTGCCTGCGCTGTCGGCTTGGTTCTGACGGCGGCATTGGTGTGGATCACCGAGTTCTACACCGGCACACAATACTCGCCCGTGCAACACATTGCGCAAGCCTCAACCACTGGGCATGGCACCAACATCATCGCCGGCTTGGGCGTGTCGATGCGATCAACCGCATGGCCGGTTTTGTTTGTCTGTGCCGCCATTTTGGCTTCTTACTCGCTTGCGGGCTTGTACGGAATCGCGACTGCAGCAACCTCGATGTTGAGCATGGCTGGCATTGTGGTCGCGCTCGATGCTTATGGCCCAATCACCGACAACGCTGGCGGCATTGCTGAGATGGCTGAACTGCCAGCCAGCGTGCGCGAGGTCACAGATCCGCTCGATGCTGTGGGCAACACCACCGAGGCCGTGACCAAGGGCTATGCCATTGGCTCTGCCGGCTTGGCAGCCTTGGTTTTATTTGCTGACTACACCCACAAACTTGAGAGCTATGGCCGATCGATCACTTTTGACTTGTCGGACCCCATGGTCATCGTCGGCTTGTTCATCGGCGGCATGATTCCGTACCTCTTTGGAGCGATGGCAATGGAAGCGGTGGGCCGCGCTGCGGGCTCGGTGGTGGTCGAAGTGCGCCGTCAGTTCCGCGAGATCAAGGGCATCATGGAAGGCACCGCGAAGCCTGAGTACGGCCGCGCTGTGGACATGCTGACGACTGCTGCGATCAAAGAAATGGTGATTCCGTCGCTGTTGCCGGTGGTCGTGCCAATTTTGGTTGGCCTGATCTTGGGGCCAAAAGCCTTGGGTGGCATGCTGATGGGCACCATCGTGACGGGTTTGTTTGTCGCGATTTCGATGTGTACGGGTGGTGGCGCTTGGGATAACGCCAAGAAGTACATCGAAGACGGCAACCACGGCGGCAAGGGCTCTGAAGCCCACAAAGCAGCGGTGACTGGCGACACCGTGGGCGACCCCTACAAAGACACGGCTGGCCCTGCGATCAACCCCTTGATCAAGATCATCAACATCGTGGCCCTGCTCATCGTGCCCCTCGTGGTTAAGGTACACGGCGACGCGCCAAAAGCAGCCATGCCGGCACCGGTTGCTGCTGTCGCGGTGGTTGCTGGCGCAGCTGCCGTCGTTGCGGCACCGGCAGCGGCTTCAGGCCTGGTTGCGGCACCATCCGCGGCTGCAAGCGTCAAAGTCGAAGGTGGCATCGTGAAGTTCTACTTCGCGTCTGGCAACTCCGACTTGCCTGTCGGTGGCAAAGACGCACTGGCTGACATCGTCAAAGGCGTGAAAGCTGGCAAGAAAGTTGTCATCAGCGGCTTCGCCGACGCATCTGGCGACCCCGTGAAAAACGCAGAGATTGCCAAGAAGCGCGCATTTGCCGTGCGTGACTTGTTGATTGGCTCGGGCGTCACCGCTGAGAACATCGATCTCAAAAAACCTGAAAACGTCACTGCAAATGCGGCTGGCTCCAGTGAGAACGCTCGACGCGTGGACGTGACACTGATGTAATCCACGTCATCGGCCAAAAACGAAAGCCGCTGGGAAACCAGCGGCTTTTCTGTTTTGCACAGCTCGCATCAAGGCGGTGGCGCACCCTTGGGCCACAAAACCCAAAGCGCCAGACCTTGCTTGATTCGCGCAGCCAGTTGCCCCGCGCCATCGCCGCTGCCCGCGAAATAGTCGGCACGAACGGCACCCGCAATCGCGCTGCCGGTGTCTTGAGCAAACACCAAACGCTGAGTCGTCAATACTGGCGATTGCGTGCTCATCCAAACGGGTGCACCCAGCGGAATGCTCAATCTGTCCACCGCCAAGCTGCGCCCCGACGTGAGCGAGACACCCTGCGCGCCGCGCGGGCCGACATCAAGCCCCGCGCCGGCCGCATTCGATGATTCTTCTTTGAAAAATACAAGTCGTGGGTTGCTGCGAACCATTTCGGCGACGCGCGACGGGTTGGCGACAGCCCAGGCGCGAACACCTGCCCAAGACCCGTCGCGAACCAGGCCGCGATCAAGCAACCAGCGCCCGACCGACTTGTAAGGGTGATCGTTGCTGCCAGCAAATGCCAGGCGCACCGTTCGACGCGCGCCATTGGACTCCGCAACCGATACCCGGGCCGATCCTTGCACCGCAAGCGTCATGGCATCGACCCAGTCGCGCACAAACATCAGCTCTTTGCCGCGCAAAGCCGCTTGGGCCGCTGGCATGGTATCCAGTTCTTCACGCGTAAACCAAGGCTTGCGGCGAAGCAAATCCGCCGGCGGCGCAAAAATTGGGACCGCAAACTCCGCTGTTTGAGCCCGCTGGGCCTGCAACTCGGGTTCGAAGTAGCCAGTGAGGAGTCCGTCATCGGGGGTTGGGGCTTTGGGCAAGACACGGTAAGCCTGAAATCGCTCAACCAACCAAGCGCGTCGCTCGGTGTCGCTGGCCAAACTCAAGCGGCGAACCTCCGGACAAAGTGGTGCGATCGCGGGCAAGGGTCGCGAGCAACTCTGCGCCCACGCGCCCCACGCGGCTTGCAAGTCGTCAAAGGCAAACCCGGGCAAATCAGCCACACTCACCGACACCCAACGGCTTCGCGCGGTTTCAAACGTGCTTGCGCCCACTACTGCCGTGTTGACCGGCTGTGACGCGTTTTGGGAAGGCGTTTTTGGCAAAGGGGTTTGTACCCGGCTGGCGCAACCGCTGACGCAAACTGCGATGATCACCGTCAAGCTGGAACACGTCGCTCGCGCTCGACCATGCCAGCTGTTGAAATCGTCACCCCAATGGAGCATTTGAATGGGACTCATCATTTTGGAAGCCTTGGCTGCCATGGCGCTCTTGATTGGCATCGTGTGGTGGACCATGTTTTCGGGTCGCAAAGGCGGTGAGCTAACCAATGATGCCGAAGCAGATGAAGCCGACCGAGACCCCAAAAAACCGTGAATCGGTCGGTTTTGCTGGCATTTTTACGAGAAATACCCCCTTGGTCTCCGAATTCATTGAGTTTGTTGCTACACTTTTAATAGTAGTCGATTAACTTTGCCGTGCAAGCGTGGCGGCCAGTCCGACGTAGCTGGCAGGCGTGAGCGCCAACAAAGCGGCCTTGGGCTGCGGTGGAATATCGAGTTGCGCAATGAACGCCGACATTCTCGCGGCGGTGATGGGCTCACCGCGTGTGAAGTCTTTGAGTTGCTCATAGGGTTTAGGTAGACCATATCGACGCATCACCGTTTGAACCGGCTCGGCCAAGACCTCCCAGGCACTGTCCAAATCAGCCGCTAACACGGCCTCGTTCACGTCCAACTTGCCCAGTCCAACGGCCAGCGCTTGGTACGCCAAGACGCAATGCCCAATCGCGCTGCCCATGTTGCGCAAAACCGTGCTGTCGCTCAAGTCTCGTTGCCAGCGCGAAATCGGAAGCTTCTCGCTGAAATGACGCAACATGGCATTTGCAAAGCCCAAATTGCCTTCTGCATTTTCGAAGTCAATCGGATTGACTTTGTGCGGCATGGTTGACGAGCCGACTTCGCCCGGCACCGGTCGCTGCTTGAAATAGCCCACGCTGATGTAGCCCCACATGTCGCGTGCCAAATCGATGAGCACGGTGTTTGCACGAGCAATCGCGTCAAAGAGCTCGGCCATGTAGTCATGCGGCTCAATCTGTGTGCTGTACGCCTGAAACGTCAAACCCAAGCGCGACTCGACCACTTCGCGTGCAAAGGTCGGCCAATCAAAGACGGGCCAAGCGCTCAAGTGGGCACTGTAGTTGCCCACCGCACCGTTCATTTTGGCCATCAGCTCAACCCGCGCGATCCGATCGCGGGCTCGAAGCAATCGGGTTGCCACGTTCGCACACTCCTTGCCGACCGTTGTCGGGCTGGCCGTTTGGCCATGGGTGCGGCTCAACATCGACAATTCAGCGTGGGCGTGGGCCATTTGCGTCAATTTGCCAATGAGTACATCGAGCGCGGGCAACAACACATCGCGCCGCGCGGCCATCAGCTGGCGGGCGTGGCTGGTGTTGTTGATGTCTTCACTGGTGCAAGCAAAGTGAACGAACTCGGACTGCGCCTTGAGCTCCGCTACCGACTCAAACTGGTCCTTGATCCAATACTCAACTGCTTTGACATCGTGGTTGGTGCGGCGCTCAATCAACTTGATGGCCTGGGCTTGCTCCTCACCGAAGTTGTCGCGAATGGCGCTCAAGTGAGCCCGCGCCTCAAGCGACAAACTCGGAAATTCGGTAAACCCGGCATCCCCCAAGGCTTCGAACCAATGCAGCTCGACTGTGACCCGTTCCTTCATGTAGCCCAATTCACTCAAAATCGGCCTCAAATTAGCGACTTTTGCGCCGTAACGACCATCGAGCGAGGACAAAGCAGTGAGTGGACTGGTATTCATGTGCGAAATTGTAGGTTGCGCACCACGCTGAAAAGCCACACAGTCGCTGTCTACGACATATGCACCCATAAAATGCATGCTCAAGGGACTTTCGTACCAACAATGAAATTAATCGGCTCAGCCACCAGCCCCTACGTTCGCAAAGTGCGCGTGGTGATGGCAGAAAAAAAACTCGACTTCCAGTTCGTTACCGAAGACGTCTGGTCGCCCACGTCGACCATCAGCGAGTCAAACCCGCTGGGGAAAGTACCTTGTCTCGTGATGGAGGCGGGCGAAGCGTTGTTTGACAGCCGCGTCATCGTTGAATACGTCGACACCCTGTCGCCCGTGGGTCGGCTGATTCCGACGCAAGGTCGAGAACGCGCAGAAGTCAAAACCTGGGAAGCTTTGGCCGACGGTTTGATCGACGCTGCAATTTTGGCTCGCCTAGAAGCCACTTGGAGCGGCCGAACCGATGCGCAGCGCAGCCAGGCTTGGATCGATCGGCAAATGGGCAAAATTCACTTGAGCCTTCAAGCCATGGGCAAGGGCTTGGGTGACAAACCCCTGTGCAGCGGCATCCACATGACACTGGCTGATGTGGCCGTTGGATGCGCCTTGGGCTACTTGGACTTCAGGTTTCCCGCAATCGATTGGCGCAGCTCGCACCCCAATCTAGGCCGCCTGCAAGACAAACTGGCTGCACGCTCAAGCTTCATCGAGACCGCTCCGCCGCCCTGAACCCCATGAGCCCCCTGAGCTCCATTACTGAAGCATGAAAGTCTCGTACTCCAAACGAGACAGTTTGCGCTCGAGCATCAGCAAGGCCATCACCAATGTGATGAGCAGAGCCAATGCAAATCCGTAGCCGTAAAACACCGCGCCCAGGTTGAGCGACACAATTGTTAGCCCGATGTTAAGCACCGACAGCACGCTCACAATCACCAGCACGATCAGGCGCTTGTCAAGATAGAAAAACACGTTCATCACCGCCAGCAAAGCAACTTGCATGCTCGCAGCGACCGCATCAACATAGAACAACGGCAAGTACAACTCGCTGATTTTGAGTTTTTGGAAGATCGACGGCGCAAACACCACCATCACCAGCACCGACAAGGTTTGCACCTTGATGATTTCGAACAAACCTTGTCGAATGGCCATCACCATGCCGTCGCGCATCTCTGCGATTTCTTGCAGGCTGCCGCCCTTGCGCACCGCGCCGTAGAAGCGGTCGTACCACTCCACAAAATCGGTCTCAAACCGCACCAAAAACACGGCCATGCCAGGAATGATGGACAAATACGCCAAGAAAATCGGCAGGTCATAAATCACACTGGCGCGCAGCGGGCCAATGACCACTGAACTTGTACTGGGGTTGATCCAGAACACGATTTTGTCGGCCCAAATTGCAAAATTGAACAAGGCGCCGACCCAGATCAAAGAAGGAAACATCGCACCACGCGCAAAGCACTCAAACCCGATCACACGCCGAGATGGAAAGCTGCGCAGCACCACAAAAATCATGCCCACAAGCATCAAAAACTGTCCGCCGATGTAGCCCATCAGCAAACCCTCAAGTCCCATCGGCCGAAACGCAAACGCCAGCGCCACGCTCAACGTGTAGCCGCCCGCAAACAATGCCACGATGGTTTTGTAAAACTTCAAGCCGCTCATGAAAATCGTGGCGACCCAAACACCCGACATCGTGACAAAACCCGACACCATCAGAGCGCGGTAAAAAATCGACTCGCCGGCGAAAAAAGTGAAGGCACAAAAGATCGCAAACGCCCCGCTGCCCACGCTGACGATCAGCATCACACCGGCGAAATTGGGCAAAATGATGTCGCGGTTCATCTCAAACAAACGGTCACTCACCCATCGCGTGAACCCCAGTTGCACAAACCCCGTGAGGATGAGCGACACCATGATCAAGTACGTCACGCTCACTTGAAACTGCGTGATCAACAGGTCTGGCACCACAACGTTGAGCGAAATGATGCCAATTGCCACCAAGCCCAAAATTGACAACACCCACGGCCCGGAGCTGATCAGCCCCGCATACGCGTAGGCCTGAACCAAGCCTAAATAGCTGTCGCGCTTGAGCAGCTTTCGCAGCTCAAATCCAATGCCCGCCACCTAGATCGCCTCCCAGCCGACAAAGCCGGGCGCGTCCGCTCGCTCGTTGGCCAGCGCCCTGCGATACACCTCGCGGTAGCGGCCGTACATGAGCGGATGCGTGTAGTAGCGATTCACCCGCTCAACGCCAGCCGCTGACGCAGCCTGCCACTTGGCGTCATCGCTGAAATAGCTGATGATCGATTCGGCCAAGGCCTGCGGATCGGCAATGCCCACAACCTCGCCACTCGCACCAAACGCGATGTCTTCCTCGGTCAACCCGTAGATCAACTGCCGACACGATCCCACATCCGTACTGACACCAGGAACCCCCGCCGCATAGCCCTCCAGCAGCACCAGGGGCAAGGCCTCAGAAATCGAACTCAGCACCACCAGCCCAACTTTGGGGAGTAATTCTGTGAGTTTTTGAAATCCCAAAAACTTCACATTAGCCTCAAGCCCCAGGCTTTTGACAAGCGAGTGGCACTCCTGCGCATAGGCTGGACTCTCATCCTCTGGGCCAGCAATCCAAGCCTCAGCCCCAGGCAAGCGACTGGCCACCACGCGCATGGCGCGAATGTAGGTTTTGATGTCTTTGATTGGTACAACCCGACCAATCAAGCAGCACACCATTGGCGTGACCGCCGGGCGAAGCGCGCGCAACTCACCAAAGCGCACGACGTCGATGCCGTTAGGGATGTTGAAGGTGCGCTCTGGAGCGGCCCCATCTTGGATTTGGCGCAGCCGATTGGCCTCGTACAAGGCGATGATTTGGTCACTCGCGTCGTAGCACATGCGCCCAAGCGCTTCAAAGAATCGAATCCAAGCTTGGCGAAAATAGCCTGCTTCTGTGGCATCTCGCTGCAACATGCTGCGGTTGTCGGCGATCCACTGGGCGGCGTACAAGTCGATGCGCCGCTCTTTGGTGTAAATACCATGCTCAGACAAAATCAAGGGCTTTTGGTATCGGCGCTTGAGCAAAGCACCCAAAAATCCGGCGTAGCCCGTCGACACCGAATGAAAGCACTTCACCGGAATGAGCTTTTCGACGATGGCCGACAAAATCCAGATCGGCGCGTGCATGGTGCGAACCGTCCAAAAATAGTCCACAAAACTCGGATCGGTGCAGCGCTCTTGGTACATCTGGGTCGTGTAATTCCACGAGCGCTCGCTGAACAAAAACTCCCCCACATTGAGTCGACCCTGAAGTTCACCGACCACCGTCTCAAGCGCCTTTGCTCCCACATCGGCTAGACCAACCGGGTCTTGAAAGTACTGGTGCAAACAAGCGTTTTGCTCAAACATCTCCGCGTCGCCCTTGAACGCTCGCACGGGCGGTCGCTCAGGCATGTCGTACAGATAGTGCGCCTCAAAATGAATCACGTTCGCAGGCAGTTTGAACTTGGGTACACCGTAGTCTTGCCTGCGCGATCCCAAAAAGATGATGGCAAAAGTCAACTCCGGAAAGCCATTGATGATCTGATTCACCCAACTCGACACGCCGCCAGCCACAAACGGAAAAGTGCCTTCAAGCAGCAAGGCCACATCCGCACTTTGGGCGGTGCGGCGAAGGTCTTCGGGCAGATCAGAGTTGTTCATGACTCAGCAGACTACACACGTCATCAGACGACCACATCCACAGATTTGCCAGCCCAAAACCGCGATATTTGACGCAAGCCGTACGGCACGCGCGAGCTGGCTTCGATGCGCTCCATGTACTCGCGCACCTTGATAAAGTCATGGAGCAAAAACGCCTGCTGCGCCACAGCCCTGTAGATGGCCACCTCATCGCCACCACACCCGCGAGCCAGCTTCAAACTGCGATACGCCAACTCGGGCTGCCCCAGCTGAATCAACACCTCGCCAAACAACAACCACACACCGGCCGCGTTGGGATCGAACTTCAGCGCTTGTTCACAGTGCTTTTTGGATTGTTGCAGTGCAAACGCCCGCAGGTCTCCGCGCGCCAGCTTGGTGTCAACCTGCTCCCAAAAAAGCTCCGCCAATCGGCGATGCAGATTGAAAAGCACGGCCCCTGATTGCTCCTCGCGACCTTCAGTTTTGACCGGCTCAGCAAGGGCTGCCAATTGGTCTTGCGCAAGCTGCACGCGCTGAGTGATGTCCTTCTCCCATGCGTCCATCATGCTGTAAGCGAGCAATCGGATGTCTTCAGCTGGGTCGCTTAGCAGACCCTGCAACATGGGGATGGCGACCTTGGGTCGCATGTCTTGCAGCGCAATCAAAACGCGCAACTTGATGTCAATGTCCTGTCGTGGATCAGCCAATATTCGCCGCGCATGGCCAGCCCGCAAATCGCTCTTGACCCGAGCTTCCTTTTCGGTCGCCATGAATTTAGGTGGCTCGATCTCCACATACCGATCAGTGCTGATCGCTTTCGGAAAACGGATCGCGATGTGAACGACCGCAAGCACCGCCACGATGCCCAGACCGGGAATAAAAAACCCAAAGCTGAAAATCAGAGCCTGAGCTTGCCAGGGTTGCTGCTTGAGGCGCGAAGGCAGCAACAACCAAGCCACGGCGGTGGTGATTGCGGCGGCCAGCGCATGCAACGTGAAGTAGCTCAACAAACGCAGCTCTGAGCCCGAGCGATCCAAAAGCGACAAGGCCGCAATCTCGGTGCTGAAGGCGGCGGTGACTTGCTGCCAAACTGCAATCAAAGCGCCACCCCACCCACCGAATCACGCAGATCAGCCCATGCATCGCTGTCGGCAAGCGTGAGCTGGGTGCAGCTCAAATGCAGCGCTTCAACTTGTCCGCCGACGCGCTTTCGCACATCTTCCCGCACCAACAACTGGTGACCTGTCAGGCGACGGGCGGTGACGAACGGCACCAAAGTCACAAGGCAAACTGTCGCGCCATAACCCAGTTGCCACGCCATGCTGCCATTGTTGTGAACGCTGCGCACGGCATCTAACAGCACGTCGGCCTGCGGGCCGTCGGCTCTCCAAACCAAACAGCCGCTGTCGATGCCGTGGTCTCGGCGCATGCGTTGTAACCAAGCAAACTCGTGCACCAAGGTGGTGGGTGCCCTGGGCCATTGCGACAGCAATGGGCTGCCAAATTTGCGCAGCCTCACATACTCTGAGTAGGCCTCGACCAAGACACCGAGGTTGCGCAGGTTGTCAGAATTAAATGCCATGAAGGGCAAGCGATGCACCGCCACCACGCCAAGCGGATCACCCTCGCCGTCAAACATCGGACACACCACCAACACCTGCTCACCAAAGCACAACTCTGTGAGCTGCTCCAACAGATGCACCGACTGACGAGACTCGATCGCCCGGCGAACCATCGGATCCTCGGCATGAAGCTCTTTTGACACTCCGACATGCGACACCCGCAAAATCTTCGGCCGTGGGCCATCCACATACTCGTACATGCCACCGGCTTCAATTTGGGTATGAGCCGCTAAAAACGCCATCATCACCTGGGCGCTTGGCAAGCGTTCGCGATCTTTGGCGGCAGAGTTGAGCTTGCCTTGCAGCTCTGCTAGCGCGTCGCGCAGGGTACTGGGCCGCTCAACCATTTCGTACTCCAACTCATCGTGCGACAGCTTCAGCAAATACAAGCGCCGCGTGAGGCGCTCCATCTTTTCATCTAAGTAGCGCATCACCTCGCGCTGGCGCGATGAGCGCCCGCCCCACAGGTTGCCAAACTCACCCGCAATCAAAGTCATGATCGCCCCGCCCAAAAAATACGATCTCGGCAGCGTCATGGTTGACATCAGCACGTACCAAAGCCCCAGCATCAAAAGCGCGGCTACCACCCCGCTGAGCGAGCCATAGCGCAAGGCGATGAGCCACACACCGATCCAAGGCCACGGAAAACCCTCGTTGACGTAAAACGGGTTGGTGGGGTTGCTGTACGAACTCAAGGCAACAAACACCAGAGGCCAAAACACCGTTTCTCCCGCTTGCACCAAAGCACCGGGGCGCTCTTTGATCCAGTGCTGCCCAAGCCAGCGAACACCCAAGAGAATGCGCCGCGCGTAGTCCAACACCACCAAGGCCCACAGATACGGCACAACGAAGACGCGCTTGTACAGCGGCAATCGCATCCACGGCCTGGGGGTGTCGTTTCGCTGGGCTTGGCGCGAGAAGCGCACGTCGGGTTTTGGCGCGTCGTCGATGTCGCGCAGTGACGCAAACCCGCTCAAATTGACGAAGTCCGAGCCCTGCGCCTCTTTGGCTGGCCGCGCGCTGGCGTCCGCAGGCGCGGCGGGCTGCGGCGGGCTGGGTTGAGGCGCCATGGATCAAAGCTCAGCGCGAGCGCGCTGGCCCCGATGCTGCAGGTGCTGAGGACGGTGCGATACCGATTTGGATGCCTTTAAGCAACTCGACCGCCAGCTTTTGCGCCACCGCCGACAACGCCTCGCGGCTGTAACCCGTTCGCCCGCCTGAAGCTGAGTACACGACCTCGCCGGTGCGCAAGTCTTTGACGTGATACACCAGCCCGACAGCCGGTTCGCCGTCAACGCCAACCTTGTATCGCCACTCGTCTACCGCGCCGTAGACCGCAAACGCGATGCCCTGCGCCTTGGCCCATTTTTCAGCCTCAAGTTGGGCTTTTCGCTCGCTGGGCTCGAACAAGGTCTCTGGGTTAAGTTGGGGTGGGTAAATCTGCAACTGGCGCAAACCCCGCGCGCGCAGGCTGGCTTCGGTGATGGCTTCGGCGCGCAGCCCCGCTTGCGCCACATCGGTGTGGTTGGCCATCGGCAGCAGTGCCACCGAGTCGGTGGGCCCGATTCGGGCCGACATCGGCGCGGTCTGCGTCACGGCGCAGCCGGCCAAGCTGAGTGCACCAAGCCAACAAAAGGCACGCCTAGACCCATTGACCGGTCGACTCCAACCCCCCCTTGATGTTTGCACGTCAGTTCCCCAGATATTCATATTGCAACTTGAACTCTCTCGCAGCAGGCGCATTGCTTTGAGGCCGCAGCTCCCAGCCTAACAAGAGTTGATCGCGCCCCACAACCGATCCGCGAGCGCCTAGACGCAACAAAGGTGCCGTTCTTTGGCCTTGATTGTCGCGCCGCCAGTCCACTCCCAGCTCGGCATACGGGCGAATCACACGCGAGTATGGACTCGCAGGGCCGGGAGCGTTGTCGGATTGCACCGATGAGCCGTATCCCACCGACACAGCCACGCCCGTGGACGACGGACCGATGAAGGATTGCGGCCCAACGACTCCCCCAATCGGCAACACGCGGGCGGCAAGCGCATCCACCGTGCCACCGTGGCGCGCCACCGAGCGCTGAATTGATGCCCGCACGACGACATCTGGGTAGGCCTGTCGCACCCCGTAGGTCAGCGCCACATCACCCAGCGCCCGCCCGCCCAATTCGCTGCCACTTTGGGTCTCAAAGGACTTGTTGGACAACATCGCCTGAAGTTGCAACTGCGGCGAAAGTGCGGTGGTGAGCTGCATCGATGCTCCGCTTTGCATGCCCGCAACCGCCATGGCTGCACTCTCCGAGCTTGCCTGGCGCACTTGCCACTCGAGCGCGATTCGCGCACCGATGCCCAGCTCGCGACTCAGCGCCAGCCGCCAGCCGCTGTGCGAGGCGTTGGCTTGGCGCGTGCTTGCTGCCGCCTCCACTTGGCCCAGTTCAGTCTGCACATCCAGCCCCAATCGAAACTCCCGATCTGCAACTTGCGCCAAAGCGCTGCGATTTTGCAAACGCCCCCACTCACCCGTGAGGCGAAGCCCAGGCGTCAACTGCGCGCTGGCCTGCAAAAGCGTGCCTGACTGCGTGAGCTCAGCGCTTTGCTTGCTGATGCGGCTCAGCCTGACACGCTGAGCTGCCGACAAGGTCAGCTCTTGAATGCCTTGCTGCAACTCTTCGTCGCGCGGCGACTCGCCCATGTCTGACAACGCAAGTGCTTCATTCAAGGCCTGCGAACTGCGCTTGAGTTGGCGAAGCGCGCCATACCGGTCGATGCCGTGAAACTTCGCAAACGCGCGCGCCATGAGCTCATCAAGCGCCACGGTATCGCCCTCAGCAAGCGCCAACGCGAGTTTGGAGTAGTCATGGTCACCCGTGCGGCGTTGATGCTGCTGCCACAGCCATTGGCGCGCAAAGTCAAGTTGCCCCGAGCTCATGGCGCTTGAAAACAACAAATTGTTGGCCTGCTGGCGGATTTGCGCCGAGTGCTCGCTGCCAGACACCCCACCGCGTGCAATTTGGCCCAACAGCTTTTGAAGCCGCGCCTGCTCGGTGCTGCCAGAGAACTGCCCCAAGCGCACCCGCACCATCAGCGCCTGCGCGTCTTCGTTACCCAAGGCGCGGTTGGATGCGAGGCGCGCACTCAAAGACGCCATCACGCTGTCGAGCAACACATGCGCGTGGCGGCGCACCCTCAGCGCCAGCGAGGCCTCGCCCGACTGCTCCAGCACATCGGCGAAGTTGGCCAGCCACAAAAAATCTTGATCCTTTTTGAGTGCTTTATCGCCCGCGATCTTGGTGTAGTAGCTCAGCGCTTGGCGGGGTTCGCCCAGCAGCAGATGCACCGCCCCGAGCACTTCCCAATGATCAGGCAGGGCGCGAACTGCACTGCGAGACTGCGCCATCTCTTGGCGAAGCGCCGCCTTGTCGCCCAAGTCGGTCAAAAGCCACCATAGCCCGATGCGAGCGCCAGCGCCTGAGCCCAAGCCCAATGCGGCGCGGTAGTCCGCAACGCCCGCGCGCTTGTCGCCCAAAGCCACTTGCAAGCCTGCACGCCGCTCCAAAAACGCGCTGGTCTTCGCAAGCCTTGCCAGATCAGCGGGAACGAGTGCCGAAAAAAACGCACGAATCGCAACCGGATCTGGCGCGGCATAGAGCGAATCAATCCAAGCGAACACGGTCGCGTCGGTCGGGTGCAATCGATAGACCTGCACGATCAAGGATCGGGCGACAAGGGAATCGGCTGTACCGGCAACATGCTCGATGTAGCGCTCGGCTTGGTAGGGTTTGATCAACACACCCGCTCCGCGCTGATCAACCGATGCCGCCATCAACGCTGCCCATGCGCGCGCAGCGGTGGCCAGGTCTCGCGCCTCAAACGCCACATCGGCCAACAAATCCCAATACAGCGGATCGGCGCGCGCAACCACTTCGATGGGCTGGTATCGCTTAAGCACGGCCAAGGCTTTGCCAAAGTCACTTCGGCGCAGCAACAAGTCCGCCCAAGCCAGCGCATCGTCTCGCGCAAGCCGCGCCACAGGCACGCCTTGCGCAAGCGCCAGCGCTTCAACTGCATCCATCGCCGCAAAGCTGACCAAGGCCTCATCGGCTCTACCCATGCGCAGCAAAAGCCGAGCCCGACTGCCACTGAGCGCAACCAGCCGCGCAGGACTGACCTCGCCAGCGCCGCGCCTGCTCAGATCATCCAAAAAGGCCAGCGCCTCTTCGGGCTTGCCCGTGCGCTCAAACACGTTGACCACCGTCTCGACTTCGCTATCTGCGAGTGATCGGCGCGCACTGCGTTGTCTCCAAGCCCACAAGAGCGCCTCATCATCAAACAGCATTGGCGACAAGCGAAAAACCTGATCCAGCGCGCGCTCGACGGAGTCGGCGGCGCTGCCCGTGGCCAGGCTGCGCCAGCGCTTCAAGGCAAGCGTTGCATCGCCCTGCCACTCAGCCATTTGCGCCACTTGCTCACGCATGCCCACATCGCCGGGCAGGCGAATCAGCTTGGCCTGCACGACCCGTGTGGCCCAGGCCAAGTCGGCACTGGCAAAGGCCACGTCTTGGATTTGTTGCAACTGCTCCTCGCTCAGCTTGGCCAGTTGTTCGGGGCTGGTGTTGATGTCCACTGCCTGTCGCACATGCTGCGCGCCAGCGCTGGGTTGTGCGGCAGCCAAGGCCAGCTTGACCAGCTCCCAATGAAATGCGTCGCCCTTGGGCACGGCATCAAACTCCCTCACGGCCGCCTCGTATGCCGCCTGAGCGTCGCCGCTTGCCAGCAATGCCTTCACGCCCAGCCAAGTGGTGCTGCGCCGCGCCTCGCTGTCGGCGGTTCGGGCCTTAGCCGCGAAATACAGCTTGGACGACAACACAAAATCTCCCTCAGCCAAGGCCTCGCGCCCAGCGCGCATACCGTCCGCCAGCGACAGGCCGCGCTGGACCAGCATGCGCTCCAACGCGGTGCGCACCAGCACCTTAGCGCCCACGTCGCGCGACTGCCCCAACAGCAAAAACAGCCGCCCCATCGATTCAGCCGTGCGAATTTGCGCAGCAATGCGCTGCTCCACGCCCAAGCGAGCTGATTCCGTGGCGGCGGGGTCAATGCCCGGCTTCTCTTTAAGCGCACGCCACTGGGCCCAAGCGACTCGGGTGTCTTGGTTCTCCCAACTCGCACGGTCTTCGCTAGTGACGATCAAGGGCTTGGCATCTTTGAGCACAACCAGAGCATTACCAAACTCACGCTGAGCGGCGAGCTTTTCGGCCAAGATCAATCGCAAGCTCAGGTCTTTGGCCTCGGTCCGCACCAAATTTTGCAAATACGCAATGGTGAGGTTGTTGTCGTTCTCGGCCTCGCCTCGCAGTCGATTGAGCAAATCCTCTTTGGGAAACACCAAAACCAAACCGAGCAAGGCCACCCCGACCACGGCACCCAGGCTGCCACGGTTGAGAACCCCTCGGCGCGCGTTATCACCTGGGGCAACGGAATACGATGTCTTTCGACCCATCGTGTGCACCCTCCAGCATCGATTGAGTCACATCCCACTGGTTGGCCGTGCGCCGAATCGCCAAGCCCTTGCTACTCAGGCCAAGGTCGGCCACACAAGCGCTTTCAAACTGGGCCCGCAGCGCCAGTGCAGAGGCCAGCGTCACGCGAACCAACGGCTCACCCGGCTGCACCTGTGTTGCCCAAGCCGCCACACGTCCGTTGGCGCTCTTCAAAGTCACCGCGGAAGCATTTTTAGCATCAAATATGCTCTTGGTCACCGGATTCATTGATGTTGTTGCTACTGATTCAATAGCATTCAAATACAGCGAATCGCCAACCCGTGACTGCCCTGCCCAGCCATCTTGGCGAAGGGTTCGCGCAAACACGGGCGCATCTGGGGTGGCCGATACACGCCATTGACGCAAGTGCTCACCCCCACTTCGCAGTTCCAACTCACCCGCCACCGCGTCGCCACCCACCAAACGCGACACCGTCGCGCGTCGCCAATCGAGCACCCGCAGCGCGTACTCGCTGGCAAAAATCGGGTTCAAATCTTGCTTCAAGGCCCAGCCATACACCCTGTGCAGCGACGCAATCGACGCCGCCTTGCTGGCGATGTAGGTGTGATAGTAGATGTTGACCGGCTTGAGCCTTTGGGGGCGCTCGGTCATCTCAAACGTCTCAATCACGCGCTCAAAACCATAAAACGGCCCCAGCCAATTGTTGGTGTAGACGTTCTCGTTTTGATTGGGCGCATACACCTGGTAATGCTCACCTTTCATCATGCCCAGTGGCCCGACCAAGCTCAGCGAGGACTCCAGCCTACTGATCACCGTGTAGCCACCATTCATGTTGAGCAAACCCGCCCGATACGCCTCGCGCACGGGCGCGGCCAGGGGCTGGGTGTCGCCACTCCACAACAGCATGCGGGTGCGCTTACCCGGCGGAGCCAGTCGCGTGTTGATGTATTCAGCCGAGCCAGCGATTTCGGTGCGCGCATCAAAGGTGTAGCCCGCAATGTTCAAACCCACCGGGCGGTTGTCTCTGGCCAAGCCCAGCTCAGCTTCAGCCCAAAAAAACGGGTGGCTGAAGGTGTGGGTGGCAATCTCGACATGGGGCAAGGCAAAAATTCGCTTGGCAATGCCCTCAAGCTGGGGCGACAAGGCTTTGTACAAACCAGTGGCGCCAACCTCGCCTTGGATGATCGATACCGTGGTGGGCAGCCTGTATCGCTCCAAAAAATCCTTCAGCATCACCTCACTGGCCAAAGGCGTGCCTGGCACCTCGGCGCGACTGGCAAAGCCATCTCCGTCCACATGCGTGATCAAAAATCGAGTCGCGTTCTCACTGGTGACATCGGGCACAGGCAGCCGGAGGTCGACCTGCAGCGCTCGCCCGAAAAACGCAATGGGGTTCACCGCCCACCGCGAGCCCTTGTTTTGGGGTAGCTCCAGCTTCCAAAACCGCTCAGCCGCAAAACCGCCCCAGGGCGTGATGGCGATCGCATCCGAGTACACCTGATTGGCAGACCGCACCCGAAGCCAGACCTCGGTGCCCGGTGCAGTGGGGTTGCGCAAAGTGGTGGGCGACAGCTCGCGTTGAATCGGCGAGGGCATGACTTCAAAACCCACATGCGGCGAGAGTTTCTCGATTTTCAGCGCCTCACCCAAGCGCACAACTTTGCCCACATCCACATCAAAGGGCTCAAACGCCGCGTCTTCAGGCAGCGAGCCCACCATGACGACGGGGACACCCTCCTCGCGCGCGCGATTAAACACTTTGAGCACATTGGGGTCTTTGGGGAAGCCGCCTTGGCTGAACCACATCACCACCCCGGCGAATCGCCCCCGCAGCGGTCGCTGGGTGTGCCGCGCCAACTCAGGCGAACCGACCGCAACCAAACTAGCGTCCATGCCCAAGGCGTTGAGCGGCAACTCACCCAAGCGGTGCATTTCATGCGTGGCCAATTGGGCCAAGTGACCGGTCTCATCGTGCAAGGCCAGCACCTGGCGCGGCAAAAGCTCCACATTGCCCACGCCGATGCTGTCAAGCTCGGGCGTGGCCACCCAAGCGATGGCACCCAAAGCGCGTATTTTTTTGGCGGTGTCAAGCGCGAGCTGGCGCTGGGTTGGCGGAACATAGTCAATCGAAATCACCGGCAAACGGTACTCATCTTTGCAGCGCTTGAGCTGGCCCCAGAGCCAATCGCGATCAGCTTGCGGCACAGCGCGAAACGCCTTCTTGCCTGCGTCGTAGCCCTGAAAAAGCGACTCAGCCGCAACCGCCCAAGCCAGCGCATTGACTTCGGGCAGGATCTCAAAACCTCGGTTGAAGATGAGCTTGGCCTCGGGGTGGGCGCGCTTGATGTCTCGCACCAGTTGCGCAAGCCCTCGCGCTTGGTCGGCTTTGCCTTGCGGTGTCTTGGCCACCAAATGAAACGAATCCAGCGTGTCAAGAAAAAACGATCGATACCCAGCGCGCCAAAGCGGAGTGACCACGGTTGACACAAAAAACGCCCGCCAAGCGGCGCTGGTTTGATCCACCACCACCGAGCCCCAATCCGTGTTGAGTCCAAGCTGCCAAGTTTTGTCAACCGCGCCAAAATACGACCGCGTTGGGTGCACCTCACCCACCGAGATGTAGGCCGCGACTTGCGTGCGCGGGTTAAGGCGGTGATGCCACATCGACTCGCTCACATGGCCGGGGTCCACTACAGCCACATCAAACGCACCCAAGGCCTCCCAAGGGATGTCAGCGGAGTAATAAAAAGCGATTGAAAAATCAGCCGGTGCGCGCTGACTTCCTGCCGACACGAGCGCTTGCGCAAAGACGGGCGAGGCCGAAAAGCTCGCCGCCACCGTCAGCCACAATGCCAAAAAAAGCTGCTTCATGCCGACTCGATTCGACTCATCTGCTGGGCCAAGCGCTGCTTTTGTACCTTGCCCAAAGCTGTCTTGGGCAACTCGGTGAGCACGTGGATGCGCTTGGGGCACTTGTATTTGGCCAACTTGGTTTGGAGAAATGACATCAAAGACAACTCTGTTTTTGATAGCAACAGATGCAATGAATCCGGTGACCAAGTGCCAATATCACTCGAAAAACCGGTGTTTTCGAGCTGTTCAGGCCTCACAAGCACCACAGCCGCCTCCACCACCTCGCCCCATTGCGCGTCAGCCACCCCAAACACCGCGCACTCAGCCACCCAAGGGTGCTCACCCAAAACCGCCTCCACCTCGGCTGGGTGAATGTTTTCTCCGCCCGAGATGATCAACTCTTTGCTGCGCCCGATGATGGTCACGCAGCCATCGGCGGCGACATGGGCCACGTCACCGGTGTGAAAGAAGCCGTCGATATCCACACTGGGTTGATTGGGCCAATAGGTTTGGGCGATATTGGGCGCGCGAAGCGCGATTTCGCCGACTTGCCCCTCGCCATCAGCGGGTTTTGCATTGATCAACTTCAGCGCCACGCCCAAGGCTGGCCAGCCGCTTGAGCCTGCACGCAACAGCGCCTCGGCGGGTCTGAGCACCACACTCACTGGCCCGGTCTCGGTCGAGCCGTACACGTTGCAAACAGGCACGCCACGGTCCCCGACCGCCTCGATCAATGCACGCGGCACGATGCTGGAGCCTGCCCATACGGCACGCAATTGGCTCAAGTCGGCCGTTGACCAGCTCGGGTGGCTCACCAGCGCTTGCAACGTGGCAGGCACCACCAAAAGCAGGCTGATTTGCGCGCGGTTCAGGCAGTCGATGACCGCGCCCGCATCAAACCGCTCATGAAGCATCACACGGGCACCAGCAGCCAAAGCTGGCAGGGTGTGAATGCAAAGGCCACCGACGTGAAACATGGGCAGCGAGGTCAACACCCGATCGGCTGGTGAGATGTCGCACGCGTCAATCGCTGCGTCCACATTGGCAACCAAATTGCCTTGGGTGTGCAAGGCGGCTTTGGGCTCGCCGGTGGTGCCAGACGTGTAAACCAAAAGCACCGGATCTTGCGCGAGCGCATTCGGCTCCATGTTGTCCATCGCACCGCCGGCCTCGCAAATCGGCTCAATGGGCGCCACCACCAGACTGCGATCGACCACGAGCGCGGTTGCCAACTCAAGCCAGTGTCGATCGGCGACCAACAAAACCGGCGTGCAGTGGTCGAGGATGCGACCCAACTCAGTTGGCGCCAAGCGCCAGTTGAGCGGCACCCAAACCGCGCGCAAGCGGGCCAGGGCGAGCAATATCACCAATGAGGGCGCACCGTTCAAACACAGACCCGCGACGCGATCGCCGAAGCCAACGCCGTGAGTGGAAGACAGGCGACGCGCGCACTGCGCAACCGCGCGTCGAAGCTGCCCGCGAGTGAGCACCGAAGCCGCGCTTTGCCCAGCAACAAAGTCGTCGCTGGGCAAGCCGCGAAGAAGTCGGGTCTCAAGGTTCATTTGGCCAAATCGTGCGCATTGGGTTTACCTAACTTTACCCCGAAGACAACAGCCCTTGTGAGCATGCCTCGACACTTGTTTGCGAAGTCGATTCGACCCAAGCCCATCAACCCCAAGGATCACGCCATGACAGACCACACGCCTCAACGCCGTCGCCTTGCGACCCTGTTCGCACCTTTGCTGGCATTTGGTGGGTTCGCCGCAGCGACAACCAGCTCGTTTGCTCAACCAGCGCTACCACGTCCGGGCCCAGTCGGTGACCGAATGGCTCGCCATGGCATGGATCGCGAGGCGATGCAAGAGCGCATGCTGGAGCGCCGCACCTCGCACATGCTCGACGCAGTCGAAGCCACACCCGCCCAGCGCAGCGCAATCGTTGGCATCGCCAAAGCGGCTTGGAAAGACATCAAACCGATGCGAGACCAGCAGCGAGCAAGCCGCGAAAAAGGCCGAGAGCTCATGTTTGCCGCCACCATCGACCGCACGGCAATCGAGCAACTGCGTGCTGCCCAAAGCAAACTGCACGACGCGATGGGTCAACGCAAGCTCGCGGGCATGCTCGACGCCATGCAAGCGCTCACACCCGAACAACGTGCAAAACTCGCTTCGGGCAAGCGCCAACATCGCGGCATGAGTGGCTGGGGCGGCATGGGTGAGGGCCAAGGCCATCCTGGCATGCGCGGCGGCATGCCGCCACGTTGAACAAGACTCAAATCATAGCGATAGCGATACGATAGCGCATGCAACAACTGCTACTCATTGAAGACGATGTCCGTTTGGCTCAAATGGTTGCTGACTACCTGCGGGCCAACGGATTTGGGGTAACTCACTGCGTCGACGGCGCCAGCGGATTAGCCGCGATTGCGAAAGACCCGCCCGACTTGGTGGTGCTTGACCTCATGCTGCCCGACATTGAAGGCTTGGAGATTTGTCGCCGCGTTCGTGCCATGGCGCCACCACTGGGCCGCACTCCCGTTGTTATGCTAACTGCCAAGGGCGACCCACTGGATCGTGTGGTCGGCTTGGAAATCGGAGCTGACGACTATTTGCCCAAGCCGTTTGAGCCACGCGAGCTTTTGGCGCGCATTCGCGCCGTGCTGAGGCGCGGTGCCGATGCGCCGCCAAGCAGCAACACCTTGCGTTTTGGCACGCTTGAGATCGATCGCGACGCTCGCGTCGTGCGCGTTGGTACGCGCGCAACCGAGCTCACCAGCTATCAGTTTGACCTGCTGATGGTCATGGCCGAGCGCGCGGGGCGCGTGCTGAGCCGCGAGCAAATCATGGAAGCTGTTCGCGGACGAGAGCTCGAGGCTTTTGATCGCAGCATCGATGTCCACATGGGTCGCATTCGCGCAGCCATCGAGGCCGATGTCAAAGAGCCTCGACGAATCCTCACCGTGCGAGGCGTGGGCTACGTCTTTGCCAAGCAGCAAGACTAAGCGCGCCAAGTCGATGCTGAGCGGCAACCCGATGACTCGTTTGTATCTGCGGATTTGGCTCGCCGTGGTTGTGGCCGTGATCTTGGTGACGGTAGGGGTTGGGGCCGTCATACGCACCTATTACGAGATGCGGCTGCAGGAGCAAATCGCTGCCGCTGGGCCGCCGACGCAGGCGCCCCTCTTGGCGCGCGACATCACCGTGCGAGACGAAACGGGTCAAGTGCTGACCTCAGGCAGCGTGCAACCAACGCGGATTCCGGGCGTGGGCATTGAGTACCCGGTGAAGCTCAAAGACGGTCGCGACTGGGTTGTCTTGGTGGGACCCCGCATGCGAGCATCGGGCGCAGCTGCGCCAGGCAGCGGCGCGGCTGGCGACAGCGACGCTCGGCCGCCCCGTCGAAACCCGTCCATGCGAGGCTCAGAATTCGGTCCACCTGCGGGCATGCTCAGACCGGCAATGGGCGACGACCGATCTGGCGGCCCCGGCCCTAACGGCCCTGGTGGACTCTTCGGGCGATTTTTCGGATTCGGCTCCTTGGTGCTCACCATCTGCATCGCAGTCGCCATTGGCGCATACCCGGTCGTGCGACGCTTGACTCAGCGCTTGGAGTCTTTGAAGACTGGCGTCCAGCGGTTCGGGCAAGGCGATTTATCTACCCGCGTGCCCGTGGTCGGCAAAGACGAGATAGCCTACCTCACCGAACAGTTCAACGAATCTGCCGCTCGAATTGAGGCTTTGGTCACCGCACACAAAAGCCTCATGGCCAACGCCTCGCACGAGCTGCGCTCGCCGCTTGCGCGCCTGCGCATGGGGCTGGAGCTTTCGCAATCGGGCGTGACGCCAGCGCTGCAAGCGGAGATGTCGCGCAGCATCACCGAGCTTGACGAGCTGATCGGGGAAATTTTGCTGGCGAGTCGATTGAGCGCCACCTCGACATCAACCCCGGGCCTCGGACCAGCCGATGGGCTTGGGTTGCAAGCCGACCAATCAGTGGACATGATTGGCTTGCTGGCCGAGGAATGTTCAAAAACCCATGCGACCCTCAGTGTCGACGAATCCGCTGACGCAAACGTCAACGGTGACGCACGGCTGCTGAGGCGCTTGGTGCGCAATTTGCTGGAAAACGCTCGCCGATACGGCGGCAACGACATCCAAGCGCGGTGGCGTGACACTCTGATCCTGACCGTGACTGATTCTGGCCCAGGGGTACCCTCAGCACAGCGCGAGCGCATTTTCGAGCCCTTCTACCGACTGCCCGGCGCATCGGAGGCCAGTGGCGGTGTCGGCTTAGGCTTGTCATTGGTCAAAACCATCGCCCAACACCACGGTGCAAGCGTGGCGTGCGTCGACCGCGCTGACGGCCTAACCGGGGCCTGCTTTGAGGTGCGTTTTCAACCCGCAACTCGCGGCGTTTAAAATCTAGGGTTTTCCACAACCTGCGCGCCAGCGCCACCCGCCATGTCGCGTGAAAGTTTGGGCAATGCCCTGCCCTCCCCAGCCTCTTGCAACACCTTGGGCGCTGCAATTCGCGCACTGGCCATGGACGGCGTTCAAGCCGCCAACTCGGGCCACCCCGGTGCACCCATGGGCATGGCCGACATCGCCGTAGCGCTGTGGAAAGGCCATTTGCGCCACAACCCGACCGACCCGACCTGGGCGAATCGCGACCGGTTCGTTTTGTCTAACGGCCACGGCTCGATGCTGCTCTACGCACTTTTGCACCTCACGGGCTACGACTTACCGATCAGTGAGCTGCGCAACTTTCGCCAACTCCACAGCAAAACCCCAGGTCACCCCGAGCACGGCTACACCGCCGGCGTAGAAACGACGACCGGGCCGCTGGGGCAAGGCTTGGCCAACGCGGTCGGCATGGCATTGGCCGAAAAGCTCATGGCAGCCGAGTTCAACCAAGCCGGCCACACCATCGTTGACCACCGAACCTACGCGTTTTTGGGTGATGGCTGCATGATGGAAGGCATCAGCCACGAGGCCTGTGCTTTGGCAGGTGCGTGGAAGCTCAACAAGCTTGTCGCCATCTATGACGACAACAGCATCTCAATCGACGGCCGCGTGGCCCCTTGGTATGTGGATGATGTTTCGGGGCGCTTCAAAGCCTACGGCTGGCACGTCGTTGGCCCGGTTGACGGCCACGATGCGCACGCCGTCGCTCGCGCGATTGCACAAGCTCGCAGCAGCAGCGACAAGCCCGTGCTTGTGATTGCCAAAACCTTGATTGGCAAGGGTTCGCCTAACCGCCAAGACACATCCAAAGCGCATGGCGAGCCACTCGGCGCCGCAGAGATCGCACTCACCCGCGCCAGCATCGGTTGGCCGCACCAGCCCTTCGTCATCCCGTCTGAGGTCTATGCAGAGTGGGACGCGAAAACCGCTGGTGAAGCTGCGCAGCAAAACTGGAACATCGCGTTTGCGGCCTACGCCAAAGCCTTTCCCGGCGCGGCAGCCGAGTTCAAGCGTCGGACAGTCGGTCAATTGCCAGCGAGCTTTGCCGAGTTGGCAATTGAGACCCTAAACGCCGCACAGGCCAAAGCCGAAACCGTCGCCACACGCAAAGCCAGCCAACTGGCATTGGAGGCCTTTACCGCCGCGCTGCCTGAAATGCTTGGCGGCAGCGCCGACCTCACCGGGTCAAACAACACCAACACACCCAGCACGGCGCCCCTTCGCATCGATGTCGCCGGTGATGTCGTCAAAACCGCTGACGGCCACATTGGTCGCCACATCAACTACGGCGTTCGCGAGTTCGGCATGGCCGCCATCATGAACGGTGTGGCCCTGCACGGCGGCTATATCCCCTACGGCGGCACGTTTTTGACCTTCAGCGACTACAGTCGCAATGCGGTGCGCATGGCTGCACTCATGCGCCAACGCATCATCCACGTCTTCACCCACGACTCCATAGGTTTGGGCGAAGACGGCCCCACCCACCAAGCGGTTGAGCACGCGGCGTCGCTGCGCTTGATCCCTAATTTGGATGTTTGGCGACCCGCCGACACAGCCGAAACAGTCGCCGCGTGGACGGCAGCATTGACCAACACCACCAAGCCCACCGCCCTGCTGCTGTCGCGCCAAAACCTGCCCTACACCGCCAAAGACAACTTGTCCGACATCGCCAAAGGCGCTTACGTATTGGCCGAGCCCAGCCGCGTGGGTTTGAAGAAAAAGGCGCAGGCCGTCATCATGGCAACTGGCTCAGAAGTTCAGCTTGCTTTGGCTGCACAAGCGATTTTGGCAAGAAAAAAAATTGCCGTTCGCGTCGTCAGCGTGCCCAGCACCACCACCTTTGATGCACAAACCGCCGCTTACAAAAAGTCTGTTTTGCCAGCCAAGCTGCCCCGCGTTGCCGTCGAAGCCGGTGTGACCGACAGTTGGTGGAAATACGGCTGCGCGGCCGTTGTGGGCTTGGACCGCTACGGCGAATCCGCCCCCGCAGGCGAGTTGTTCAAACTCTTTGGATTCACAGGCGAAAACGTGGCGGCAGTCGTACAAGCTGCACTTCGCCAGGCAAGCAAGTAACCAAACCAGCCTTCACACTCATTTTTTACTTGAGGATCACATGACCATCAAACTTGGCATCAACGGATTTGGCCGCATCGGCCGCATGGTGTTTCGCGCTGCGGTGCAAAACTTTGAAGACATTGAAATCGTCGGCATCAACGACTTGTTGGAGCCCGACTATTTGGCGTACATGCTGACTTACGACAGCGTGCATGGCCGCTTCAAAGGCACTGTCAGCGTTGACGGCAACACCTTGGTCGTCAATGGCAAACGCATTCGCTTAACCCAAGAGCGCGACCCAGCCGCGCTCAAATGGGGCGAGGTCGGCGCCGACATCGTCTTGGAAGCGACAGGCTTGTTTCTAGATAAAGCCACCGCTGAAAAGCACTTAGCCGCAGGCGCAAAAAAGGTGATTTTGTCAGCCCCCAGCAAAGACGATACCCCCATGTTCGTCTACGGCGTGAACCACGCAAGCTACGCAGGCGAGGCCATCATCTCCAACGCCAGCTGCACCACCAACTGTTTGGCACCAGTTGCCAAGGTGTTGCACGACAAATGGGGCATCAAACGTGGCCTGATGACGACGGTGCACGCGGCCACAGCCACACAAAAAACAGTCGACGGCCCCAGCAACAAAGATTGGCGCGGTGGGCGTGGCATTTTGGAAAACATCATTCCCTCCAGCACGGGTGCAGCCAAGGCAGTGGGCAAAGTGATTCCATCGCTTGACAAAAAACTCACTGGCATGTCGTTTCGGGTGCCCACGAGCGACGTGTCGGTCGTTGACCTCACGGTCGAACTCGACTCGCCAGCCAGCTTCAAAGACATCTGCACTGAGATGAAAGCACAGAGTCAAGGCGCGTTGAAAGGCGTGCTGGGTTACACCGAAGACAAAGTGGTCGCGACCGACTTCCGAGGAGAAGTGTGCACCAGCGTCTTTGACGCAGATGCCAGCATCCAGCTTGACCCCACCTTTGTGAAAATCGTGGCCTGGTACGACAACGAGTGGGGATACTCAAACAAATGCTTGGAGATGGCCCGCGTGGTGTCAGCAAGCTGATCGGCGCAGGCGGTTCACCAAAAGCGCATGCTACAAACGGCATGCGCTTTTTTATTGGAGGCTAGCAGATGAAATTGGGGCGAAATCTCACGCTCGCTTGTGCGGTCGCATGGACACTGCTCGCCGCGCCAATTGCGCTTGCGCAAAGCGTTCACGGCTACATCGTGCAGCTCAAGCCAAGTGCTCAAACGGTCGGTCGCGAGTCTGCACAAGCCGCCAGCGAGCGCGCTCGTGGTGTGGCGCAAGACACGGGGCTATCCGCACACCCGCTGCGCGCCATCAGCGCCCAGCTGCATCACGTCCAGCTGAGCGCGCCACTTGCCCACGCGGGTCTGGCTGAAGCCAGCTTGCGGCGGTTGCGCCTGCACCCCGACGTGTTGAGCGTCGAGCCCGACGTGATGCAGCGACCCATGCTCACCCCAAACGACACCAGTTTTGCGCGGCTGTGGCATTTGCAAGCACCGTCAAGCACCGGCTTATCGGCGATCAATGCCACGGGCGCGTGGGATTTTCTCACCGGCTCACGGGTCGTCGTCGCGGTGTTGGACTCCGGCACTCGACCGCACCCTGATTTAGCCGGCAAGATATTGAGCGGCTACGACTTCGTGTCGGAACTTGACTATGCCAACGACGGCAATGGCCGCGACGCCGACCCCACCGACCCAGGTGACTTCGTTTCAACCGCTGACAAAACCCGCAGCAGCTCGCTCTACAGCGGTTGCGATGTGCGTGGCAGCTCTTGGCACGGCACCTTCATCGCTGGGCTCATCGGCGCGGCGGCAAACAACGGCCAAGGCGTGGCAGGCATCAGCTGGGGCGCTGAGATTTTGCCGGTGCGAGTCGCCGGCAAATGCGGCGCTTTGCTGAGCGACTTGCTTGATGGCATGCGCTGGGCAGCAGGCTTGAGCGTCGCGGGCGCGCCGATCAATCCCAACCCGGCGCGCATCATCAACGTCAGCTTCGGCGGCTCAACGGGCTGCGCGGGCAGCGCGTACCAGCCAGTGATTGACGAAGTCACCGCGGCTGGAGCTTTGGTCGTCGTGGCTGCAGGCAACGAAGCTGGCCCGCCCACACGCCCAGCTGATTGCGCCCATGTGGTCTCGGTGGGTGCCGTGCGCGCTGATGGCATGAAAACCAGCTACAGCAATTTTGGCGCTGCGGTCACGCTGGTGGCCCCTGGTGGCAGCACCGAGGGCGGCGGTATCAACTTGCTTTACGGCTTGGTCAACACCGGCAGCTCAGGGCCGGTCAGCGAAGGGTTTGGGGTCAAGCAAGGCACGAGCTTTTCGGCCCCGGTGGTCGCGGGCGTTGCTGCGCTGATGTTGTCTGCGAATCCACTGCTCACGCCGGCTGAGCTGACGGCCAAGCTCAAGCTAAGCGCGCGGCCATTTGAATTCAACCCCGCCTTTCCCAGCTGCTCGCCGCAGTCGAGCGCAGTATGCAATTGCAACATCAACCTGTGTGGCGCAGGCATGCTGGATGCAGTCCGTGCCGTGCAGCAAGCCTTGATCCCGGTGGCCAAAATTGCGCCGGTTCGCGTCATCACCAACGGCGCGGCGCAGTTGCCGCCCGGGCCGATCAATGCCGCAAGCCTGATCTTGCTTGACGCTCGCCCAAGCATTGTCGGCACCAATCAGTCCATTGGTGCCGTGCGTTGGCAGCAACTCAGCGGCCCTGTGGCGAGCATTGCGCAACCCACGTCGATCACCACCTCGGTTGCACTGTCGCTGAGTCTGGGCACCGTCGTCTTTGAGCTGCGTGTGACCGACGCTGCGGGTCGCATCAGCGAAGACCGGATCAGCTTGAACACAGTCGCTGCGACGACACCCGGGTTCGACCCCATCATTACCCCGCCTGCGACACCCAGCTCTGGCGGCGGCGCAATCGGGTTGCTTGAGATTTTGCTGCTGGCGCTAACGAGCTCGATTTGGGCATTCAAACGGCTCCAAAAGCGAAAAATAACGATCTAATGACCACTTCGTCACCGGATTCATTGGGTTTGTTGCTACTATAAATATAGCGTTTACGCGACTGTCACTAACCTCGAATCGCCATGCGACTCAAGGATCGCGTGACCCACATCAAACAAAGCACGGCCAGTGCGGCGCAGCTCAACCCCGGAATCAGCAAGTGGTCCAAGCCCAGCGCTTCACCCTTGAGCACGCGGGCCATGACGGTTTGTTGGGCCAAACCGGGCACCCACAAATGCCAAGCCTGCTCGCCCGTGGGGTTGGCAATGCTCACCAAGGGCGTGAGGTTGACACCCAAGATCAAAAACATCGTGCTGGCTTGGGCCTCCTTGAAGGTTTTGCTGCGAATGGCCACGGCCATCAACGCGGCCGACAGCGCGGCGGCAAACGGCACCAAGGCGACCAAAAACGCCACCGCCTCACGCCAGCCGAACTGAAACATCGCCGCAAGCGATTCACTCTTGAGCAGCAATTGAGACGGAAAAAAGCTCAAGACACTCACCAAAGCCACGCCCATGGCTACGCAAGCCACCGCGCCCCATTTGCCTAATACCAAACCCGCGCGCGAGGCAGGTGTGGCCAATAGTGGCTCTAAGCTTCCTCGCTCTCGCTCACCCGCAGTTGAGTCCAGGGCAGCGTTCAGTGCGCCATAAAGCACGGCCATCATCACGAAAAATGGCAACATGCCGGTGAGCTGCGATGCGCGCGACGCCGTGCTGGCTAAGTCAATGTCTTCAACCGTGATGGGGCTCAACGCCGCGCCACCCGCCCCACGCAAAGCCATGGTGAGTTGCACCTGCTCGCGCACATACGCCTGCACCAAGCGGCGCGCGCCACTGGCTGAGCCCTGCGCATTGCGGTTGCTGCTGTCGCTCACGATGTCGATGCGCGGCACCTCGCCTGAATCGAGCTTGGCCTGAAAGTCGCTCGCCACCAAGACCACGGCATGGCCGAACTTGCTGGTCTTCAGCGCTTCTTCGTAGTTGGCCTGCGGGGCTTTGACGGTGAACGACTGTCGCTCCAAATAGTTCACCAAGCCGGGCGCATGCTGCGCGCCATTGACGTAGATGATGCGTTGCTCGGCGCGCTCCTCAAAACCCGACACGATGGACGAGATCAACCCCAGCATCAAGGGCACACTGATGATTGACGCGACCATCACCGAGATCAAGGTTTTGCGGTCACGCAGGGCGTCGACAAGTTCTTTTGCAAAAACTCGCGCCGCGATTTGCCAAGCGCTGAGTGGTTTGGCTTGGGTTTGGGGTGTCGCCATGTTCATGCGGCCTCCGAATTCAGGGTTTGCAGCGTTGTTTCGCCAAATGCGAGCCGAACGAAGGCTTCTTCAAAATCGGCTTGACCGGTTTGCGCCAGCAACTCGGGCACGCTGCCCTGAGCGACCGTTTTGCCGTGGCTCACGATGTACACCGTGTCGCACAGGCGCTCCACCTCTTGCATGATGTGCGTACTGAGCACAATGCACTTGCCACCCCCTTCGGGGCTGCGCAGGTGTCTCAGCACCTCGCGAAGTGCTCGTGTGGCGACCACATCAAGCCCATTGGTGGGCTCGTCCAACACGATGTTGGCTGGGTCGTGCACCATCGCTCGCGCAAGTGACACCTTCATGCGCTCGCCTTGGCTGAAACCATCGACACGGCGGTTGATCAATGGCTTCATGTCCAGCAACTCAGCCAACGCATCCGCCCGAGCGACGGCTGCGTCAGCCGACAAACCCTGCAAACGACCGTAGTAGGCGATGTTTTCACGCGCCGTGAGACGCGGGTACAAACCCCGAGCATCGCTGAGCAAGCCCATGCGCTGCAGCGTCAACTGGCCTTGGGTGCGAACGTCGAGCCCATCGACCCGCATCTCGCCGCCATCGGGCTTGATCAAGCCCGCCAGCATGCGCAAGGTGGTGGTTTTGCCCGCGCCATTGGGCCCAAGCAAACCCGTGATCGAGCCATCAGGCGCGCTGAAGCTCACATCGGCCACAGCTTGCACCATCGGCTTGTTTTTGCGATTTTTAAAACCACTCAGCACATCAGCCAGCTTGAACGAGCCAGACGGCTTACCGGCAGCCACAAAGGCTTTTTGGAGGTGTTGAACGGCGATCATGGGCTAACTCCAGATGCAGCTGGCGAACTGGCAGCCAAACGAATCGGCGACGGCAGTGGCACCGAGTACGCCAATGGTCTGGGGATTTTGCTCAGGCATTGGGCATCAACGGCCAAGGCGGCATCATCGGTTTTGGCATTGACGAACTGAAAAATCACGTCGCGTGCGCAACCCACCGCCATGATGCCGTGCCCCGCCTCGCTCACGACCACGTGGCGCGCAAGCGGCCCCAAGGCCTTGGTCACCCGCTCGCCGTGGCGCGAGGGCGTGACAGGGTCAGCACCGCCACTGAACACAAGCACCGGTTGGGTCGCCACCTTGATTTGGAAGAACTCTGGCGCGACCGCCGCCTGCGGCCACTGGGCGCACACGTCGCGGTAGAGCTTGGTAAATACCCCGGCAAACACAGGTGAAGTCGAGGCCGCGACGCTGTCGATTCGCGGAAAATCTTCGGCGCAAATGACGCTGAAGTGCATGCCCCAAGCCATCTCACTCGTACCCGACCCCATTGAGCCGCCCAAGCCCAGCCATGGCCCAAAGTCGCCCGCGGCGGCCTGCGTGATGGCAAACGGCAGCGCCTGAGCATGGGCAGGCGAATACATGGGCAGGCGAATGGCGTTGGTCATGCCAGCTCGGGTGAGCGTGACCTTTTCACGTTGCAAGGTCACCGGGTGCACCACCTCGTGGCTGATCGGCAATCGGTCAAGCGCAGTCTTCAACGCATCACTCAGTTTCGGATACCGCGCATTGCAAGCTGGGCGCGCCTCGCAGGCTTTGAACACCGCGTCAAGTGCGGCCTGCGCATCGGTCTCGGTGGCGGGTGGCAGCACCATGTCGGGCGGCGCGACACCGTCCAGCACCATGCGCCGCACGCGGGTCGGGAACTGGCGCTGATAGTCAAGCGCCGCGCGCGTGCCGTAGCTGCCACCGACCAAGTTGAACTGCTCAACCCCCAAAGCGGCGCGAATCGCATCCACGTCGCGTGACGACTCGATGGTGGTGAAATGGGTGAAATGTTCTTCAGACAAGCCATGCTTGGCTTTGAGTTTGGTCTTGCAAGCGACCATGTCTGCGCTGAGCCGCCCCATGTCCGAAGCGGTCGACAAACTCTCTCGCGGGTCGCTCGCGCAGCCCAAGCCCATGCTTTGACCCACGCCACGCTGATCAAACACGATGACATCGCGCCGATTTTTGAGCCGTGCAAACAAGGCCGACGCCGTCGAGCCCAGCTTGAGTCCGCTTTGCCCAGGCCCGCCCGCAAACAAAATCACCGGGTCAGGCAGCTTGTTGCGCGCAACCGAAGGCAACACGGCAAACTTCACGTTGATTCGTTTGCCCTGAGGTTTGCTCTCGTCCAGCGCTCGATCGACCGTGCCACACATGAGCTGAGACTCGATGCCCGGCAATCGACATGGCGCAAGCGCCTGCACGTTGGCGACTGCGATCGGAGTGGCCACAGCCAACAAGGCGCCCATGGGAAGTTGCGCGCGCAACCGACGAAAAAGAGAGGCAATGTTCATGGCCGAATTGTCTACTTTGAACGATCCGGTTTAGTCCGAGAAGTGACGAACCCCTTGGTTTTTGCGTCAAAACAAGGGATTTTGAGGATGAACAGCGGTGAACACAATGCATTCATCGGTGGAAACCGCTGAGTGGATCAATTTTGAGCCAAGTCACCTGTCAAAATAATACGTGTAAATTAGATTCACACGTATTAAACCGCGCAACACCCTACAATCAATCGCATGCAAAAGCTCACGCTCTCCCTCGACGATGACCTCTACGCCATGCTGCATAGCCAGGTTGGTCGAGGCAACATTGGTCGATTCGTGGCTGACGCGATCCGGCCCAAGCTGCATTTGGTGAGCAACGATCGGCCCACACTGGCGTTTGGCGCGCTCGCGCATTTGGCCAAACCGGTTGACGCGGTGAATCAGTTAAAAGCGAAGCGTGACTACATGAAGCGACGCAACACCGCAAAACAGCAGCATTGAGCGGATCTGGCGCATGCTCACCATCGACACCAACATCCTGCTTCGGTATGCCCTGAATGACAACCCGATGCTATCGGCCCGCGCCAAAAGCATCATTGAAGACGACACTTGCTTTGTGCCGCTACTAGCTTTGGCCGAAATGGGTTTTGTTTTGAGCTCGGTGTATGAAGCCAGCACGGTCGAGGTTGTGGCGCATACCCGAGCCTTGATGCAACAAAAGAACCTGCGATTCGAGCACGAGAGTCGCGTGCTTCAAGCCATGGCGGGTATTGAGGCTGGCGTTGACTGGTTTGATGCCTTGCTTTGGGCAAGCGCCCCACCACAGCATGAGTTCGCCACGCTAGATAAAAAATTTGCCAACAAGGCAACGAAGCTTGGCTGGCAACCGCCGGTCGCCTGCAAGCTTTGAGGGGTCAACCAATCACCGCCCCAAAACCCATCCCATCATCTCGCGCCACACTTGGCGAACATCGCGAACGCCGTCGCTGCTGGGTAGCCAGCTGACCGCCGTGCTGTCGCGAGCCAAGGTGTAGCCCATGGGCGCAGCGACGATGCGAATGGGTAGGCCCTGCTTGGCGGCCGCTTGCTCAAAAGCGCGCACGGTTCGGGGCATGTGATACGCGTTAGTGACCAAAACGGCGGTTTTTACGCCGTCTTTGGCGAGCATCGGCAGTAACATTTGTGCGCTTTCGACCGTGTAGCGAGACCGATCTTCCACCCATCTCAGCTTGACCGCGTATTCGCGCTCGGCGATCTGAGCGGCAATTTGGCCCTCGGTCTCAGGTGACACCGTCAGGCCCGAGGCATTGATGCCGCCCGTAAACCCCAACGGATGCCCCGTTTGTTTGGCCAGCCACACCCCGTAGCGCAGCCTTTGAATGGCTTGTAGGCCTAAATCACTGACGCCCGTCTCGGGTTGCTTGGGCAATCGACCGCCTCCCAGCACAATGATGGCGGTTTGGCTTTTGTCGGCCGACTTTGCCATTGAGCCCACTTGGCTGACCGACAAGGGCTGCAGGCCACCCAGCCACCGGCGCTCAAGCCATTCGCCCGCGCCTTGCGTTGAACTAACCCACAGTGTGACAATCGATATCAACAGCAAGATACCTGACGTTCGTCGCCACGGCCGCTTGCGCAAAGCAAGCCAAGCACCGAGTGCGACCATGGCAAACAAGGGCACTGGCGGCAAAATCAGCGACGAGGTAAACGGCCTCAGCATTTCAACGAGTTCAGCAAACATGACCCAATTGTCCACACAAGACGCAGCGCCAACCCAAACCATCACGCTGGGAGGCGGTTGTTTTTGGTGCACCGAGGCGGTCTACGTCCGCGTGCGTGGGGTGCTCGATGTGGAGTCGGGCTATTGCAACGGCCAAACCGTTCGCCCGACCTATGAGCAAATTTGCACGGGGCGCACCGGCCACGCCGAGGTGGTCAAGCTGGTGTTCGACCCCAAGCAAATCAGCTTGAGTGCCATTTTGGACATTTTCTTCGTCATCCACGACCCCACCACGCTCAACGCCCAAGGCAACGACCGAGGCACCCAATACCGAAGCGGCATCTTCACGCAAGGGCCCGAGCAGCACGCGACAGCGCTGGCCTACCTCACCGATCTGAAGGCGAGCGCGGCTTTTGACGAAGCGGTGGTCACCGAAATCACGCTGCTCGCCAACTACTCAGCCGCCGAGGATTACCACCAAGACTATTTTGAGAACAACCCCAACCAAGGGTATTGCTCATTTGTCGTTGC
>JANOPN010000226.1:0-29019 GCA_031421855.1 Comamonadaceae bacterium
CTGTTGGCAAACGCGTTTTGAAGCACGCTCATCATCACCAAGCCCGGCACCAAAAAAGCTGTGTAAGCCACGTCGTCGTACACCTTCACATGGTCTTGCAGCACGTGTCCAAAGATCAACATGTACAAAATGGCTGTGAGAATTGGCGCGGCGACGGTTTGAAAAGCGACCTTCCAAAATCGCAGCACTTCTTTGTAGAGCAAGGTTCGCCAGCCATCGCCAGCTGAATGGGGCGCGGCTGTCAGTGGCGCTGCATTCAGCGGCTTGGCAACGCTTGTTTGACCCGTTGGGTTTGCATTCATGCGGCCACCTGCGCGGCTTGGGGTTGTTTGCGGTTCATCACGTCCAAGAACACGTCCTCAAGGTCAGCTTTGCGAATCTCGATGTCTTCAGCCACCACCCCGGCTTCGCGAAGTGCGGCAAGGTGACGCTCCACATCGTGTGCCGTGGGGGCGCTCAATTGCACAATTCGACCTGTTATTCGGGCTTGGTCGCGGATTTCATTGGGGATGTCGCTATCAGTTTTGAACCGCAACACATTGGCTGATGCGCTTTTGAGCAACTCGCTGGTTTTCTCGAGTGCCACAACTTCGCCGTTTTTAAGCATGGCCAAGCGGCCGCACAGCGCCTCGGCTTCTTCAAGGTAGTGAGTCGTCAACAGCACCGTGTGGCCTTGCTTGTTGAGTTTGGCGATGAATTGCCACAAGGTTTGGCGCAATTCGACATCAACACCCGCCGTGGGTTCGTCGAGCACGATCACGGGTGGGCGGTGAACCAGTGCCTGCGCAACCAACACGCGGCGTTTCATTCCGCCCGAGAGTTGGCGCATGTTGGCGCCGGCTTTATCGGCCAAGCCCAAACTGGCGAGTAACTCGTCAATCCAATCGTCGTTATTGCGCACCCCAAAGTAGCCTGATTGCACTTTCAAGATCTCGCGGACGTTGAAGAATGGATCAAAAACCAGTTCTTGCGGCACCACGCCCAGGCAGCGTCTGGCCTGAGCAAAATCGGCGTAGACATCGTGCCCCAAGACCTTGACGTGCCCGCCGGTTGCCCGCGTCAGCCCCGCCAACACGCTGATCAGCGTGGTTTTGCCAGCGCCGTTGGGGCCAAGCAGACCGAAGAACTCACCGGCTTGGATATCAAAACTGACCCCGTTGAGCGCGTGCAAAGGGCCTTTTGGCGTGTTGAAGTGTTTGGAGACAGACTGAAACGAAATCGCGGGCATGTGGAGCCAATCAAGCACCCAAAACCCAACCGAAACCGAATGAACAAGTCAACAAAGAGTCGCTCGGTGCGGTCTGGAGAGGCATCTCACGGCGTGGCCAACAAATGCGTTGCACGCCGCTTGGGGTAAGCCCTTGATTGTAATTCGAGCGGGGGGCCGAGCACCCAACAGGCTGCGAAAGCCTACACGGCAAACAACTCGTGCACGCCGTACAAGCGCGCCAAGCGTTCAAGCGGCTGCGGCCAGCCCGTGACCTGCAAGGTTTTGCCGACTGATAACGCTTCGCGACGGGCTTGCAGCAAAACCGCCAGTGCGGAGCTGTCAAAGTGCTGGACGGCGCTGATGTCCACCGCCATGACCCGATTTGCGGAGTTGGTCGATCGGGCGATTTCAGCGCTCAGCATTGCCACACAAGCGTTGGCGCTGGCGTGGTCAACCGTTGCCGGCAACACCGAGGCTTGGAGCGCGTTGGCAGTCACGTCAACACCTGACTCAGGCTTTTTTGGCGGCTGCGGCTTTGTTGCGCTCGGCCAAAGTGTTGATTAGGCCGTCAAGCCCGCCCTTGTTGACCTCCGCTGCGAATTGGGTTTGGTAGGTTTGAACCACCCAGATGCCCAACACGTTGAGGTCGTAAATCTTCCAGCCCTTGTCGCTCATCTCAACCCGGTAGTCGAGCTGAATGGGCTCGCCGCGACCACGGATTTCGGTGCGAACCAAGACATCACCCTCGGCTTTGCCACGCAAGGGCTTGACATGAACGACCTGGTCTTTGACTTGCGCCAAGGCACCCGCATAGGTGCGCACGAGCAAAGTTTTGAACTCGTCTTGCAAGCGTTTGCGCTGCTCGGGCGTGGCTTCTCGCCAGGCGCGGCCGACAGCGCTGGAGGTCATGCGCTGAAAATTTACATTGGGCATGACTTTGGCATCAACCAAAGCGATGATCTTGCTGACATCGCCCGCTTGGATCGCTTTGTCGCCTTTGACTTGTTCCAAAACTTCGGTGGCCAAGCGCGTGATCAATGCTTCGGGGCCGTCCTCTGCCAGTGGCGCAGCTTGCGCCATGACCCATGCTGAGGCCCCCATCGCTGCTGCAGCGACACAAGCGGACAAAAGAGCAAACAGGCGACGGTTCATGGTGAATCTACTTTCAAACCCCGCAGAAACCTTGGGGCAAACACATAACGCTGGAAGTCGCTCGTTGGTAGACAAACGACATCTTTGATGGGCTACTTTTTCAGTGGCTGATCGGATTCGTCTTTGTCGGCGTTTAGTTTGTCGTCTTCGGGCGGATTGCCATCCCAAATCTCGTTGTTGCGAAGCTGCAAGAACACGTCGCGGGTGAACGTGTATTTATCGAGGGCCGCATCTTCAAGCACCGCGCTCGCACGAAGCAAGTTCGTGCGTTGCTGCACCGCGCGAAGCGCGTACAGGGCATTGCGCTTGCCCGCCGAGTCAAGTGTGCGAATGACTTCACCCTGGGTTTCAATCGGTCGCACTGCCGCGTCGCGCAGCGTTGTGGGGCCAAACAAGGGCAACACGACATACGGCCCTGAGCGAACCCCCCATCGGGCCAAGGTTTGCCCCAAATCTTTGTTGCGACGCTCCACACCAAACTCGCCAGCAACATCAAAAACCCCGTAAAAGCCAAAGGTGCTGTTGATGCCAAAACGCAGAATGCTGTCAAAACCTGCCGCCGGTTCTGCCTGCAAAAAAGCATTGGCAGCAGACCAAAGATCCCAGTAGTTAGCGAAAAAATTGCTGACTCCGGTGCGCGCAATGGCCGGCACGGTGTCGCGGTAGGCCAGCGCAACGGGTTTCAATACAGAGCGATCAATTGAATCGTTGAACTCCGCCACCCGTCGGTTGAACGGCTCAAACGGATCGACCAAGTTCAAGATCGGCAAAGCGTTGAACGGACTTTGCGCCAAAGGCGGCGGGTTCGCCGCCCCGGCTGGTGCCATGCTGGCGCAACCTCCCAAAACGCTTAAAACGAGGGTCAAACCGACAAAAAACAAGCCAAATCGGCTCTTGGTCACGGTATTCATTGAATCTGTTGCTATGATTTTAGTAGTACAAGTCAGCAAATCAATGCATCACTTTTTGGTTGCATCAGCCGATGTGGCGCCGTCGGCCGCTTTGCTGTACAAAAATTGGCTGATCAAATTTTCAAGCACCACGGCTGACTGGGTTGACTTGATCGTGTCGCCGGGGAGCAGGTTTTTGTCGTCGCCACCGGCTTCAATGCCGATGTACTGCTCACCCAACAGACCGCTGGTCAAAATCTTGAGTGAGCTGTCTTTAGGGAACAAAAACCGCGACTCCATCGCCAAACTGACTTTGGCCTGGAATGTCTTGTCGTCAAAACTGATGGCGTCCACCCGCCCAACGACAACGCCGGCGCTTTTGACAGCGGCGCGTGCCTTGATGCCACCAATGTTGTCAAACTTCGCATTGACCAAGTAGGTTTTGTCAAAGTTCAGCGACAGCAAATTGGCCGACTGCAATGCTAAAAACAGCAAAGAAGCAGCCCCCAACATGACAAACAAACCCACATACACATCGTTTTTTGATCGCAACATGGTCAATCCTAAATAGAGAACATCAAGGCGGTGAGCACAAAGTCAAGGGCCAAAACCGCCAAAGACGCCATCACCACCGTGCGGGTCGTCGCCCGGGACACACCTTCTGGTGTCGGCTGGGCGCTGTAGCCTTGCAATAAAGCGACAAAACCCACCGTCACGCCAAACACCATTGACTTGATGACGCCGTTGCCAACATCTCGCCAAACGTCAACACCGCCTTGCATCTGACTCCAAAACGCACCTGAATCGACACCGATCATGAGCACGCCGACAACATAGCCGCCGATCACGCCCACCGCACTGAACAGCGCCGCGAGCAAGGGCATGGCGATGCAGGCCGCCCAAAAACGCGGTGCCAATACCCGTTGAATCGGATCGACCGCCATGAGTTCCATGGCACTGAGCTGTTCACCCGCTTTCATCAGGCCGATTTCAGCGGTGAGCGATGTGCCCGCCCGACCGGCAAACAGCAACGCCGTCACGACCGGGCCGAGTTCACGCACCAAACCCAACGCGACCAACAACCCCAAAGCCTCGCCCGAGCCGTAGCGTTGCAAGGTGTAGTAGCCCTGCAATCCGAGCACAAAACCGACGAACAGACCCGACACACCAATGATGGCGAGCGAGTAGTTACCCAAAAAATGGAGCTGATCGCGAATCAGCGCCGGTCGCCGCATGCTGGCACCGAAACTCATGACGAGCTTGAAGAGCAAGCGCGCGCCGTACCCGACATCGCTCGCCCACTGTCTAATTGCAAAACCCAAACGGCTGGGGCTGAGCAAACTCATGATTTCACCTTGGCGCTTGCAGCCAAACCGGCTGAAAAATCGACGGCCATGCTCGCGGCCGGGTGGTGGAACCGAACCGGGCCATCGGGCAAGGCGTTGACAAACTGATAAACCAAGGGATCGACTGATCCACGCACCTCTTGCGGTGTGCCCTGGGCGGCAACCTTGCCGTTGGCCAAAATGATGACTTGATCGGCAATGCGAAATGTTTCTTCCATGTCGTGCGAAATGATGAGCGATGTCACGCCCAGGCTGTCGTTCAGCTCCCGAATGAGTCGAGCTGCGGTACCGAGCGAAATCGGATCAAGCCCCGCGAATGGCTCGTCGTACATGATGAGCTCGGGGTCAAGCGCAATCGCGCGCGCCAAAGCAACCCGGCGCGCCATGCCGCCTGAGATCTGACTGGGTAGCAAGTCGCGCGCACCGCGCAGGCCGACGGCGTTGAGTTTCATCAACACGATGTCGCGAATGAGCGCCTCGGGCAGCGGCGTGTGCTCGCGAAGCGGAAAAGCCACGTTGTCAAACACGCTCAAGTCCGTGAACAAGGCGCCAAACTGAAACAACACGCCCATGCGCCTGCGCGCGGCGTACAAGTCAGGCTGCGACATCGGGCCAACATCCACGCCGTCAAACTTGACTTCGCCGCTTTGGGCTTTGAACTGCCCGCTGACCAATCGCAGGATCGTGGTTTTGCCTCCGCCCGACGCGCCCATCAACGCGGTGACCCCCCCGCGTGGCACGCGAACGGACACCCCGTCCAAAATCAGCCGCGCACCTGCTTCGTAAGCAAATTGCACGTCATTGAGTTCAATCATGGATGGTTTGGAGTCGGCGGCAACGGATGCCATATTCAAAGGGTAACAGCAATCAAAAACACATTCGGCCTCTCAGCCTTGTTGGGGCAAACACCCATGCAACATCATACGCAAGCCAAGCGAGTCCAAGGTGAAGAACAGGCAAAGACGGCTCTGGATTGCACTTCGCGCAAGTAAAAACGTCGCGTGCGGGGTACGCTTGCACTCAAAATCAAGCCGCATCCCCCGCGTTTAACCCGCATATTTCACCGTGACGGCATCCAGCGCGCCCCGCAGCGGGATGCAGCGGCGCGCCGCACGCCGCGTCAGGGGCTCAATGCCCCTGCAAGGCAGGCGGTGTGGCGCTGCGCCCGCTGCGGGGATGCGATGGATGCCGAGTTTTTTGCGGGAGTACAAACTGGATTCGACAAAAATGACCCTGCTCGGTTGGGGAAAAAGCCGCAAAAACACGTTCACGGTGAAATATGCGGGTTAGGGGGGCAACGGGGCGAAAGGGTTGTGACAAGCACCCTCTTCGCGCAGCAAATCGGCGAGCGTCGTGCCAGGCTCGTGCCCAAACACCTCGTCCAGTTGAACAAGCTGCTCAATTCGATCAATTCGAAAGTTTCGAAACCCCTGCCGAGACTCGCACCAAGCGGCCAAGGTCCACACTTGGCCCCAATAAAAACAAGCCAACGGCCGCAGCACGCGCGTGCTGCGCTGCTCGGCTGCGTCTCGGTAGTCAATGCGCACTTTGTTTCGGCTTGTCGCCGCCTCTCGCAAAAGCCCCAAAAGAGCCTGCTGCTCTTGACGCTCTTGCGCAACACCCATTGGCGGCGCGATCACGCCCACCGCGCGCGCTTGCTCGCGCAGCTCGCTGGGCATGGCGCTCAAAACCCGGCCCAACGCGGTTTCGCTGGCCTGCGCCAACGTGGGGTCAAGCCATTGCTGGGCGATGCGAACGGCGGCCACCATCGCCTTGGCCTCGTCGGTCGTGAACATCAGCGGCGGCAACTCAAAGCCTTTGCCGAGCCGATAACCCACGCCAGCCTCGCCCTCAATGGGCACCCCTTGAGCTTGCAGGCTCGAAATGTCGCGGTATACCGTTCGCTCGCTGATTTCTAGGCGAACGGCAAGCCACGCTGCCGTGGTTAGCCGCCGCCCCCGGATCAGCTGAACGACATGAAACAAGCGATCAGCGGGCCGCATCGAATGCCAACGCCTAAGCGACGACTCCGTTAATTGAGTGCATGCAGTCCCACATGATTGCCCTCGGTATCGAGCACGTGAGCAAAGTAGCCCATCCCCGGCGGCAACGCTGTTTTGGGAACGATCACTTGGCCGCCCGCTTGAGAAGCCCTTGAAAGCCACGCGTCGATGCTGGGCTCGGCATTCAAATAGACCATGGTGCCTTGCTGGCCGGGTTGGCGGTTGGCGCTCTTGAGCAGCGCACCCGTTGCCGCAGCCGGATCATCGTTGGCAAAAACCGCCATTTCTTCACCGGGCGCGCCGATGGACTCGCGCTTGAGAGCTTGCCCCGTCAAAGCCCCATAAAAGCGCATCGCGCGATCCAGGTCAGCGACCGGAATCTCGAACCAATTGAGCGTGTTTTGCATATCAACCTTTGAAATAAATGAAAGAGATTGCAGTTTGCACTGGGGCTCCTGACACCGTGGTGTCAGGAGCCTATTTTCCCTTCAAAAGTTGCTGCAACGCAAATTTTCATGGCATTCCGGCCATTGGTCTCCGAATCTATTGGTTTTGTTGCTATTGATTTAGAAGTACTTGTAGTCCATATTCATCGCGCCAAGACACCCCGTTTGGCAGTTAGCGTGGCAAATCAGACTTGCCCATCAAAAACCCGTCAATTGCAACGGCTGCTTGGCGACCTTCGCGAATGGCCCACACAACCAGCGATTGGCCACGGCGCATGTCGCCCGCTGTGAACACCTTGGCAACCCCGGTGGCGTAGCCGCCCACTTCGTCGGTGCTGGCTTTCGCGTTGCCTCGGGCATCTTTCGCCACGCCAAACGCGTCCAATATCGTCGCAGCCGGAGCAGTGAAGCCCATCGCCAGCAACACCAAGTCCGCTGGGTGGTGTTGCTCGCTGCCGGCCACTTCGGTGAATTTGCCGTCTTTAAACTCGACGCGCACGGTGGTCAAGCCGGTGACCTTGCCTTTTTCACCGGTGATCGCCTTGGTTGAAATGGCGAACTCGCGATCACAGCCTTCTTGGTGGCTGGAACTGGTGCGCAGTTTGATGGGCCAGTAGGGCCAGGTGAGCGGTCGGTTTTCTTCTTCGGGTGGTTGGGGCATCAATTCAAACTGCGTAACCGACTTCGCGCCATGGCGGTTGCTGGTGCCCACGCAGTCGCTGCCGGTGTCGCCGCCGCCAATGACGATGACGTGTTTGCCATCCGCTCGCAGTTGCGCTTTGAGTTTGTCGCCCGCATTGACTTTGTTTTGAAGCGGCAAAAACTCCATCGCGAAGTGCACACCGGCCAAATCGCGCCCCGGCACAGGCAGGTCGCGGCTGATTTCTGCACCGCCCGCGAGCAAAACCGCGTCAAATTCGGCCTTGAGCGCCTCTGGCGTCACGGTCTCTTTGGCCCAATTGGTGATTTTGCTGGCCGCGCCATCTGCGGGCAAACTGGCCACCATGACACTGGTCTTGAAGGTTACACCTTCGAGTTTCATTTGCTCGACACGGCGGTCGATGTGGACTTTCTCCATCTTGAAGTCGGGAATGCCGTAGCGAAGCAAGCCGCCAACCCGGTCGTTTTTCTCAAACACGGTCACGGCGTGACCCGCACGCGCCAGCTGCTGCGCAGCAGCCATCCCAGCCGGGCCGGAGCCGACGATGGCGACCGTTTTACCGGTTCGATGCTTGGGCGGGCGTGGCAAAACCCAGTTTTCAGCCCACGCGCGGTCAATGATGGCGTGTTCGATGCTTTTGATGCCAACGGCCTCGTCGTTGACATTCAACGTGCAAGCAGCTTCACAAGGTGCTGGGCAAATGCGGCCCGTGAACTCGGGAAAATTGTTGGTGCTGTGCAAGGTGTCAATGGCCAGTCGCCAGTCGCCCCGGTACACCAAGTCGTTGAAGTCCGGAATGATGTTGTTGACGGGGCAGCCACTGTTGCAAAACGGCGTGCCGCAGTCCATGCAACGGGCGCTTTGTACTTTTGCGTTCTCGTCATTCAAGCCAATGACGAATTCTTTGTAATGCTTGACGCGGCTGCCAACGGCTTCGTAGCCCTCTTCAACACGCTCGTGCTCCATGAATCCGGTGAGTTTGCCCATGATTTCGATCTCAATTTCGTTGTGGGGTGCGTCCGCTTATCGCGGTTGCCTTATTTGGAAGCAACTGGTTTCACTACTTTTTTAGTAGCAACAACCTCAATAGATTCGGTGACCAAGGCCACATTTCCCATCAAATCGGCCTGCAAACCGGCTTTTTGCGCCGCTTTGGCCGCTATTTCAGCCAGGGCGCGTTTGTATTCGCTTGGAAAGACTTTGACGAACTTGGCGCGGGTTGTGTCCCAGTTGTCGAGGAGTTCGCGAGCGCGTCTGCTACCCGTCCAGCGGTTGTGATCGTCTAGCAAGCGACGCAGCTGAGCTTCGTCGCTTTGTCCACGGTGCCAAAGGGTGCGATCGACTTGAGCTTCTTGGTCGCGTGTGCTCAGCACCGGCTCCAAGCGAACCATATCGGCGTTGCAGCGTTTGGCAAACTGCCCATCTTCGTCGTAAACATAGGCGACGCCGCCGCTCATGCCGGCGGCGAAATTGCGTCCAGTAAGCCCCAGCACGGCAACTGTGCCGCCGGTCATGTACTCGCAGCCGTGGTCGCCCGTGCCTTCAACGACCGTGGTCGCACCCGATAGGCGAACAGCGAAACGCTCGCCTGCGACGCCAGCGAAGAACGCTTCACCCGAAGTTGCGCCGTACAAGACCGTGTTGCCAACGATGGTGTTGTTTGATGCGATGCCTCGAAAATCAATGCTCGGGCGAACCACCACGCGACCGCCGCTTAAGCCTTTACCGGTGTAGTCGTTGGCGTCACCAATCAAATACAGCGTGATCCCGCGCGCCAAAAACGCGCCAAAAGATTGACCGCCCGTGCCTTCGAGCTGGATGCGAATCGTCTCGTCGGGCAAGCCGTTGGGGTGAGCCTTGGTCAGCGCGCCAGACAGCATCGCGCCGACCGAGCGGTTGACATTGCGAGTTTGCTCGATGAAGCTGACCCGCTCGCCGCGCTCAATCGCTGGCTTGCAACGGTCAATCAGCAAGTTGTCTAGTGCGTTCTCCAATCCGTGATCTTGTTCAGATACATGGCGGCGCGCGACTTCGGCAGGTGCTTTCGGCTGCGCAAAAAGCCGCCCAAACTCAAGCCCTTGAGCCTTCCAATGCGCCACACCACGCTGGGTGTCGAGCAAGTCGCTGCGGCCAACCAGCTCGTCAAAGCTGCGAATGCCAAGTTGGGCCATGATTTGGCGCACTTCTTCGGCGACAAAGAAGAAATAGTTGACCACATGCTCAGGTTTACCCGAGAAACGCTGGCGCAGCACCGGATCTTGGGTGGCTACCCCAACCGGGCAGGTGTTCAGGTGGCATTTGCGCATCATGATGCAGCCCTCGACCACCAATGGCGCGGTGGCAAAACCGAACTCATCCGCGCCCAAAAGCGCACCGATGACGACGTCGCGGCCCGTTTTCATCTGTCCGTCGGCTTGCACGCGAATGCGTCCGCGCAAGCGGTTGAGCACAAAAGTTTGCTGGGTTTCGGCCAAACCGATCTCCCATGGCGAGCCCGCGTGTTTGATTGACGACCAAGGCGAGGCGCCCGTGCCGCCGTCGTGCCCTGCGATCACCACATGGTCGGCCTTGCACTTGGCCACACCGGTTGCGACCGTGCCAACGCCCACTTCGCTGACGAGCTTGACGCTGATCGACGCATGCGGCGCGACGTTTTTCAGGTCATGAATCAGCTGCGCCAAGTCTTCAATGGAGTAGATGTCGTGGTGGGGTGGCGGTGAGATGAGACCGACACCAGGCACGGAGTAGCGCAGATAGCCGATGTACTCGCTGACCTTTCCACCCGGCAGCTGGCCGCCCTCGCCCGGCTTGGCGCCTTGGGCCATCTTGATTTGAATCTGGTCTGCGCTTTGTAAGTACTCTGCCGTCACGCCGAATCGACCCGAGGCCACTTGCTTGATTTTGGATCGCAGGCTGTCACCCGCCTGCAGCTCCAAATGGCTCTCAACTCGGTCTTCGCCAATGATGCTTGCCAAGGTGTCGCCTTGTTTGATGGCAATGCCTTTGAGCTCGTTGCGGTATCGGGCCGGGTCTTCGCCGCCCTCGCCGGTGTTGCTTTTGCCGCCAATGCGGTTCATTGCAACCGCTAGAGTCGCGTGCGCTTCGGTCGAGATGGAGCCCAGCGACATCGCTCCCGTGGCGAAACGCTTGACGATTTCCTTTGCGCTTTCAACTTCATCTAGCGCGATCGCTTTGGCGGCATCAAGCTTGAACTCAAACAAGCCGCGCAGCGTCATGTGCCGACGGCTTTGGTCGTTGATGAGTTGTGCGTACTCTTTGTAGGTGTTGAAGTTGTTGGCCCGAGTTGCGTGCTGCAGCTTGGCAATCGCATCGGGGCTCCACATGTGCTCCTCGCCCCGCGCACGCCATGCATATTCGCCGCCAGCATCGAGCATGTTTGCCAAAACCGGATCGTCGCCGTAGGCCGCGCGGTGCATGCGCAACGCTTCTTCAGCGATCTCAAAAATGCCGATGCCTTCAACTTGGCTAGCGGTGCCGGTGAAATACTTGTCCACGGTGTCGCGGTTCAAACCCACCGCTTCAAAAATCTGCGCACCACAGTAGCTCATGTAGGTGCTGATGCCCATCTTGGACATGATCTTTGACAAGCCCTTGCCAATCGCCTTGACGTAGTTGTAAACCGCTTTTTCAGCGCTGAGCGCACCGGCCAAGTCTTTGTGCAACTCCGCGATCGTGGCCATGGCCAAGTACGGGTGAACCGCCTCGGCGCCGTAGCCCGCCAGCACCGCAAACTGGTGAATTTCGCGTGCGCTACCAGTCTCAACCACCAAACCCGCAACCGTGCGCAAACCCTCGCGGACTAAGTGCTGGTGAATAGCCGACAACGCCAAAACCGCCGGAATCGCGACCTGAGTCTCACTGACCTGGGTGTCGCTGATGATCAAGATGTTGTGTCCGCTCTTGATCGCATCAACCGCTTGTGCACACAGCGACGCCAAGGTGGCTTCAACACCTTCACGCCCCCACGACACTGGGTAGGTGATGTCAATCGTGTAGCTTTTGAACTTACCCTTGGTGGCCTTGTCAATCGCGCGCAGTTTGGCCATTGCGGCGACGTCCAAGATCGGTTGCGCCACTTCAAGCCGCATCGGTGGGTTGACTTGGTTGATGTCCAGCAAGTTGGGTTTTGGCCCAATGAAGCTCACCAACGACATCACGATGGCTTCGCGAATCGGGTCAATCGGCGGGTTGGTCACTTGCGCAAACAGCTGCTTAAAATAGCTGTACAACGGCTTATTCTTGCTTGAAAGCACCGCAAGCGGCGAATCGTTGCCCATGGATCCGAGGGCTTCCTCGCCATTGGCGGCCATGGGCGCCATCAAGAACTTGATGTCTTCTTGGGTGTAGCCAAAGGCCTGTTGGCGGTCAAGCAACTCAGCGCCGGCGTATCCTGAGGCGACCGGTACGACGGCCACGTCATCGAGCTTGACGCGCAGGTTGTCAATCCACTGCTTGTATGGCTTGCTGTTGGCCAGCTGTGACTTCAGCTCTTCGTCGTCGATCAGTCGGCCCTGTTCCAAATCAATCAAAAACATCTTGCCGGGTTGTAGACGCCATTTGCGGACGATTTTGTTCTCGGGTACCGGTAAAACCCCCGTCTCTGACGCCATGATCACAATGTCGTCGTCGGTGACCAAATAGCGCGATGGACGCAGGCCATTGCGATCAAGCGTCGCACCAATCTGACGCCCGTCAGTGAAAACAATCGAGGCCGGGCCATCCCACGGCTCCAACATCGCAGCGTGATACTCATAAAACGCTTTTCGCCGAGCATCCATCGTGGTGTGGTTTTCCCAAGGCTCGGGAATCATCATCATCACGGCTTGTGCGAGTGGGTAGCCGGCGATTGTCAAAAGCTCCAAGCAGTTGTCAAAAATAGCGGTGTCAGACTGGTCGGCAAAGCTGATGGGGTAAAGTTTTTTGAGGTCTGCTCCCAACACGGGTGACGACATCACGCCTTCGCGGGCCTTCATCCAGTTGTAGTTACCCTTGACGGTGTTGATCTCGCCGTTGTGCGCCACATAGCGATATGGGTGCGCAAGCGGCCACTCGGGGAATGTGTTGGTTGAAAACCGTTGGTGAACAAGACCCAGTGCCGAGACGCATCGCTCGTCGCCCAAATCAAGGTAGTAGATGCCAACTTGATTGGCCAACACCAAACCCTTGTAGATGACGGTGCGGCTGGACATGCTCGGCACGTAGTACTCTTTGCTGTGCTGAAGCTTGAGATTTTGGATGGCAGCACTCGCTGTTTTGCGAATGATGTATAGCTTGCGTTCAAGCGCGTCTTGAACAATTACGTCGGCACCGCGCCCGATGAACACTTGGCGAATGACGGGTTCTTTTTCGCGGACCGTCGGCGACATGGGCATGTCGCGATTGGTCGGCACATCACGCCAGCCCAACAACACCTGTCCCTCAGCCTTGATCGCCCGCTCGAGTTCTTGCTCACAAGCCAAGCGCGATGCGTGTTCTTTGGGTAAAAAAACCATGCCCACGCCATATTCGCCCATCGGGGGCAGTTCAACGCCGCTCGAGCCGTCAGGCCCGGTACCGGACAAAGCCATTTCTTCGCGGTACAAGGCATCGGGCAACTGGATCAAAATCCCCGCGCCGTCACCCATCAGCTCATCGGCACCAACCGCACCGCGGTGGTCGATGTTGCACAAAATGCTGAGTGCATTTTGAATGATCTGGTGTGAGCGAACGCCTTTGATGTGCGCCACAAACCCCACGCCACAGCTGTCGTGTTCAAGTGAAGGTTGATACAGACCATCGCGGTGCAAGGCGGCGCGTTCTTCGTTGATGTCCATGGCGTTCTCTCGGAGCGTTCGAAATATGAAGCCGCCAGTTTAGAACACCCAATCAGGGGTTACTACGGATAGTTGAAAATACCTGTCCCTGATTTATTGACAAACCCAACTCAGTTGATATTATTAGGGACAGACACATTGCTTGAACTAAACGTACCCCGTGGTCGTCCGGCCAATTTCGGGCGAAGCACCTGTCCGCTCATGCTTTCGGCCGAATCCACGAACTCAACGGATCCTTGCGCCCAGCCGTGTCTGGCCGCGTCGAGCATCTCGGTCTTGTGATCACTTTGAATGAACTCATCCAATTTTTGCCGGTACCTGGCCTGCCGACCAAATGGCGTGTTCGCCAACGACCAGTAAGTTGGTAACTGGGTTAGCCAAGGCAGTTGGGCCCGCCCCAACCAATGCTGCGCGCTGCTGGCGTGGTTCGTGGCATCTGGTCCGTCCGCTTCATCCGACGGCTCGACAAGTGAATCAACCAGCAACTGGGCAGCCAAACTTCGCTCGGGCGCAACCAACCCGCACCGAAAACGGCCCTCCCAAACGGTGCCTCGCGAGCTTGCAAGTTTGTTGTGCGCTTGAGTTGAAAACGTCGCCAGCCGCCGCATCCATGCCGAAACATCAGCCGCTCGTGCAGGCGTGATCAAAACATGCAACTCGCCCGGCAACATCGCAAAACCGTGAATCGCTATCGCGGCGCTGGGCGAATGTTGACGCATCACGATCTGGACGTCCCGCTTGGTGATTTCATCGAGAAGTGGCGCGAGTCCGGGCTTGGCCAGCAGCATCGCGTGGTGAAGCTGGTTTTCAAATACGACACGGCTGCGCCTTGCCATGGCTAACCCCAGACTACTCGGCTTCTAGACAAGCAGAGATCGCCTCGACAACCGCGGCATCGTCAACGGGTCGGGTCGACGCATTGCCCAATGCACCGATCAGCACGTATCGGATCGCGCCCGCCCGTGCTTTTTTATCAACCCGCATGTACGGAAGGTAACTCTCGGCCGTCATCTCACGCGGGCCAGCAACGGGTAATTGCGCTCGACGTATCAACTCACGCAGGCGATTCGCATCGTGACGCGGCGTCATACCCAATCGTGTTGATAACTCCGCGGCCATCACCATCCCGGCGGCGACCGCCTCACCATGAAGCCAAACCCCGTAGCCCAAACCCGTCTCGATCGCATGTCCGAACGTGTGGCCGAAATTCAAGATTTCGCGTAAGCCGGACTCACGCTCGTCTTTTGCGACCACATCAGCTTTGATTTGGCAGCATCGGGCAACGGTCTCAATCAGGGTTTCGGCATCACGCGCAAGCAAGGCATCGACGCGGGTTTCGAGCCATTCGAAAAAAGAATTGTCAGCAATCGCACCGTACTTGATGACTTCTGCCAGACCGCTGTTGAACTCCCGCGGGGGCAACGACAGCAACGTCGACACATCGCAGATGACTTGAGCCGGCTGATGGAATGCGCCGATCATGTTCTTGCCAAGTACGTGATTGACGCCTGTTTTGCCACCAACCGAAGAGTCAACCTGCGAAAGCAAGGTCGTTGGGATTTGGACGAACTCAATGCCGCGCTGGTAACAGGCGGCGGCAAATCCAGTCATGTCTCCCACCACGCCACCACCAAGTGCATAAAGAACGGTGCGCCGGTCGGCCTGCCGCTCGAGCAAATGGGTAAAGAGCAGGTTGAGCTGTTCAAGCGACTTGTGGTTTTCGCCGTCCGGCCAAAGAAACGAGTCAACCCGTGAGTGGCGACCGAGCAAAGTCGAACAAAGTTGATCGCCGTACAGGCCGAACACCGTCGGGTTTGACACGACTACGGCGTAGCCCTCCGCAAGCGACAGATTTTCAATAATCCGGCAAACGCCCGTCAGTAAATGAGTGCCTATGGCAATGTCATATGAGCGCTCACCAAGCTCAACGCGGATGTTCTGATTCATCCCCAGATTGTGGCACCAGCCAGCCCTTGGCCCGCCAAGCAGCAATCACACGATCAGCGGTTTTAGCCGCGCTGCCGGAATGAACGTCTACAACAAGATCAGCGACCTCGAGATATAGCGGATCGCGCACCGCGAAGAGTTCTTCAAGCGTCTTTAAAGGGTCAGCCGTGTCGAGCAACGGCCGACTACCGTCTCGACGAATGCGCTGGATCAACTGATGCGGTTGTGTGCGCAGGTAGGTGACGTGGGAGTGAACACGTAAAACTTTTCGATTCTCAACACGCAAGACGACCCCGCCACCAGTCGACACGACCGACGACCCACGACACAAAAGCGCCGCGAGACACTCGGATTCGAGTCGGCGAAATGTCTGTTCACCGTGCGCTAAAAAAATACCTTTAATCGTTTGGCAGTGTTCGGCTTCGATCTCTTCATCCGTATCGGCAAATCGAAGACTCAATCGCGACGCGATCGCCCTGCCGACACTTGACTTGCCCGAGGCGGGCATGCCAACGATAGTGAGCACGCCACTCAATCGCAACTGTCCACCTCAAAGTCCAGAAATGCTGAGGCGATCGGTTAGGGCACCGTGAAACCATAGGTTGTGACGGCCAGACCCTCTGCGGTCGTCGTGGTGAGCGTAAAAGGCGCTCCAGAAGGGCACTGTTTGAAAGTCACAGGATGCCGAGTTCGGTTGTCAACACCCAATGCAGCGGCAACGAGATTGGGTACTGTGTTCGATCCAACGGTCACTGTGCAGCCATCGACAGGGCTTGCGCCGCTCACTACTGTTCCAAAAGGCATTGGCAAGAGTGATTGCACCGCAGCAGCATCCGCCACGCCTACGGCTGTGCTTGCTGGAAAGTTACGCGATGAAACCGTGGCAACACCTGACGACCCATCAAACAAAATAAGCGACGAACTGGACGAGAACATGATGATGCGCTGATCCCTGACCGTGGCTTGCTGGACAGTTTGCCCAGTACATGTGTTTTGCCTAGACGGTGTGGGCGCTATCGCAAACGGCACAGGGATCGGTAGCACAGCGCATGGCAAGGTTCCAAGCTTAGGGATAACAAACTCGCCACTTTCGAACGCTTGAGTCTCATCATCGTCCCGATAGGCATCACCCATATCGACCAAGGTATCGATGCCGGGGTCGTACTGATTGTTGCCATTGAGATCGACAAAGTCTTTGACACCTTCCGCATAGGCAAGGACAGAAACACGCCGATTGTCCGGTCGCGGAAACTGACTCACAAAACCGACTGAGCAGGTGGCGACACCGTTGTTGGGAAGTACGAGGGGACCGGCGCCGTCAGGAAGAACGATACGCGTGCTACAGCTGCGACCAATCTGACCGCCTTCAGCTGAGAAGTTAATCACTGTGCCGTCCGGCACGGGGTTACCTTGACGATCCGCGACCCGAACCGTCACACGATTAGGTGTGCCCTCACGCTGATGTCCCTCTATGTTATTGGTCTGAATGCTCATGCTGAAGTAACGCTGCGATGGTGGCCCAGAGGCGACAGTCAGATCGCGAGACACCGTGAACACGGCTGTATTTGCTTGCAAAGTTGCCTTAACTTCAAGCGGACCAGGAATAGCGCCTGCAAACACCGGAGCACTCGCCACACCAAGGGAGTCAGTCGTCACCACGACGTCAGCGGCCGAGCCCGCCAAACCCAGGGAGGAGGCAGTCGGGTTGATGCCCAACGAGAACACAACAGGCTCATTCGCCATCGGCACTGTTCCAGCAAACACCTTGAACTGAACGACAGTTTGCTCTCGCGCGCCCGAAGACTTAACGAAGATTTGTGTGAAGGACGGATCGATGAATGTGATCGCATTGGCCTTCGGAGCGGCAATGACGAGCGTCGCAACCCGGGAAACTGCACCGAGGGCTACGGCATTGATGGTGACTGGACCGCTGCACAACGACCCATCAGGCAGGACACCAGAGTAGGTCGCATTTGCGACACCGCTTCCATTTGCAATGACAACGCTTTGAATTTGCCCGCATGTTGCGCTAAAGACCACATTGACACCCGCAGCGCCCGCTCCGCCATTGACTAATCGGGCGGTGATTGCCACGGGGGTGTTAGCGCCAGACAGCAAATTGGTAGAACCTAACGTCAACTCGGTGAGCTCAATCGCTGACGCAGACACAGACACATCCACCTGCCCTTGAACTGCGCCCGAGTCGGCAAGTGCGGATGCGACGATCGTGATCGCACCGGCTGAACTCAAGGAGACGGGTGAAATTTGAATCGAGGCAAAGCCGGATACGTCCGTCAAAGCGGTTCCACTTGTTGGCGTAAGAGTTGCCAGAGAAGCATCCTGACTGCTCAACGAAAAAGACACCCGCCTTCCGCCGAGCGGTCGAGCGTTCCCATCGACGAACAATGCACGCGCGACATTCCCCGCAGCCGCCGACACATTTGTCGTCGCTATGCCGGATCGATCGAAGACCCGAACCGAAATGGTCGGGACATTGACAACCGACACGCCGGTTGAAATCACTGCGAAGTCTCTGGATGCACTAACGTCGGCAACACCGACCAAGGACGTTGCCGCCACTGTCCGAGCCCCGGATACACCAGCACTCGTTGGCGCGAGTTCAACTGAAGCAACACCCTGCGCATTCGTAAGTGCCGTACCGTCCGAGGGGGTGAACGCAGTGATCACTGATTCTGAGCCAAGAGAAAACGTGACCTTGCGGCCAACAACCGGGGATCCTGCTCCATCTAAGACTCTGGCCCGCAGAAATACCTGCGACGACACCGACACGCTGGACACGGCTTGCCCGCTCGCATTTGTTATCGACAAGTCCAAGCGGGGCGGAATGGTCGTCGCGGTTGGCTCGGCCGAGACAGCAACATCGAGCCTTGCGACGATGACCTGCGCAACCGCATCCAGCGACGCCGATCCAGCAATTGTCCCAGCTCCTGATATTTGCCCTGGGGCAGACGACACGCTGACGCGGACCTCGCCGTTGCTATTTGTGAGACCTGTTCCATCAGGCGGGAAAAATATTACGCCAGCCCGCGCTGTCGATAGCGTCACCACGCGATTCACAATCGGCGCTCCCGTAGAGTCCGCTAAACGGGCAAGTACAAAGTTTCCGGCCGAATTGCTCACCGTGTTCACGATAGCCCCGGACTGGTTTCGCAATGACAACACCAAGGTTGTCTGCGGGGTTTGAATGATTGGAAAAGCGAGTGCGGCAAAGTCTACCCGCCCGTTGGCTGGAGTCGCATCCCCGGTCGCTGCCTCAACCACCAAACTCGTCGCACCGCCTACCGACCCTGAAAGCACAGACAATCCAACGCGAGCATTTCCTGCGCTATCCGTCACTGCAGAACCGTCTGGAGGATCCATCCTGACAAGCGCAGCGTTGCCAAGTGTGAACTTAACCAACCGATTCGTGACAGCACTGCCAGACCCCGTGAGCACTTTGGCAAGGGCGTAATGACCCGGCGCAGTGCCAATCGTCAAAACGGATCGATTGGCCCCATCGAAAAGCGCGAGTTGAACCACCGGTTGAGGAATCGGTCGAGCAGGGCTGATTCCAAAATCGGTGTTGGCAGTGATCGGGGCAGTCCCGATGAGTGCAGTGGCCTGCAACGACGTTGCCCCACCACTGGTTCCTGGTGCCGGCGTAATCAAGATCGATGCCACGCCCTTGCTGTCAGTGAGCGCTGTACCGTCAGGCGGGAAGAGGGTCACCAACGCGGCGTTGACCACGGAAAACGTCACGATTTTCCCTGCAATGGGATTGCCAAGCCCATCGGCAATCTTGGCGGCAGCGAAATTATTCTCCGCTGCAGCGATGGTTGTTATTGCTGCGCCCGCCGAGTTAAAGAGACCAACACCTATCGCAGGACCCGCCAGCGGCACCCCAGCAGACCCAGTCTGTACGCCAGGACTGCCACCACCACCGCCGCACGCAAACAAAGAAAGACTCACGATGGCGGTGGCCAGCCACTTGGTGATGTTCATAACCGTAACTTTCAACATGGAATAGTCGTTCACTTGATTCAGTTCGAGGAGGCGGTAGAAATTGCAGTTATCGAGTTGCCGTCGCGTCCGACACTACTTTTGGCGTGATGAAGATCAACATTTCGCTTTTGTTGATTGTCTTTTGTTTCGTTTTAAACAAATTACCTATCCACGGCAAATCTCCAACGAACGGTACTTTAGCCTCTTCCACGCGCTCAAACAACTCAAAAATGCCCCCGATCACGACGGTGCCGCCATTCTCAACCAATACCGATGTTTTCACGTGCTTTGTATCAATTGCGAATCCCGCTGCAGTCGCACGCCCAACGCTATCTTTGTTGACGTCGACATCCAAAATGATGTTGCCTTCAGGTGTAATCTGTGGCGTGACCTCAAGTTTGAGGTTGGCTTTGCGAAAAGAGATCGATGTCGCGCCGCTTGCCGTAGCGACCTGGTAGGGCAGTTCTGTACCTTGCTCAATGAGCGCTTTCACTTGATCTGCGGTGACGACCCGTGGACTGGATACAACTTTTCCGCGTCCATCCGCTTCCAGCGCAGACAACTCAAGATTCAGAAAGCGATTAGCGCTCGCATTAAACAACGACGCGGCAAAAGTCGCAGCGGCATACCCACCTTGACCAACCGCGGGCAGACTGAAAAATGTGGTGTTCGCAGTATCTAGAGTGCCAACACCTGCTGTAGTCGTTGGATCAAGCGCCGCATACGATCCGCCAACGGCGACCCTGTTATTTCCACCAACTGAGTAGCCGGAATCGCCACCGCGCACGCCGCGCAAATCTGAGCCACCCAATCTCACACCGATGGACTTACCGAATTTGTCGTCGGCCTCTACGATTCTGGCCTCTATGACGACCTGGCGAACCGCAATGTCCAATTTACGAATCATGTCTTGGACAGCCTCCAGCCGCGACGAAACATCTGACACAAACAACTGATTGGTTCGCGGCTCCGCAATGACAGACCCTCGCGCCGACAAGATTCTCGATGAGACCTGCCCGGCACCGGACGACCCTGAATTCAGCTGACCAGCCACTTCGGTTGCTTTGGTGTAATTGAGTTGAAATGCTTGCGTGCGAAGTGGCTCCAACGCTTGAAGCGCAGCCTTGGCTTCGAGTTCTGCTTTTTCTTTCGAAGCAAGCTCAGCCGCCGGCGCGATCCACAAAACGTTACCAGACTTCCTAAGGCCCAGCCCTTTCGCTTGCAGAATGATGTCCAAGGCTTGGTCCCAAGGAACATCCTTCAACCGAAGTGTCAGCGCCCCTACAACAGTGTCTGAAGTCACCACATTGAAGTTGGTGAAATCGGCAATGACTTGAAGCAATGATCGCACCTCAATGTTTTGGAAGCTAAGCGAGAGCTTTTCGCCACTGTAACCGACGCCTGCGGTCAACTTGGCTGGATCTTGCTTGAGCGCACGCACTTCGACAACAAACTGTGAGTCACTTTGATAGGCACTGTGTTCCCACGCGCCCTTCGGCGCTATCACCATTCGAACCCGGTCGCCGCTTTGATTCGTCGAAACAGACTGAATGGGTGTCCCAAAATCAGACACATCAAGCGTCTTACGCAATGCCTCAGGCATCGCCGTTTTAAGAAAGTCGACAACAAGCGTCCCTGCTTGCTGCTTGATATCAACGCCCACCTGATTGCTTCCCAATTCCACGATGACACGACCGGCACCATCGGTACCACGACGGAAATCGATGTCTTTTAGAGATTGAAGTGAGGCAGTCCTGGCCTCCGCAAAATTGGGTTTCACGCCTGAAACGCCTGCGACCGCGGACACCGGGTCAAGAAACACCAAAAGCGCATTTCCTTGGATTTGAGTTCTGTAATTTGAGGGCTGCTTGAGGTTCAGCACCAGACGCGTGCGCTCGCCCGCTTGCACAACGCTCGCTGAACGAAGATTACCCTGTCCAAACTCAATATTGGATCTCCCCAAATCGCTGATAACTCCCGGGAAATCCAAAGCGACACGCGCAGGACTTTGAATAACGAATCCCGTCGGCGGAACGCTCAAAGGCTTACTCAACTCGACTCGAATGATCTCCGCACCCCCTTGCGTGGAAGCCGCGATCGCAGTAATTGAAATAGGTCCGCCAGGTGCAGCAGCAACACCAGATTGTGCCCAAGAAGGCAAAACAATAAAAGTCGCAAAGACAAATGCGACGACGCCTTGGACTCGTTGCCCAACGTGAACACTAAACGGCTTCATTTTGCCCCCTGTTGGATTTGTAATGTGGCGGTACGTTCGCTCCACTCACCCTCAGTGTCTTGAACAATTTCACGGAGATTAACTTCAGCATCAGTAATCCTCAAAATCTTACCGAAATTCTGACCCAAGTAATCACCGACGCGCACTTGATGTAGCAAGCCGTTGACCTTTAAGATTGCCACTGGTCGGCCGTCCTTGACGATAGATCCGACGAAATTCATCGCGTCCAATGGCGGGCTTTCGAGCGGTTGTTTTTGACTGCTCTGCCTTACGATCTCCGGCTTGATCAATGCGCTTGTATCAACTGCAGGGCGCAGCTCACGCTTCAACGCCGCACTTAACCGCTGCGGGTTATATGGATCAACAGCCTCGCCAGCCGTGAAAGGTTGTGGAACGAACTTCTTCGGTGCTGCGATAGCCGGCAGTTTCACCCTTTGCTGTTTCCGTTGTTCATCAACCCAGACTGATAACTCTTCGGTTCCACTGGACCCGCAACCGGACAATGAAGTCACCAAACACGCAGCAGCCAAACAAATCGACGGGCAGCTAAAGGTTGTCGCATACCTGTGTAGTATTGCAGTCATTTCTTGCCCCCTGCGGCTGGCTTGGCAGATGTCGCCGCCGCACCAGCGGAAGGCTTCCGCTGGCTGCTTACTTCATCCAGATCCAAATACCTGAATGTTTTGGCGATCGCGGTCATTGTCAAAATCCCGCTTGGCGCTGGCGTAATTGTTATGTTATTGAGTGTAACAATTCGCGATAGTTGTGCAATATCAGCAGAGAAACCACCTAGTTGGCTGTATTTACCAGACACTTTCAATTCGATAGGTAATTCAGCATAATACTCGCGAACTGTTACCTGACCAGGCTTAAACAAATCAAGTTGCAAAGCTCGATCTGATCGGGCCTTGTTGATATCAGATAACAAAGCGTCCATTTCTGATTTGCTGGGTAATTGTCGCTCGATTTGATTGACAAACTGCTGGACTTGCTTGCGTTGTTCTTTCAAACCATCTAAATTGATGGCTTGAATCAACTTTTTCTTGAAATCTAGCTTCAGTGTTTCTTCTTTCGCTACTGCCGACTTCAATTGTTCATCATATGTCGTCAGCCAGGCAAACCACAATCCAACCACGACGATGACAACCAGCAACAGACAAGCTAAATATCGCGGAATCGCAGGCCATGATGACGGATCATTTTTATCGACCCCTTTGAATTGATTTTGAAGAGCATTTTGGATTGATGCGAAGTCCAGCTTCGGCATGGTAATGCGGGTAGCCATGGTCGCGTCTACCTTTTTGGAGCTGAAGACGACGCGGCCGCGCCTGACGATGCGGCGCTGGCAGCTTGGACTCCAATCGGAGCTGGGCGTTTGAGTGTTGCACGCATGGTAAAATTAGAAATTCTTCTTGCCTCTTTGACGTTTACTTGAAACTGTGCTCCAGTTATGTCGCCCAATTCAGGGGATCCGATCCACTCACTTTTATAAGAGAGATTTTTCAATAATTCAGAAACACGCTCGTCAGACTGTGCTGACCCGCCAAACTCTATCGAAGTCGATCCGCGCTGCACAACACGATTGATGAAAACACCATCAGGTAACTGAGCGACCAATTCGTTCAATAAATGAACGGGTATATTCCGATCTGCTTGAAGATCTTCTACCGCCTGTTGTCGAGCCTTTAGTGCGTTGATTTCATTTTGGAGATTGGCAATTTCCTTTATTTGCCCGTCCAGTCGTGTATTTTCAGATGTCAAAAACGAATTGCGCGAGTCTTGCGCTGCAATACTGGCTTGATACCAAAGAAAAATAGCACCCGCAATCAATCCCCCAATCAAAGCAGACAATCCGAGTGATGCGAAAAATGCCTCACGCTTAATTTTCCGCGCAGCTTCGCGGTGCGGCAATAGGTTAATGAGGATCATTGCATGAACCTCCGCATAGCCAGACCGCAGGATGTCAAGTACGAAGCGGCCTCACGCTTTAGCTTTTTCTCGCGAACGGAATCACCAAAGCTCATACCGTCAAACGGGTTAACGATCAAACACGCGAATGAGGTCTGTTGCGTTACCGACTCGGGTACTCCCGGAAGACCCGCGCTACCGCCAGCGAGCATGATGTAGTCAACACGGTTATGAGGAGTACTGGTGAAGAAAAACTGCAACGCCCGGCTGATCTCTTGAGACATGCTTTCGACAAAAGGCGACAGAATGGAGCTTTCGTAGTCGTCGGGCAGATCCCCGTTGCGTTTTTTAGCCTCGGCCTCTTCTGGAGAAAATCCGTACTGGCGAACGATCAATTGCGTGAGTTGCGCCCCACCAAAAGCTTGGTCTCGCTCATACAAAACATCGTCATTTTGCAGAACTTGCATCGAAGTCGAGAACGCGCCGACCTCAAAAAGGGCAACAATCAAATCTTTGCCCTGATTGGGCAAGCCCGCGACGATTCGGCCAACGGATAAACGCGACGCGTACGAGTCGACATCGACAACAATTGGCTTGAGCCCAGCAGCCTCTGCCAAGCCTTGGCGATCTTGGACTTTTTCTTTTCGCGAAGCGGCAATCATGACCTCTACGTCACCCACCGACGTTGAACTGGGACCAACGACACAAAAATCTAGGCTGACCTCGTCGAGCGAGAAGGGGATGTACTGATTCGCTTCTGCGGCGACCTGGACCTCAAGCTCCTGATCGCTCATGCCTCCAGGAAGCACAATTTTCTTCGTGATGACAGCGGATGGAGGTAATGCCAAGGCTGCGTTCTTAGCTTTTGTACCACTTTTCTTGATTAGTTTTCTAAGCGCCTCGGCGACCTCGTCGAACTTTTCGACGTTTCCGTCGTTCACCCATCCACGTTCTAGAGGCTCGATTGCGCAACGTTGCAAGACCCACGCACCCGACTTATCTTGATCGAGCTCGACCAACTTGATGCTTGACGAGCTGATGTCAAGCCCAATCATGGGCGCTGGTCTCCGGCTAAAAATTGATGACAAGCTGATCAAAGAGGACTCCAAACACAAAGCGCGTTGGGCGGATGAAAGTTGAGAAATTACTTGAATGCTAGCAGCAAGAGCCCTGTCACGCAAAGACTTTTTACTTTTTGCGCTATGAATTTCGTTGTAAAACTCACACTGGATTTACCCTGATTGATGGGTCGCCTTGGTCACATTGTCAGCTCAAGAGACCATCAACGATCAATTTTCGCCGGAAACCTGACACACTTCGCACATGGATTCAGACACCAGAACTCACGCCACAACGTCAGTGGAAAGACCCACAAAGAAAAACCGACCTTGGTGGTTTAAGCTGCTGTTTTGGCTCGGATTGCTCACAACCGCTGCGGTCGTTTCAGTGGGTGCACTGGTTGCAATCGCATGGACTGCAGCCTACTCTCGCTTACCCGACGTCTCGAGCTTACAAGACTACCGGCCCAAACTTCCACTCAGGGTGCTGACGGAAGATGGGGTTTTACTCGGTGAGTTTGGCGAGGAGCGAAGGACGCTGACACCGATCAAAGACATTCCCAAAGTCATGATTGACGCTGTGTTGGCCATTGAAGACTCTCGTTTTTATTCGCATGGCGGCGTCGACTACATGGGTGTCGCGCGCTCAGCCATTGCGAACTTGCGAAGATCGAAAAGTCAAGGCGCGTCAACCATCACCATGCAAGTTGCCAGAAATGTGTTTTTGTCACTTGAGCAAACATGGACTCGGAAAATCTACGAAATCTTGCTGACATTTCAGATGGAGCACGAGCTCTCCAAGGATCAAATCCTCGAGATCTACATGAACCAAATGTTCTTGGGCAACCGCGCATACGGTTTCGCGGCCGCGGCCGAAGTCTATTTCGGCAAGTCCATGAAAGATTTGACCATCGCTGAAGCAGCGATTCTCGCCGGCATCCCCAAAGCACCTTCATCAATTAACCCGTTCGACAACCTCAAACGCGCACGCACACGCCAGCTTCACATCATCGATCGGATGGAGGACAACGGCTACATCACAAAAGAACAATCCGCGGCCGCGAAAGTCGAACCACTTCGCCTGCGGACCTCGTCGGACAGCAACCGGATTCACGCGGAGTTCTTGGCTGAAAACGTACGCCAATTGATTTACGCTCAGTATGGGGATGACACGTACACGCGCGGGCTCAATGTGTACACGACCGTGCGAGCCGCCGATCAGATGGTTGCCTATCGTGCACTGAGAAAAGGCATTTTGGACTACGAGCGGCGGCAGGTCTACCGCGGGCCTGAAGCATTTGCCGAAATGCCCAAAGACAACTCAGACGCAAAAGCAATCGAAGAAGCAGTCGATGACGCCTTATCTGATCACCGCAACAACGACGAGCTGATTGCGGCCGTCGTTTTGGAGGCGACGCCAAAGAAAGTCACAGCCATTCGCCAAAACGGTGAAATACTCGAAATCTCTGGTGATGGTTTGCGCCCAGTCCAATCCGGCTTGAGTGAAAAGGCCGGTCCAACGATCAAATTGCGCCGTGGCGCGGTCATTCGAACTGTAAAAACACCCAAGGAAACCTGGGAAATCACGCAGCTCCCCGAAGTTGAGGGCGCATTCGTGTCGATGGACCCGCGGGACGGATCGATTCGCGCTTTAGTTGGCGGTTTTGACTTCAACAAAAGCAAATTCAATCACGTCACCCAAGCCTGGCGACAGCCCGGCTCAAGCTTCAAGCCATTCATTTATTCGGCTGCTCTGGAAAAAGGCTTCAACGGTGCCACCGTAATCAATGACGCGCCGCTGTTTTTCGATGCGGGCACGACCGGCGGCCAAGCTTGGGAGCCCAAGAATTACGACGGCAAATTTGAAGGCCCGATGACCATGCGACGCGCATTGGCAGCATCGAAAAACATGGTTTCGATTCGGGTGATTCAGTCAGTTGGCGCACAACGGGCACAAGAATGGGTGACTCGATTTGGCTTTGACTCGGAAAAGCACCCCGCGTTCCTCACCATGGCATTGGGTGCTGGTTCTGTGACGCCGATGCAAATGGCACAAGGCTACGCGGTATTTGCCAATGGCGGGTACCGAATGAACCCGTTCATGATTTCGCGCGTTGAAGACCAAAAAGGCAAGGTCTTGGTCAAAGCGAATGCCCAAATCCGCGATGAACCTCACCGCGCCATTGACGCACGCAATGCATTCGTGATGAGCAGCTTGCTGCAAGAAATCACGCGCTCGGGCACAGCCGCAAAAGCCAAAGTGCAACTGAAACGCGGTGACATTTACGGCAAAACCGGTACAACGAACGATCAAATTGACGCTTGGTTTGTCGGGTACCACCCCAGCGTTGTCGCCGCCGTCTGGATTGGCTACGACAATCCGCGCAAACTGGGCTCCAGCGCAGCAGAAACAGGCGGCGGTTTGAGTTTGCCGGTTTGGATTTCGTACATGGAGCATGCCCTCAAACGCTTACCTGAGCTTGAAATGACCGCCCCAGAAGGCGTCATCAACTCCGGCGGTGAATGGTTCTTCGAGGAATTCACCCGAGGCACGGGCGTATCTAACCTGGGCCTTGAGGACAAACTGCCCGATCCCGCTGCGTCCAGTAAGGAGGGCGATCCGCCGAAACCCCCTGCGGCCACGCCGACTGCTTCACCCGAAGAGAAAAAGAAAATTCTGGATCTGTTCAGGAATTAACCCAAAAATACCAGTGGCGAACCGCTTTGGATAGTCGCATCGCGGCTGAGGTCGGCGAAAAATTCGCCGCCACCCCGCGCCTCAAGCCATTGAGCACCTTGCCACTTGTAGTGATAGCCACCTGACTTCGCGGCCATCCACACTTCTTGCAGCGGCTTTTGCAAATTGACAATGATCTGACTTTTATCACCAAACACCAAAGTGACCATCGCGCCAACGCGTTGTGCGTCGATGTCAACATCGGAGCTGTCATTGATGCGATCAACCGTCAACTCGATTGCCCGCAAAAGGGCTTCGGCGCGGTCTTGGTAATCGGTGTCTTGCATGGCGGCTCCGTCATAATTCGGGGGTGAAAAACAAGCACCCCGCACCAAGCTATTTGACCACTTCAACGCTGACTTTGCTGTTGGTGACTGCAGTTTTGAGCGGCTGCGGGCAAAAGGGTCCCCTTTGTATGCCTCAGCCGCGTGACGGCTCGGCATTGCCTAGCAACATCGCAGCTTGCCCGAAGTAGCAGCCCAAGGTCCTATTTGAATGCGCCATGAATCTCCCCATTGAATCCCTGCCCGGCTCACCTGAGCTTTCCCGTCACACATCGGGCGAGCTCACGTTAGAAAACATCGAACTACGCGGCCTCGCGGCGGCCTACGGCACGCCTCTTTACGTCTATTCCCAGTCGGCAATCGAGCGAGCGGTCGCTCAGTACCAGCAAGCTCTCGCTGGTCGTCGATCTAAAATTTGTTACGCGATGAAAGCCAACAGTAACATTGGTTTGCTTCGCGTGATCAAGTCATTGGGTTGCGGTTTTGACATCGTCTCAGGTGGGGAGTTGCAACGCGCCTTGGCGGCAGGTGCTGGCGGCGCAGACATCATTTTCTCAGGCGTTGGCAAGACGCGAGCAGAGATGCGTTTTGCCCTCGATCACGACATCGCATGCTTCAACGTCGAAAGCGAGGCCGAACTTGATGTGCTCAATGCCGTCGCCATTCAAGCCAGCAAACAAGCGCCCATCAGCATTCGAGTCAACCCCAACGTCGACCCCAAAACACACCCGTACATTTCAACTGGACTCAAGGGCAACAAGTTTGGCATCGCGCACGAGCGGGTGCTTGCCACTTACCAACACGCTGCGTCGCTGCCTGGGCTGAAAGTCGTCGGCATCGACTGCCACATCGGCTCACAAATTACCCAAACTGAGCCCTATCTCGAGGCCATGGATCGCATGTTGGACTTGGTCGAAGCAATTGAAGCGGCGGCAATCCCCATCGCGCACATCGATTTTGGCGGCGGCTTGGGCATTGACTACAACGGCGACACCCCACCGGCCGCGGTAACCCTTTGGCAGCAACTCCTCGCCAAGGTTGACGCGCGGGGCCACACGGCTAAGACCTTGATGATCGAGCCGGGTCGATCCATCGTCGGCAATGCTGGCATTTGCTTGACCGAGGTGCTCTTCCTCAAACCCGGCGAGCAAAAGAGTTTTTGCATCGTCGACGCTGCCATGAACGACCTGCCAAGGCCGGCGATGTACCAGGCCTATCACCACATCGCCACCGTGGGCAACCGCACCGATGAGACATCAACGACCATTTTTGATGTCGTCGGCCCGGTATGCGAAAGCGGCGATT
>JANOPN010000227.1:0-1758 GCA_031421855.1 Comamonadaceae bacterium
GACTGGAGAATCCGACGGGTTGACCTTGCGGTAAGTCGGGTTGCTGGGCATGCCACTGGGCAGCAAAGCCCGTGCCGCATTGATGGCGGCCTGCACGTCACGCGCGGCACCGTTGATGTCTCGGTTCAGATCAAACTGCAAGGTGACCCGGCTGTTGCCAAGGGACGAACTGGAAGTCATTTCAGTGACGCCCGCGATGGCGCCCAAAGACCGCTCCAGCGGGGTTGCGATGGTTGCGGCCATGGTCTCGGGGCTCGCGCCTGGCATGGCGGCAGAGACCGAGATCGTTGGAAAATCGACTTGTGGAAGCGGTGCAACCGGCAGCATGAAAAAGCTGATCACGCCTGCCAGCGCGATGCCGAGTGTGGTCAGCGTGGTGGCCACGGGGCGGTTAATGAAGACGCTGGAGAAGTTCACTCGCCACTCTGCAATGCAGAACCAGAGGATGATGTTGCCGATGTTGAGGGCGTTGGGGAAGTTGCATTCGTCTCCCCGCGCACACGCTGGGCCAATGAGGCAAATCCCAAATAAATCACCGGGGTTGTGAACAAGGTCAGCAATTGGCTCACGATGAGCCCGCCCACCATCACCACGCCCAGCGGTTGGCGCAACTCGCTACCCACACCGCCACCCAGCATGAGTGGCAGTGCGCCCAACAGCGCCGCCAGCGTGGTCATCAAAATCGGGCGAAACCGCAGCAGACAGGCCTGGTAGATGGCATCGCGCGGCGACAGGCCTTGCTCCCGCTCAGCATCCAGCGCAAAGTCAATCATCATGATGGCGTTTTTCTTGACAATACCAATCAAAAGTACGATGCCAATGATGGCGATCACGTCCAGTTCCAGCTTCAGGAGCAGCAGCGCCAGCAGCGCACCCAAAGCCGCCGAGGGCAGGGTGGACAAAATCGTCACCGGGTGAATGTAGCTTTCGTACAGCACGCCCAGCACGATGTACATGGTGACAATCGCGGCAAGTATCAACAGCAAGGTGTTAGATAACGAGGCCTGAAACGCCAAGGCTGCCCCTTGAAAACTGGTTTCAATGCTGGCGGGCATTTGCAAGGCTGCTTGTTCGTCTTTGATGGCTTGTACGGCCTCACCCAACGACACACCAGGCGCGGCGTTGAATGAAATCGTCGCCGAGGGAAACTGCCCCACGTGGTTAATGGACAGCGAGGTGGGTTTTTCGATCACCCGGGCCACGCTGTTCAGCGGTATCTGTTTGCCCGAACTGGACGGCACGGATAAATTTGTCAGCGCTTGCGGGCCAACCTTGTACTCGGGCGCGACTTCCAGCACCACACGGTACTGGTTGGACTGTGTGAAGATGGTGGAAATGAGGCGTTGACCAAAGGCGTTGTACAGGGCGTTATCGATGCCAGCGACAGTCACGCCCAGCCGGCCAGCCGCAGCGCGGTCGATTTCAACGTAGGCTTGCAGCCCTTTTTCTTGCAGGTCGCTGGTCACGTCGGCCAGTTGGGGCAAGGTGCGCAGGCGCTCAAGTAGTTGCACGGTGGATTTGTTCAATTCGTCAATGTTGGGCGATGAAAGCAAAAACTGGTACTGGGTTTTGGAAATTCGATCTTCAATGGTCAAATCTTGCACAGGCTGCAAAAACAGCTCAATACCGGGCACCGATTGGGTGTTTTGGGTGATTCGACGAATGATGGAGGCAATGTTTTTGGAATCGGCGTCACGCGTTGCTTTGGGTTTGAGGTTGATCAAAAACCGCCCTGCGTTCAGGGTCGTGTTGGCCCCA
>JANOPN010000228.1:0-20444 GCA_031421855.1 Comamonadaceae bacterium
CCGACATCGATAGCGCTGATGCCCATGACGGCTTTTGCCATTTTTGACGAACCTTTCGGACAAACAGTGAGTGCAGCAGAGAGTCATGCCTGAGCATACATCGTGCTACTAAAATAATCAATACCTAATGAGCAATCCCCAAAAAAGCCTCAAAGAACCCATGAAAACCTCTTCAGGGCCCTCTGCGATCTCAGCGCCTCTGCGTTGAACTGTGCCCCCTGACCCCCTACCCCCCCCTGACCGCATGAAGCGCTGAACTGCCCGGCCCTTAGGCAATCGCCACGGCGCGAGCCGTCACCACGGGGGCGAGCTTGATGAGATTCAAGCTCAAGACACCGTTTTCCAGCTTGGCGGTGCTGGCCTCGGCATCCAGCGGGGTTGGCAGGCGATATGCCGCGCTGAAGCTGCGGGGTGCGTCGTCAACCGCGTTGATGCGGACGATGCGTTGGTCGATTTCGATGCGCAATTGCTCTTTGGCCAGCCCTGGCACATCCAAACTCATGGCGTAGCCACTCTCGGTGTCTTCAAACTGCGCGCCAGTTTCGCTTGAGACACGGGGTAATCCCCATTGGACTTGGGCAAAAACGGGGCGGCGGACAAACGCAGGTGAAAAGTACATATCAAACTCCAGATACAGTGCGGGCCTGAGCGCGTTCGCGCTCTCTACAACCCGTGTGCAAATTTGGCTGATTGCCGCGTTCGCATGTGGAGCAGATGGCATGCAAGTGCCTGATTTCAAGAAAGATTTTGGATGTTTATTTCTAAACGCAAGGCCTTGAAGGCTTTGCTTGCCGCCCCAATGATGGCCAGCTTTTCGCACGTTTCGGCCCAGCCCCCGCTTGGCAACAAACCGATCAAGCTGGCCATGATTGAGGCGCTGAGCGGTGCATTTGCCAACACGGGCGAGTCGGTTTATCGCAACTTGCTGTGGGCGGTGGAGCGAGTCAATGCGCGCGGGGGCGTCAAGGCCGCCAGCGGTCAAATGCATGTGTTGGAGCTCAATCGCTACGACAACAAGGGCCAAGTCGACGAAGCCCTGTCAGCCATGCGCGCGGCAGTCGACGACGGCGCGCAGGTGCTGTTGCATGGCAACTCGTCTGCCGTTGCTGCGGCCTTGATTGATGCGGTCAACAAACACAACGAGCGCGAGCCGACCAAGCGGGTCGTCTACCTCAACTACTCAGCGGTTGACCCCATCTTGACCAATGAGAAGTGCTCGCCTTGGCATTTCAGGTTTGATGCCCATGCCGACATGCGCATGAACGCGCTATTTGAAGTCATCAAAACCGACTCGGCAACGAAATCGGTGTATCTGATCGGTCAAGACTACAGCTTTGGCCAATCGGTTTTGACGCAGGCGCGCAAGCAATTCGCACTCAAGCGCGCCGATGTGCGCATCGTCGGCGACGAACTTCACCCCGTTGGGCGGGTGAAAGATTTTTTACCCTACGCCACCAAAATCAAAGCCAGCGGGGCAGACGCAGTCGTCACGGGCAATTGGGGCAACGACCTCACCTTGCTGGTGAAAGCCGCTCGAGAAGTCGGTTTCAACGGCAAGTTTTACACGTTTTATGGCAATGCCTTGGGGGCACCCACCGCCATTGGCGACGCCGGTATCGGCAAGGTCTACGCCGTGGCTGACTGGTTGCCCAACTTGCCCACGCCGGAAAGCGAGGCCTTTTATCGCTCGTTTAGGGTGCGGTTTCCGCGCCCACAAGATGACTATGTTCACTTGCGCATGCAGCTCATGATCGAGACCTTGGCTAACGCCTTAAACGGCGTTGCAGTCGCCGCAAACGGTGTTGATGTCGTTGTGTTGCGCGACAACTTGAGCAAGGGCGGCGCGACGTTTGCCGGGCAAACCGCCCGCATGCGTGGTGCGGACGGACAGATTCAGCAACCCTTGGTCGTTGGCGTGATGGACAAAGTCGGCACGCCCGGCGTCAACTTCGACGTGGAAGGCTCAGGTTACGGGTTTCGTGTGGTGCAGCGCGTCAGTGCGGCGCAGGCCGAAATGCCGCACAACTGCACATTCAAGTGAGCTCAAGGGCCTGGTTTTTCGCCAAACCTGGGCTCTTTGCCCGCAAATAAGCGGTTCACATTGGGCACGTGTTTAACGATCAGTAAGCAGGCGATCACGATCAAGGCAAACAAGACCGGGCGGCTCACGTACCAAAGCACCCGGTCGCCCATCAAGTAGGCCACTGCGGCAAAAAGCGCAGCCGACATCGAAGCCAACGACACGAAACGGGAGAAATACAAAATAATCGCAAAAGAGGTCAGCACGATCAACCCCAGCGCCCAGTGAATGCCAAACAGCACACCCGCCGCCGTTGCGACGCCTTTGCCGCCTTTGAACCCAAAGAACACGGGCCACAAGTGACCGACAAAGGCGGCCACCGCCACCAAGGCGACTGTTCCGCCGCCCAAACCCAGGCGGTCGCCCCATAAATTGACGGCCGCAACCGGTATGAAGCCCTTCAGGGCGTCCAGCACCAAGGTCGCAATCGCGGCATTTTTGTTGCCCGAGCGCAGCACATTGGTTGCACCCGGGTTTTTGCTGCCGTAGCTGCGAGGGTCGGCAATGCCGACGAACTTGCTGACGATCACCGCAAATGAGAGTGATCCGATGAGGTAGGCTGAGGCTGTTGCCAACGCGATGTAGAGGTATTCCATGCAATGATTGTCATGGATAAAACAGACATGACCGAACAGACGACCCTACTCACACAGTCCTTGGGGCTACAACACCCGCTCATCCAAGCGCCCATGGCGGGCGTGCAAGGCAGCGCCTTGGCTATCTCGGTTTGTCAGGCCGGTGCCTTGGGATCACTCCCGGCAGCGATGCTCACCCCGCAAGCCTTGGCGCTTGAGCTTCAAGCCCTTGCTTGCGCGACCAACGCCGCCTTCAACGTCAACTTTTTTTGTCACACGCCGCCTGAACCCTCGACAGACACCTCGCTCGACACCGCTTGGCGAGAGGCGCTTGAGCCCTACTGCAACGAACTCGGTATTGCGCTTAGCCAAGCACCCGCACCGCCCGGTCGGATGCCGTTCTCAGGCGCGGTTTGCGACGTGATCGGGCCGTTCAAGCCCCGCGTTGTGAGCTTTCACTTCGGCTTGCCTTCGGCCGCCTTGGTCAATCGCGTCAAAGCCTGGGGTGCCCAGGTTTGGGCCAGCGCCACCACGGTCGACGAAGCCCGCTGGCTGCAGGCGCATGGTGCCGACGTCGTCATCGCCCAAGGCTTGGAAGCGGGTGGACACCGGGGACACTTTTTAAGCTACGACCTCAGCTTGCAGTGCGGCACATTTGCCCTTTTGCCCCAAATCGTGGCCGCCGTGAACGTGCCCGTCGTCGCTGCAGGGGGCATCGCCTGCGCAAACGGTGTGCGAGCCGCGCTCGCCTTGGGAGCCAGCGCCGTGCAAGTCGGCACCGCTTTTTTGTTGTGCCATGAAGCGACCACGAGCAGCCTGCACCGAGCCGAATTGACAGCGCACACGCCAGTGCACACCGAACTCACGCGAATTTTCACCGGCCGCCCGGCGCGTGGCATTCAAAACCGAATCATGCGAGAGTTGGGCGCAATGAACCCACTTGCGCCACCATTTCCATTGGCCACCCACACGATGGGCCAGCTTCGCGCGAGCGCCGAGCAGGCAAACAACAGCGACTTCAGCCCCATGTGGAGCGGCCAAAACACGAGTGGCTGCGCGGCAATCACGGCCCAGCAAATGGTGCGTCGCTTGTGCGCCATGGAGTAGAGTTCAACCTCTCGAGCCCAAACCCCGTGTGAAAATCACAATGTCGTCAACGTCGGCTGTCGTTGGTGCCTGAAATTTTGGTTTGAATGCCCGAAATGCCTCGATTTCGATGGAAATTGGCATGTGGTCCCCGCATTCATTGGGTTTACAGCTATCATTTTTACAACAAAGTCAGCCCCATGGCTGACTCGGACTTTGACTCTGCATCCGCCTCGGCGCAGCCCGTTTTCAACATGACATTCATTCAACTGCTGAGCGATTTTGCTCGGCGACATTGGCGCTCATATTTTGTTTTTGCCTTGATGTTACTGGCCATCACGTCGATCAACGTGTGGCTGCCGCGACAGGTTGGTCAAATTGTTGACGGCTTGGTCGCTGACTCGCTGTCACCAACAGCGATGGCTTTTGCCTTGGGTTTGATGGTGCTGGCCGCAGCGGCCAACTACTTTTTACGCGCTGGTTGGCGCCTGGTGCTGTTTCACGCGGTGTACCAGCTCAGTGTGGAGCTTCGCACCCGGCTATTTGCACGGCTGGCGCTGCAACCGCCCAGTTTTTTTCAAACTCAGCGCACGGGTGACTTGATGGCGGGCGCCACCAACGATGTCGACGCCATCGAGATGGCTGCGGGCGAAGGTGCTTTGGCTGGGTTCGACGGACTTTTGGGCTTGGTGATGGTGACCGCCATGATGTCGTTGGGCGTTGACTGGCGCCTGGCCTTGTGCGCTTTGCTGCCATTTCCGGCGATGGCGCTCGCGTTCAAAGCGATCTCAAAGCGCGAGCACGCGGCCTCGCGCCAGGCGCTGGATTCGTTTGCTCACCTCAACGACCACGTGCAAGAAAGCCTCAGCGGCGTGCGCACGGTGCGCGCTTTGGGCCTGTTGGAGCGCAGCGGTCAGCAATTTTCTGGCTTGGCCAAAGCCGCCGCTGATGCCAGCTTCACCCAGCACCGCTGGGATGCGACCTACGAGCCCGCCGTCGGCATGGCGCTGAGCACGGCCACGGTGATCTCGCTCGGTGTGGGCAGCTACTTGGTTTGGCAGGGCGAGCTGACCTTGGGTCAGCTGACGAGTTTTGGACTCTATTTGGGGCAGTTGATTTGGCCTATGTTCGCCATGGGCTGGGTGATGAGCTTGATTCAACGCGGGCGAGCCGCCTGGGAGCGGCTCGCACCCATGATTGAAGCCCCCGTGTCGGTCATCGACGAAGGCGTGCGAACCGACGTGCCAGCACCGCACATTGAGTTTGAGTCGGTTGATTTCTCCTACCCTGGCCAAACCCAGGCGGCGCTTAAGCAGGTGCACTTGAATTTGGAGCCGGGCAAAACCTTGGCCATTGTTGGCCCAACCGGTTCGGGCAAAAGCACCATCGTGAAATTGATTTTGCGCCAATGGGAGGCCAATTCAGGTGCAGTTCGCTGGGGCGGCGTGCAGACGGATCAGTTTGCGCTGGCCTCGTTGCGCAGCCAAATGGCTTGGGTGCCGCAAGAGCCGTTTTTATTCTCGGCCAGCGTCGCGCAAAACATCGCGCTGGCCAAGCCTGACGCCAGCCGCGCCGAGATTGAGCAAGCCGCGCGCCTGAGCGCTGTTTATGACGACATCATGCGACTGCCACAAGGCTTTGATACACCGGTGGGCGAGCGCGGCGTGACGCTGTCTGGTGGCCAACGCCAACGGGTCGCCATTGCGCGGGCTTTGCTGGTTGATGCACCGCTGCTCTTGCTTGACGACGCTTTGTCAGCCGTTGACACCGCGACCGAGACCGACATCTTGGCCCACTTGGCAGGCAGCCAAGTCGGGCGCACCGTCATCGTCATCAGCCACCGCCTGAGTTCGGTCGTGAAGGCCGACTCGACCGTGGTGCTGCGCAACGGGAAAATCGTGGAGCGCGGCACCCACGCTGAGTTGGTCGCACTCAACGGCTGGTATGCGCGCCAATGGCATTACCAGCAACTCAGCGCGAGCTTGGAGGACGAGGCATGAGCACGCCAACACCCGCGCCTGGCGCCACAACACCCACACCCACACCAGCACCGCGTAGCGACAAAGTCGACCGCGCCGAGGCCTACGCTTTGCTGCGCTCTGCGGCTGAGCCCGACATCCACCATTTGCGCGCGGCGGCTTGGTGGTTGTTGCTTGCTGCGCTTTTAGAAGCCTTGGGGCCGCTTGCCGGTAAAACCCTGCTGGACAACTATTTGGTGCCTCGCAACGCCGAAATCGCACAAATGATCGCCCTGCTCGCAGGAGCCTGGCTGGCCGGTGTGGCGGCGTCGTGGTTGCGCTACGCCCAATTGGTGCGGTTGGCTGGTTTGGCCATGCGCAGCGTGCAGCGCATACGCGAGGCGGTTTACGCCCATGTGCTGCGACTGCCCATGCGGTTTTTTGATACCGCCATCACCGGGCAGCTGGTGAGCCGGGTAACGAACGACACCGAAGCCGTCAAAGCGCTTTACGTGCAGGTGCTTTTCGTGATGTTGGATGCCGCCATCACGGTTGCAGGCGTATTCGTGTTGATGTTTTGGCTGAATTGGCGGCTGGCACTGGTTGCGGCCTGCATGCTCCCGGCGGTCGTCGTCGTCGTCAAGCTCTACCAGCGCTTCAGCGCCCCAGCGGTTGCACGCGCCCGCGAACTGCGCTCCAGCATCAACGCGCAAATGGCAGAAAACATCAACGGCATGCCAGTTTTGCAGGCCAGCAACGCCTCAGCGCGGTTTGCCAAGGCGCTCGACACCACCAGCTGGGAGCACTACGCGGCGCGCCGCCAAGAGGTGCGCGCCAACGCCTGGCTGCTGCGCCCGATGCTGGACGCGCTCAACATCGTGCTGCTGGCTGTCGTGATCGCGATTTTTGGTCTCAAGGGCCACGGCGGCTGGGTGGGGCCGATCGAGATTGGCGTGCTCTACGCCTTCATCGCGTACGTCGAGCGCGTGGTTGACCCCATGATCAACATCACCGTGCAGTTTTCGCAGTTTCAGCAGTCGGTCGTCGCGGCTTCAAGGGTCAACACCCTGATGCGCGAGGCCGAAGCCGCTCAGCCGACGAACGCTGCGAGACTCACCAGTGGGCGAATCGACATCAGCGACCTGTGTTTCACCTACGCCACTGGGGCGCAAGTACTGCATCACATCAACTTGAATATTCCTCATGGCGGGTTTTACGGCGTGGTCGGTCACACCGGCAGCGGCAAAAGCACGTTGTTGTCGCTCTTGCTTCGTTTTTATGACGCGCCTGCTGGGGCCATCAAACTAGACGGCCAATCCATTGACACCTTGGACGAAGACGCGTTTCGCCAAGCGGTCGCCCTTGTGCCGCAAGAGCCGTTTTTGCTCGCTGCCTCGGCGTTTGAAAACATCGCCATGGGGCGCGCATTGAGCGTTGAAGCGGTTCACGCGGCCGCCGCCGCTGCGCAAGCACATGAGTTTATTTTGCAGCTCGAACACGGCTACGACACCCCGCTCGGTGAAGGTGGCGCACGGCTGTCGGTGGGTCAAAAGCAATTGATCGCCATTGCGCGCGCCATCGTCGGCAAGCCCCAAGTGCTGCTGCTGGACGAGGCCACCAGCCACATCGACAGCGACACCGAAATCCAAGTCCAGCGCGCGATTAACGCCCTCAAAGGCAGCATCACCGTCGTGGCCATCGCCCACCGCTTGAGCACGATTCGAGACGCTGACCAAATCACCGTACTCAACCACGGCCAATTGGCCGAGCTGGGACCCCACGCCGGGCTCATGGCCCGAGACGGCGGCATTTACCGCAAACTCTACGAGTTGCAACGACTGGAGCTTGACGAGAGTTAAAAATGAAGTTTTGGAGTCGATTTGATACCCAATCGGCACTTGGTCACCGGATTCATTGGGTTTGTTGCTATCAAAATAATCAAATCATCTCACTCATGACGGCCTAAAAAGCCCCATGTAGGCGCTGCTCACGTCAACTTCGTCTTTGATGCCTTTGAATTTGAGCGTGCCGCGCCCGGTTCCGTCGCGCTCGACTTCGCTGACCGCTTGCATGTTGACCACGGTTGAGCGATGCACCTGCTTGAAGGCGGCCCCGTCCAAGTCGTCTAGCAATTCGCGAAGGCTCTTGCGCACCAAGGCTTCGCCTTCAAGCGTGACGATTCGGGTGTATTTGCTGTCGCTTTGAAAATAAATGATGTCTTTGACGGCGATCAGTTTGATGTTTTGACCAAGCGAGGCACTGATCCAGTTGATCGGCTCTTTGGCCTGCGCGCCTTGGAGTTGTCGAGTCAAGTTTTGGATGATTTGGCCTAAATCAGGTGCATCGGGCGCAGCCGCCATGGGCTCATTCACGACCAAGCGCTGCTTGAGTTTGGCGATGACCTGATCCAGCCGATCGGCCCGCACGGGTTTGAGCAAGTAGTCGACGGCTCCTGCTTCAAACGCGGCCAATGCATGTTGGTCATAAGCCGTCACAAACACGACTTGGGTCGTGGGCGAGATCAACGCAGCCACTTGCAAGCCGGTCATGCCGGGCATTTGGATGTCTAAAAACGCCACATCGGGCTGGTGCGCCTCCCAAAGCTCGACCGCGTGCGCGCCGTCCTCGGCCGCGCCCACCAACTCGCACTCGGGCCAATGCACACCCAGCAAGCGCACCATCTCGGCGCGAATCAGGTCTTCGTCTTCGGCAATCAATACTTTTATTGGCTTCATCGGTGGCGCTTTCTCAAACAGGCAGGTGCAAGACGGCGATCACGCCTTGGGGTTCATTGTGCAAGAGCTCGACCCTTGCGCCCTGCCCGCTGGGGTCGCGGGCATCGGGGTAGCTCAAGCGCAGCCGCTCGGTGATGTTGGCCAAGCCCACGCCGGTGCCAGCCGATTGCGCGGCCCCCGCGCCACCGCCGAACCCCACGCCACTGTCAGCCACTCGGATGCTGACCCAATCACCGGCGCGTCGCGCACTCACGGCAATGCTGCCACCGCCGCGCTTGGGCTCCAAGCCATGTTTGATGGCGTTTTCGATCAACGTCATCACCACCAAAGTCGGTATCTGCACCTCAGCACAGTCGCTGGGCACATCAAAGCTGGCGTGCAACCGCTCGCCCATTCGAATTTTCAAAATTTCCAAATAGCTGCGCACCATGTCAACTTCGCTGCTCAGCGCAGCCAATGGCGCACGCATCAGCGGCAAGCGCGCGCGCAAGTAGTCAATCAGGTGACCCGTCATGGCATCAGCGCGGCTCGCATCAGCGCGAATCAAAAGCTGCAAATTGGCCAGGGTGTTGTACAAAAAGTGAGGCTCAATCTGCGCTTGAAGTGCTTTCAAGTCAGCCAGCGCGAGCGAGCGCTGCCCCTGCGCGCGCACCGCCTGCTCGTTATGCTCAACCCGCTGCGCGGCCGCGATCGCCTCGGCTCGGGAGTTAAGCAATGATGCGGGGCGCATGGCGGCGAAGATTGCCGTGATGAAAACGGCCGGGTGCAGCCATGCCATCTGAGGCACTTCGCCAAGCAGCGCCACACACGCCCCTGCCGCTCCCAGGTGCATAACCCACACCACTGTGGTTGCCGCACTCACCGAGTGGTTGAGCCACTTGCTCCAGCGCGTTGCCAAGGCCATGACCCACGTACCCGAGCTAATTAACGCGATGTAGCCAAATTCCTTGAACCAGCTGGGTAGCGCTTTTTCAATTGCGAACAGCTGGTCGCCAGCGACGCGAGGTTCGCCAAAAAAACCAAGTGCAATTGCCAGCGAGCTGACTACGCCCACTAAAAATGCAAACACGACCCCATCGACTACGGTACAAGCCAGCACACGTGGCCAGGTAAAAACGTCCATCAGCAGCGCTTTGGCAGTCACAGGTTGACGCCATTGAAGCGCGTTTGACGTGGCTTTTAGCGCACGCAGGTAGCGTGTTCGCCACGGCCCACAGCCCACGACTTCTTCGTCCGCGCAGTTTTCGACCATTGATCGCATGCGCGCCTCGCGAGCGGGCTCCAACGCCGATAAGCGCATGTCAGTCAAATTCACCCACACGATGTAGACAACAAAACTGAGCACGCTCGCCAGTACGGCACCGTTGAGCGCGTGGATTTTTTTGTTTTGATAAGCGAATTTCCACTCCGGCGTGGAAGCCATCGCGAGCTGCGACAGCAACAAAGCAGTGGCACAGGCCAGCCCCGCCCAAAAAATCACCACCCCAATTCTGGGGTCTGGGGTCATGAACCGGCGCGCTGCCGTCAAGCTCAACTGAATACCCGCACAAGCAAACGCCATGCTCAAGAGCTCCCAAGGCCCTGTGCGCCATAACCGGTCAAACTGAAAGCCGGTGAGCATCATCCACAACACTAAGCACGCCGCAAATACCCCCAAGCTATGCATTAAGCTTTTTCGCCAACTCGACCACGGATCAGCCAAGGTGCGAATCGCGGGGGGCTCTACTGAAATTGAAGCGGTGGTCATGCCGGTGCGGTGCAAGCAGTTTGCAGGGGTTGGAACAGCTCAAATGTGCCCTAACCAGCCCACCGGGCGAGCCCCGATTGAGACGAACGCGCCGTAAACGCGACGAACGCGCCGTGGATGCGACGAACGCCCCGGTTTAACGCCCTCAGTTCAGCGCAACTGCCACCGGTGCGCCTGAAAAAGCGCGTCAAACCACGGCAACAACTCAGGCAGCTCGCTGGCAAATTGGCGGGGATTGATCAAATACGACTCCACCGCCACCGCAAAAAACTCCTCGGGCGCGCTTGCGCCGTAAGCATTGAGCAGTGGCAACGGCTCACCCAACTGCTGAGCAGCGGTCAAGCGATTGCAAAATCGCTCGAAGCTAAAACCCATCACAGTCGCCCAAGCTTGCGACGCAGAAGCACCATCGGCAAATGGCACGCCAAAGGGTGCAAAGTCGCGCGGCAGCGGCGGCGCGCCATCGGCCGCGCCGGTTTGCATGTCCAGCACATGCGCAAACTCGTGTACGACCACGTTAGAGCCCTGACCGGCTTGAAACGGCGAATCGGCAACGTCTTGCCAACTCAGCGTGATGGGGCCGCGCATCATGGCTTGGCCGCTCAGGGCTTGGGTATGTTCATGCACGACGCCGTTGGCATCCACGCGGCGACCTTTTGCCAACATCGCCCCCGCGTGGAGCACGATGCCGACCGAATCGTCGAAGTCGCGCATCACATCAAACGCGCGGTGGGGGTTGATTTGTTCATCAAGCAGCGATCGGCCCAGCAGCAACATGGAAGCTTGGGCTGCCACCGCAACGGCCATGTCGTCGGTCAAGGCCAGCCCGCGCGCCCCAAAAAACTCTTTGCGCATCAAAAACAGGCTGCTCAACTCACGAAGGCGCGGGTGACGCGGCAAAAATCGGTAGGTGTTGAGTGTTTTTTGCCAAACCGACTGAGGAATGCCCCGTCGCCGAATCTGTCGACACGCGTACGCATGACGAAACCGCGCCACTTGGCGCGCGACCCAGCCGGTGAGTTTGACGGTGTTTAAAACAACGATATTCGAATTCATCGGTGGCAAGTTGGGGTCAACTTGACTGATTCAAGCGTCGCAATCAGCACTGAATCGTGTTTTTGCAAAACTGCGCCAACTCACGCACGCTGGTTTTTGTGGTGACCGCGTTTTTGGCCTTGCCGCCCATGTCCAAGCTGAGTTTGGCCTCGTATTTGCTGAAAAACTCGTCAAACAGCTCACCACCCAAGGTGGCGTGCGCCGTCAAGGTGTCGGTCTTGGGGTCGTGGGTCAAGAGGATGGCACACAGTGGCTGGGTCGCGGGGCCGCGAAGCACCTGAGCGCCAAGCGCGGGGTCATGCTGGCTGTGGTCTGCGCAGCAGTGAATCAAGTTCTCACCCGCGCCGTGCGCGCCAGCGTGGCTCGATGGTCCTGCGCGAAAACTGATGAAACTCAAATTGGGCGTGGGGTACACCAACTTGTGCGCGCAAATCGCAGAAAACGCCACAATGCTGCGCGCCTTGCCCACACCACCCGGCCACTGATATTGAGCTTTGTCACGGGTCTCCAAGGCCTTGCCCGCCACGGCCTTACCCAGATCAAGCAAAAAAACTGGCGTGCCCTCAAACGGGTAATGAAAAATGTAGTTTGTGCGCGGCTTGAGGCTTGAAGCCTTGATCGCATCCCCTTGCGGGTTGACCAACAACGCATTGGCGTAGGTTTTGAGCTTGGCGTCAGCAGCAATGGCCATGCTCGCGGGCAAGCCAACCAGGCTTGCCGAGCAAGCCGCCCGAGCAGAGCAGTCCAAAAAATCACGTCGATCCATGAGCACCCCGATTCAAGTCAACGAATACCGGGTTTTACTGCTTCAAGCACGGCTTGTCGAGCCGCGGCCGCAAAAGCCCACTTAGGACTTACGCGAAATTGGTTCAGCAAGGCGCAGCGACGACGACAGTGCGAATAGCACGGCTAGGAGCCGCAACGCCGCCGGGGCGGTTTTGCGTAAGTCCCACTACTGGTTCAACAGCGCCCAGGCTTTGTCTAGCCTTTTGGTACTGACTGGCGTAGGCGTTCGCAACTCTTGCGCGAAGTAGCTGACTCGCAGCTCTTCCAGCAGCCAGCGAAACTCTTGCAGCCGCGCGTCGGTGAGGCCTTTGCGCTCGGCGACCAAGCGCCAAAAACGCTGATCTTGGGGCTTGAGTTCGGTCATTCGGGCGGTGTCGCGGCTGGGGTCGCTGCGCAGTTTGTCCAAGCGCATGGTGATGGCTTTGAGGTAGCGCGCCATGTGGCTGAGTTGCGCAAACGGCGTGACCTCTAGGAACCGCTTGGGGCACAGGCGTTGGAGTTGAAGTTGCACGTCTTGCGCCACATCAAGGGGGGGCTTGCTGTCTTTGAGTTTGCGGGCGGCAGCGGCATATTCGGTCAGCACCGTGAGCGCCAAACGGGCGACTTCGTTGGCAATCAGGTTCAAGCGACCACGCCCGTCGTCTAGTGCGCGCTTGAACCCCGCGGCGTCAGTGGGTAAGGGGTCAAGCAAAAAAGCCCGGTCAAGCGCCACATGAAGCACTTGCTCACGCAATTCTTCGCCTGTGCCGATTGGCGCGTACAAAAGTGCGGTTTTTTGTATGTCGGGCAGGTTTTTTTCTAAGAACCGCAGCCCATCTTTGACTTGCAACGCGAACAGGCGGCGAAGACCCAAACGATGCTTGAGACTGGCGACATCGGGCTCGTCAAACACCTCGATCGTCACGGCATCTTTCACATCCACCAGCGCCGGGAATCCCACCAAGATTTGGCGATTTTTACCTGTCCCGCGCTCGATTTCCATGATCTCGGGCAACTCTCCGAAGTCCCAAGTGGTGTGGCGAGTTTCGGTATCGAGCTTGAGCGTCGCCGCGACTTCGGTTGCAGCCACTTTGTTTTTGATAGCAACCAAGTGAATGGATTCGGAGACCAGAGGCGTATTTGACTGAATATTTGGCTCGGTTGAGGCCAAATCTTGCTTGGCGAGCTGCGCCAGCTCGGCAAACGCGCCTCGAGCCTTGGCCCCAAGCTCCGAGCGCAGCGCACTGAGCGAGCGGCCTGTGCTCAGCTGGCGACCATGCTCGTCGACCACGCGCAGGTTCATGAACTGATGCGCTTGCAAGGTGTCGAGCTTGAAGTCTGCACGCTTGACGTCGAGGTCAACCATGCCGCGCACGACTTTGAGCACCGCGTCAATCAACGAACCCGACCCAAACGTCAGGGGCAGCGACAAGGCATCGTTGATTTTTTGCGCCGACTCCGGCAGCGGCACCAAGCGGCCACGAGAGCGCTGCGGCAGGCTCTTGAGCAAGGCCTGAATCTTGTCTTTGAGCATGCCGGGCACCAGCCAATCCAACCGGTCTTCGCTGACTTGGTTGAGCGCAAAAAGCGGCACCGACGCGGTCATGCCGTCTTTGGCGTCGCCCGGCTCGTGCAAATAGCTCACGCTGCAATCGACACCACCCAAGCGCACCAGCTTAGGGAACGCCTGCGCGGTCACGCCCGCGGCCTCGTGGCGCATGAGGGCCTCGGGCGTGAGTTTGAGCAAATCGGGCGCGGCTTTTGATTCGCGGCGCAACCAACGCTCCAGCGCGTCGACACTGGCCACATCGGCAGGAATCTGCGCGTCGTAAAACGCAAAAATCAGCTCGTCGTCAACCAACACGTCTTGGCGGCGCGACTTGTGCTCCAACGCGATCACCCGCAGCACGGCTTTGGCATTGATCGCCAAAAACGGCAAGCGCTTGGCGGCATCTTCCGCGATGTCGCCGCCACCGGCTACGCCGTCGTCACCGCCCATGAGCCCTTGGCGAATGAACACCTCACGCGCCGCTTGGGGGTCAATTCGGCTGAAATTGACCTTGCGGTTGCTGTAGACCACCAGCCCGTACAAGGTGCCACGCTCCAGGGCGATCACCTCGCCAGAGCGGCGGCTCCAGTGGGCATCAAGCAGCTGGCGCTTGATCAAATGCGCACCAGCCGACTCGATCCACTGCGGCTCAACCGTTGCAATGGAGCGACCAAACACGCGCGTGGTCTCGACCAACTCGGCGCAAACGATCCAGCGCCCCGGCTTTTTACTCAAATTCGCGCCCGGATGTCGCCAATACTTGATGCCGCGTGCGCCCAAATACCAATCTTCGTCGTCGCTTTTGCAACCCACGTTGCCAATGAACCCGGCCAACAGGCTCAGGTGCAATTGCTCAAAACTTGCCGGGCGCGCGTTGAGCTGCCAATGCTGCTCTTGCACGGTTTGCACGAGTTGCGAATGCACGTCGCGCCACTCACGCACGCGGCGCATGTTGATGAAGGTGTCGCGCAACAGGTTTTCATGCTGTCGATTCGACAATTTATGCACGCCCTCAGTGCCACCGCGCGAGGTTTGCAGCCAGTGCCAAAGCTTCAAATAGCCCGTGAATTCGCTTTTCTCGTCGTCAAACTGCTTGTGCGCTGTGTCTGCGGCCGCTTGCGCACGCGCGGGGCGGTCGCGCACGTCTTGCACGCTCAAAGCGCTGGCGATGATCAACACCTCGTCTAAGCTGGCGCGTTCGCGTGCCTCAATCAGCATGCGCCCGACGCGGGGGTCTAGTGGCAAGCGAGCGAGTTGGTCGCCCAGCACGGTGAGTTCGTTGGCATCGTCCACCGCGCCTAGCTCGCCCAGCAATTGGTAGCCGTCTGCGATGGCGCGACCCAGAGGCGGCTCAATGAACGGAAACTGATCGACAGCGCCTAGGCGCAAGCTCTTCATGCGCAAAATCACGCCAGCCAGCGATGAGCGCAAAATTTCGGGGTCGGTGAACCGAGGGCGCGAGTCAAACTCGGCTTGTTCGTACAAGCGGATGCAAATGCCGTCTGCCACGCGGCCGCAACGCCCGGCGCGCTGGTTTGACGCCGCTTGGCTCACGGGCTCAACCAACAATTGTTCGACTTTGTTGCGAAAACTGTATCGTTTGATGCGCGCCGTGCCCGCGTCGATCACAAAACTCACGCCCGGCACCGTGAGCGAGGTCTCGGCCACATTGGTTGCCAGCACGATCCGCCGCTCGCTGTGCGACTCAAACACGCGCTCTTGCTCAGCTTGGCTCAAACGCGCAAACAAGGGCATGACCTCGGTGTTGCGCAGGTGCGGCTGATGGCTTAGGTGCTTGCGCAAGTGGTCGGTCGCTTCGCGAATCTCGCGCTCACCGGGCAAAAACACCAAAATATCGCCGCCCGCACGGGCCGCCGGCTCGCGCAACAACTCATCAGCCGCATCGGCGATGGCGCTATTGAGGTCGTATTCGCGGCTTTCCTCGTACGGCCGATAGCGCATCTCAACTGGAAAGAGTCGCCCACTCACTTGAATGACAGGTGCCGGGCCTTTGATTGACGCGAAATGCTGTGCAAAACGCTCGGCATCAATCGTGGCCGACGTCACCACCACCCGCAAGTCAGGGCGGCGTGGCAGCAGTTGGCACAAATACCCCAGTAAGAAATCAATGTTCAACGAGCGCTCATGGGCCTCGTCAATGATCAGCGTGTCGTACGCCCGAAGCTCGGGGTCGGTTTGGGTCTCGGCCAGCAAAATACCGTCGGTCATCAGCTTGATGGCGGCGTTGGGCCCGAGCTTGTCGGCAAACCGCACCTTGTAGCCCACAAACTCACCCAGCGGTGTCTGCACCTCGTCGGCCACACGCTTGGCCACGGTGCTGGCCGCTATGCGACGCGGCTGCGTGTGGCCGATGATGCGCCGGCGTTGGCGCTGGCCGGGTTTGGCTGAGCCATTGGGCGCAGTGGAAGCCTCACGCTCTTGTTGCAGCAACCAAGCCATTTTGGGCAACTGCGTGGTTTTGCCCGACCCCGTCTCACCGCAAACGATCACGACCTGATGCGAGCGCATCGCCGCCATGATCTCGTCGCGCCTCATGGACACCGGCAGGTGCTCAGGAAAGCTGATTCGAGCGGCGTGCGCTCGAGGGATCGGCGGCGATGGTTGGGCGGCTACGGGTTTTTGGGGTTCGTCAATCTTCACCCGGCGATGGTAACCAAGCCGCTCGGTTCGAGCTGATTTGCCGGTTTGCGGACCATTTTGAGGCCGTGGGGCGGTTTTTATCGTCTTTTAGGCCATTGGTCACCGGATTCATTGAGGTTGTTGCTATTCTTTTTGCCTGATTAGATACGTAACTCAAACTCAAACGGGCGTCATCTAAAGCGTTGGCTGGGATCCAGTGGCTGTTTGCCCGCTAACCGATCACGCCTGGACTCCATGCCTTCGCTGGAATGACAGCCCAATATCTGAGGCAGGTATGTAATCAGGTCTTTTTGATGCGGATACAACTCATTTGGGACTTACGCAAAATTGTCCCAGCAAAGCGCGGCGACGACGACAGTGCGAACAGCACGGCTAGGCGCTGCAACGCCGCTGGGGCGGTTTTGCGCAAGTCCCATCATTGCCCGTCAGGCGGCTGCCACAACTCGCATCGGTTGCCTTCGGGGTCCATCACCCAGGCGAATTTGCCGTACTCGGACTCATCTGTTTTGGGGTCCACATCGCAGCCTTCGCTTTTCAGCGCCGCGACCAAGGCGTCTAAATCGGCCACTCGGTAATTGATCATGAACGGGGCTTGGCTGGGTGCGAAATAGGTCGTGTCGTCCTTGAACGGGCACCACTGGGTGCTGCCCGCGCCTGATGCGTTCTCAGGCGTCACCCAGCTCAAGGCCGCGCCGCCCCACGCTTGCACGTCCAGCCCCAAGTGGTCGCGGTACCACTCGCCCAGTTTTTTGGGATCTTTGGCTTTGAAAAACACCCCGCCGATGCCTGTGACGCGTTTCATTTAATTGGTTCCAGTTTGCTTGCTGTCACGGCATCAAATCATCACCGACCGCTTGCGTCAAGCCCCCGTTTGAGCGGGGATAATCTGCGCAAACGCAACAAACTTGACCATGAACACAGCAACCAACAACATCCACGCCACTCGCATCACCGCCCTGCGCGCCGCCATGGCACTTGAAGGCATCGACGCGGTTTTGGTGCCGTCCAGCGACCCTCATTTGTCGGAGTACTTGCCCGAGCGTTGGAAAAGCCGCGAATGGCTCAGCGGCTTCAGCGGCTCCATGGGCACGTTGGTGGTCAGTGCAAGCAGCGCGCAGCTCTTTGCGGACAGCCGATATTGGGGGCAGGCAGTAAGCGAGCTGGCCAATACCGGCATTGAGCTGTTCAAAATCAAGTCTGGCGCGAGCGTTGAACATTTGGATTGGCTGGCAAACCACGTCGCTGCTGGCGGCACGGTGGCCGTTGACGGCGCGGTCTTGGGCTTGGCGCCGATGCGGGCCTTGGCAGCCGCTTTAGCAGCAAAAAACGTGAAGCTGCGCACCGATTGCGACCTCATGGTGAGCGTTTGGGCGAATCGCCCGAGTTTGCCGACCGAGCCCGTCTATGTTCACCAAGCCCCTCATGCCACTGTGACCCGCGCAGCCAAACTGGCGGCAACGCGTGCGTCCATGAAAGACTTGGGCGCGCAGCACCATTTCATCTCCACACTTGACGACATTTGTTATCTTTTTAACCTACGTGGCAGCGATGTCAGCTTCAACCCGGTCTTCATCGCTCACGCGCTGATTGGCCTGGATCAGGCAACGATCTTCGTGGGCGCTGGCAAAGTATCTGCAGCCATCGCGGCCGAGTTGGCGCTTGATGGCGTGTCGATCGCCGACTACACAAGCGCGCACGCCGCATTGGCCCAGGTGAGTGGCACCTTGTTGCTTGACCCACGGCGAATCACGCACCAAACCCGCGAAGCCGTAAGCAACGCCGTAACGTTCGTCGAAGCCGTCAACCCCAGCACCTTTGCCAAGTCTCGAAAAACCGAGCTTGAGGCGCAGCATGTTCGCGACACGATGGCGCAAGACGGTGCCGCCATGGCCGAGTTTTACGCTTGGTTCGAGTCCGCTTTGGGCAAAGAGACCATCACCGAGGTCACGGTTGACGAGCACTTGACTGCTGCGCGAGCCAAGCGGGTGGGGTTTGTGGGCCGCAGTTTTTCGACCATCGCTGGCTTCAACGCCAACGGCGCACTCAACCATTACCGGGCCAACGCCGCAACTTGCGCCACGATTGAAGGCGACGGTTTGCTCTTGATCGACTCGGGCGGACAATATTTGGGCGGCACGACCGACATCACCCGGGTTTGGCCCATCGGCAACATCACCGCCGAGCACCGCCGCGACTACACCTTGGTGCTCAAGGGCACGATTGCGCTGTCAATGGCGCAGTTTCCCAAGGGCGTGAAGTCACCCTATTTGGATGCCATTGCCCGAGCACCCATTTGGGCGGCCGGTTTTGACTACGGCCACGGCACTGGCCACGGGGTTGGGTATTTCATGAATGTTCACGAAGGCCCGCAGTCGATCAGCCAAGGCATGCCCGACCCACACACCGCCATGGAGCTGGGGATGATCACATCCATTGAGCCAGGCTTGTACCGCGACGGCCAATGGGGCATCCGAATTGAAAACCTGGTGCTGAACGTTGACGCGGGCAATCACGGTTTTGGCGACTTCTTGAAGTTTGAAACACTCAGCCTGTGCCCCATCGACACCCATTGCATTGACCGCAGTTTGCTGAGCGCCGTTGAGGTCGATTGGCTCAACCGGTATCACGGCGAAGTGCATGCGCGGGTGTCGGGCTTGGTCAGCGGCGCGGCTCGCGAGTGGCTTGACCGGCGTTGTCTCGCGATTTAACGACCTAATGACCGTAGAGTCAGTTGACTATTCAAGCGCCCTCTTTTCGGATAGACTGCCCGCTGGCGCTGCACAGTTGGCGTCAATTGGAGCCAAAGCTTAGGAGCTGCGGCCGCAACGGTTGGGTGGTTCGCAGCTTCTTTGTTCGCTGACCGACCAGACCCACCGCTCGCAACGAGCACCCGTCAACGCGACCCCCACGTCGCGGATTGGTGCATCCAAGACCTTGATCGCTGCGCAGCGGTCGGGTCAACCACCCACCGGCTGTTTGCCGGATGCGCTTGAGATCACTCAAGCATCTTTCGGTACTCGTCACTTGGACGAGGGATAGTGCCGGTCCGCGAACGCGGACGGCAACAGGCAGCACGGAGACAAGGAATTACATGAATTTGTTTGACATCTTGGGCACACGCACGCGAATGGTCATTCGCGACACCGCCAATGGCGTTTTTGAGCTGCTCCACAATGGCCTGGCCATGGTGGGCTTGTTGGTTGCTCTTGCCTTGGCATTGATCGCCACGCGCACCGATTTGCGAGTTGGCGGCGAACAACAACTGGTTGAGTGGCTGAAGTCACGCCAACAAATCACCATTGGCATGGAAGTTGAAGCCGACGCGGTCGACCGCGCAACCGCCACCAACCCGCGCGAGTTACCCAAGCAGCAAGCCGCCGTGGCGTTTTGGCTGGCCAATAAATACCGGGTCGCACCCGAACCGATTGCGGCACTGGTCGAAGAAGCCTACGAGTTGAGCAAGTCAACCAAACTTGACGCCCACCTGATTTTGGCCATTGCTGCCGTTGAGTCGGGCTTCAACCCGTTTGCGCAAAGCCCCGTTGGCGCGCAAGGCTTGATGCAAGTCATGACCGGCATCCACGCCGACAAATACAAACACTTTGGCGGCAAATTGGCCGCGTTTGACCCAGTCACCAACTTGCGGGTTGGCGTTAAAGTGCTTCAAGAATGCATCCAACGCGCGGGGTCGGTTGACGCCGGACTCAAGTTTTATGTGGGCGCAGCGCTGCACGACAATGACGGCGGCTACGCGTCAAAAGTCTACGCCGAGCAAAACCGCCTGCGCGACGTGGCTGGCGGCCGCCTGGTGTCTTACGCCGCCAGCGGCCCACAGATTGCGGGTGGCAATGTGAGCGTCGTCAGGAAAGACGCAACAGCAAGCACGATCCAAGCGGTGTCGTTGTCCGATGCGGAGTCACCGCAGCCCGAGCCGCGCATCGCGCCTCCTAGCGGCAGCGACCCGGTTACGTTAAATCGGTTTTAAGCTAAGATTCGACAGCCGCGCAACTGGCGATAAAGCATCCGACTCAGCCCAGCTGGGTCGCTTTGCGGATGTGGACATGCCCACAAGGAAGCGCGGACGTGATTGGGGCAGCTAGCGCTCGATCGCGAATCAGCCGTTCGCCTGGGCAACCAAACACAGCGGTCATGCTGTGCGCCCCGCCTTTTTCAAGGACAACATCATCATGTTTGATCGCAATCACCTCGTCGCCCAAGCCGACCCCGATTTG
>JANOPN010000229.1:0-5409 GCA_031421855.1 Comamonadaceae bacterium
AGCCCTTGGTCACCGGATTCATTGACTCTGGTGCTACTATTTTAGGACTATCCTGTGATGTAGCTTTGCAGTTGCGAAATGGTGATTTCGTGGTCAGCGATGATGTCGTCCATCAAATCGCGAATCGAGATCAGGCCCAAGACTTTCTCGCCATCAATCACGGGTAGATGGCGGATCTTTTTGGTGCTCATGAGTGACATGCAGACCCGCGTGCCGGTTCGGGGGCTAACCGAGACCACATCACCGGTCATGATTTCCGAAACCTTGGTCTCGCGTGAGTTTTTGCCTTGTAGCGCCACCTTTCGGGTGTAGTCGCGCTCTGAAAAGATGCCAACCAATTTTTCATCTTTCATCACCAACATGGCACCCACGCCGTGCTCGGCCAACAGTTTGAGCCCATCAAAGACGCAAACATCGGGCGAGACGCTGAACGGAGCTGAATCGCGGTGTTTGATGAGTTCAACGACGGGTTTCATGCGGCTTCCTTGGGTTTAAACGGCAGCTTACTGGGCGGGTTCAGTATCGCACTTTAGCGCGTTTTGGGCAAAATTGATGTGTCAATGATGTCAAAAACAGTAGCATCAAGTCCAATGAATCCGGTGACCAACGGCCAAAAAGATCGATAATTCGATGTTCAACGCTCAATGCTGAACTGCAAAGTGACTTCTGGGGCAAAACTCACGTGAGCGCCCAGCCCGATCTCACCACCACCGACCAGCGGCATGCTGGATCGCCGCAGCGTGTGCACCTGCGACGCGCCGCCAAATCGCAGCCAAGTGCCGTTGGAGCTGATGTCGGTCAGCACAAAATGGTCAAGCTGCCAAGCCAAGGTCGCGTGTGTGCGCGACACGCGCGGGTCGTCAAGCACGAGCTGGGCATCGGCCGTTCGGCCCAAAATCAAGCTCGTGGTCGACTCGCTACTCAGCTGCGCCCGCGCGCCGCTTGGCAAATGCAACACCAGGGTTCGGGGGCCATCATCGCCGTCCAAGTCTTGCGTGGCCAACGCCCCCACATGCATGGTGTACGCAATGTGCGGGCCAGTTTGCATCTCGGTCACGGCCTCTAACCGCCAAACCGGCATGGCTTGAGACTTGCCTTTGAGGGTGATGCGCGACAGGCTGCGGCAACTCATTCGCCACGCAGCGTCGAGCGCTTGATACCCCCCCTCACCGATGAGGATTTCGCCGTTTTGGGCCACGTCAGACAGGCGGGCGGCCACGTTGACGACATCGCCAAACACGTCTTGCTCATGCTCAACCACGTCACCATGCTCGACACCGATGTTGACGCACAAGTTGGTGTCGGCACTGAACTGGGTGTCAGCACTACCGCCGACTGGTTGACGCGCGGGTATTTTCGCTTCGGCGCGTTTGCGCTGCAAGCCCATGCGGGTAACCGCCTCTCGAACCCCGCGCGCGCCCGTCAGCGCCGCTTGTGGCGTGGCAAAGGTTGCCAAAACGCCGTCACCCAAGACTTTGACGACGCGCCCCCCGGCTTGTTTGATCGCCGCGCCCATGGCCTCGGTGCAGTCCGTCACCAAACGGGTGGCTTGGGTGTTGCCCATGGACTCGTAAAGCGCCGTCGATCCTGCCAAATCAGCAAACAAAAGCGTGCGTTTAACGGATGAACTCATGCCGGAGTGCTCCAACGCGCCATCGCTTGGTCGTCACTTACCCGGGCGTCGACCCAGCGGCTGGCCGTGACGCGCCCTTGTTCAACGACATCTTCTTTTTTCCAAAAAGGGGCTTGGGTTTTAAGATAGTCCATCAAAAACTCACAGGCTTTGAAGCTCTCACCCCGGTGCGCCGAGCTCGCTGCCACAAAGACAATTTGGTCCGTTGGCGCAAGCCGACCCACGCGGTGGATGATGCTGACACCCACCACATCAAAGCGATCAAACGCGTCGCAAGCGATTGTCTCTAAGCTTCGCTCAGTCATGCCGGGGTAATGCTCCAACTCCAAGCATCCCACGCCTTGGCCATCGTTTCGGTCTCGCACGCAACCGACAAAACTGGCGACGGCGCCAACACCGGGCATGTCGACCCGCAAAGCGGTCAACTCGGTGCTGACATCAAAGTCCTCGGTCTGGATTCGCACCATGACGCGACGCGCCAGCGTGGCATTGTTTGCGGCTTGGGTCACGCCATCACCCGCCCGTTACCGGTGGGAAAAATGCGACCTCGACTGACTCGCCAGGAGGAATCAAGCTGGACTCATCCGCAACCATTTGGTGATTGACCGCCGCGCGGACCGGGCGATTGGCAGACAAAAATTCGCGGTACGCTCCACCGCGCGCAATCAACTCCGCCCGAAGATCCGCCACTGTGGCGGCCGTTGTCGTGAGCGTCTCGTGGTCTTTGCCGATGGCTTCGCGCACGCTGGCAAAAAATCGCAATTGAATGGTGCGGGTCGTCATGAATGTCGTGTTTTTAGCGCATCAACGCGGCAAGGTCGATGATTTGAACGGTATCACCTGCGCGAATGCTTGTATGACTGGGATTGTCAACCAAGGCGTTGGCCCAGTGCATGCTGGTGAGCACGCTCGAGTTCTGATTGGGGAAAAACGCCACACCGAGTTGGCCGTTTGCTTGCGGCGTGCTGGTCGCACGCAAAAATTCACGGCGCTTGTCTGCTGGCGGCCCGTCATGCAAAGCAACGCCATCAACAGTGGGAAGCGGGGTCGCGGGCAGGCCCAACAAGGCCTGTAAAAAGGGTCGTACCAGCAACAAAGCGGTGACAAAGCTCGACACCGGGTTGCCCGGTAAGCCGATGAAGTGGCAAAAATGCCCCCTGACACGACCCGTGACGTCGCCCCGGCGAACGCGCCCATAGGCGAACGGTTTGCCGGGTTTCATGCTGATTTGCCACAAATCCAGCTCACCCAAGGCTTGCACGGCGGGCTTGACGTGATCTTCTTCGCCGACACTCACTCCCCCGCTGGTGAGGATCAAATCGGCGTCAAGCGCGGCGGTGCGCATCGCTTGAATGGTGGCATCAAAGGTGTCGGGCACGACACCCATGTCGCGCACTGTTGCCCCCAGCCGCTCAAGCAAGGTGCGCAAAAAGTAGCGGTTGGAGTTGAAAATCGCGCCTTTGGGCAAGTCTTGCGGCGCAATGCTGCCAGGCATGACCAATTCGTCACCCGTTGAAAACATGGCCACCACAGGCGCGGCGCGCACGCTCAAGCGGGCGACCCCCAAGCTCGCCGCCAAGCCGATTTGCGCGGGGCCAAGCACGGTGCCCGCTTGCAAAACGCCCTGCCCGCGCCGCACGTCCTCACCACGAAGGCGCACCCACTGGCCCATTTCGGGGACAACATTGAGTTGCACCACGCCATCAGCGACAACCGCGCAGTCTTCTTGCATGAGCACCGAATCGGCCCCCAGCGGCATGGGCGCGCCCGTGAAAATCCGCGCACAACTCTGCACAGCCAAGGCCACGCCAAAGTGCCCAGCGGCAATGCGTTGGCTGACGGGTAGCGCCTGTCCTGCAACCCGCACATCAGCCGCGCGCACCGCGTAACCATCCATTTGGCTGTTATCGAAGCCCGGCACGTCGATCTCAGCGACGACATCTTGGGCCAAAACGCGGCCGTCGCCATCAAAGGCGTCAACCATTTCGACGCGATCGAGCGGCTGGGCATGTGCGAGCAACTCGGCCAATGCCGCTTCCAGCGGCTTCAGCCCCGGCTTGATGGCAGCCGTTGTCATTGATGCAACTCGGGCTGGTAAATGAAGCGATCTGCGTCGCTCAACAAATACGACGCAATGGCCGATGCATTATTTAAATCCAAAATCGGTCGACCCGTGGGTTCGGGCAAGCTTTGCGGGCTGTCGGTTGCGATGGCAACAATGAACGGATCGTCTGGGTAGCGGGCGGGTTTACCAGCTTGGGCGCGCCAAACTTCGATTTTGAGCACGTCCGATGATTTAAACCCCTCAACCAACACCCAGTCGGCCACGCTGCTGATCTCGGCGATCAACTGGTGGACATTGGGTTCGGCCTCGCGCTCGTATTCGCGAACCAAGGCCAGCCGCTTGTTGGACGCTACGACGACCTCGAATGCACCAGCCGAGCGGTGGCGATGGGTGTCTTTGCCGGCGTGGTCGATATCGAAGCTGTGGTGAGCGTGTTTCACCACACTGACTCGCAGCCCTTGGGTCTTCAATGCAGCGATCAATTGCTCGACCAAAGTCGTCTTGCCCGAGCCCGAGTAGCCTGCGAATCCAACGACCTTCATGAGTGCGCCAATGCTGAAATGATCAAGGCCCCAATTGTGCCTGCTCGCGCGCTGAAGCTGAGTCGATTCAGTTGCCTGTCAGATGTCCGGTTGCTACTAAATGTATAGCAACAAAACCAATGGATCCGGTGACCAAGAGCCAAAAAACCATCAAAAATAGCTCTGACCACCGGTTTTGGGCTGCTTTGGCTACTTATCGTCGCTGCCGATCCATTTGTACGCGACCGCACCGAGCACCGCACCCAAGATGGGTGCGACCCAAAAGAGCCACAACTGCGCCACCGCCCAGTCGCCCACGAAGAGTGCCACACCTGTGCTGCGAGCCGGGTTAACCGATGTGTTGGTGATCGGGATGCTGATCAGGTGAATCAGCGTGAGGGCCAAACCAATCGCGATTGGCGCAAAGCCTGCAGGGGCGCGTTTGTCGGTTGCGCCCAAAATGACGATCAAAAAGAACATCGTCATGACAACCTCGGTCAGCAAAGCAGCCGCCATCGAGTAGCCGCCGGGCGAATGTGCGCCGTAGCCGTTTGATGCAAAGCCTTTTGACACATCAAAACCTGGCGCGCCGCTGGCAATCACGTACAGCACCGCACCGGCAGCAATCGCACCCAACACCTGTGCCGCGATGTAGCCTGGCAGCTTGGATGACTCAAACCGCCCACCAGCCCACAGGCCAATGGACACCGCCGGGTTGAGGTGGCAGCCCGAAATGTGGCCAATGGCAAACGCCATCGTCAACACCGTCAAACCAAAAGCCAACGACACGCCGTGCAGGCCGATGCCCACATTGGGAAAAGCGGCAGCGAGGACGGCGCTGCCGCAGCCGCCCAAAACCAGCCAAAACGTACCCAAAAATTCGGCGCCGAGTGCTTTCATGTGATGCTCCTAAAAATATTGACGAGATTCATTAAAACGCCAATTGAGTACTTTGTCACGCATTCGTTCAACCAACGCACCAAGTCCAAGCCGCCAGTAGACCCAGCAGCAGTGGCTGATGAACCATGTAGTAACTCAAACTCCAGCGCCCCATGCCCGCCAACGAGCGACCGACTGAAGCACTTGGCCATCTGCTAGCCGCCAAAACGCCCGGCCTTTTGCGCAACAACCACTGCCCCAACGCCACGCCCCACCACATCACCGCCATCCAGGGCAGCAAAGGCACGTAG